>JBFHKL010000274.1:0-5547 GCA_041595375.1 Saccharicrinis sp.
GAGAGTGGGGATTCGAGAAAATCGGTTGTAACCATTGTACGGGTATACTAACAGCCAAAAAATTTAAAGAACGTGGTTATAATGTAATCGAAGGAACTGCTCAAAATGGTTCTAAAGATAAAGCCTATTTGGGGAATGGCGATACCATGGAGTTTAAAGCATAGTTTTTTAATGATAAATGCATAGTTGATTCAATTTTTATAGATGGTTTTTTAACTGAATATTAATTTTTGAATCAGCTATACAGGCTTTACCGTTTCTAAAATTTAAAAAATATGGATTTAAATTGTTTATATCCCACAGTTGGTCAGGGTGATACTTTAATTAATGCGCAAAAATTTCTCGATAATCTACTGATTCGTACAAATTTTGTTTTAAACAGCAGAACGGCTCTTGGTTGGAGAGGTTTGCATCCTGTTGTAAAAAGTGGTTTCGGATGGACTTGTAAGATAAAAGGGAGTAATGGTGTTTATGGAATCTATCTGTATTCATCAAAAGAGATTGACGGTTACTATCATTTGAACTATAAATTGGCATATTTTCCTTCCCCTGAGGAGGAAATGCGAATGAGGTTCGCTTTGGAAACAGCGATTATAGCTGGTCGTGATGAGTATATGGAACTTGTTCGTAACTTTGTAACTTATCCCGATTTTACCGATCTTTTTTATATCGCAGATATCAATATTGTTCTTCAAAAAGATACAAGAGATAGTTTGAGTATATCAATGAGCTCTAAACAATGGGATAGAACAATATCCGAAAAGGGCATATACGGTATGCAGGATGGATGTAAAATATGTTTGATTGAACCCAATGAGCTCGATCAGAACCTTCCTTCCTATCAATTAGCACTTTCTTTCTTTGAAGTGTTGGCTTCAACAATTAGTTATAATTTATCAGCGGCTCCTGAACAGATTTATTATTCTCCTGAACTTTATCAGTATGATGCTTCGGAAGAAAATTGTGATAAACCTCTTGAAATTCATCTGGTTTATAAAGAGGAAGAGGCTAAAGAATCCTTATTGTTTAAAGAATCAACTCTGGTTTTTTCTCTTGCAAAAGATGCAATCTATACTCCTTTCTCACAGTCTAAATGGTGGAGTAGTCATCTTCCTTTCGATACCAAGAATGCCAACAACAATTTGAAAGCAATTGATCGACCTCAGCTAATTATTTTAACGGGTTTTTTGGGAAGTGGCAAAACTACTTTTCTGAAACATTTTATTGAATACCATACACAGAATAACCGTTTTGTGGCTGTTATTCAAAATGAAATAGGTGAAAAAGGTTTGGATTCACACTTGCTGGAAGATAGTTTTGGAGTAGTAGAGGTAGACGAAGGTTGCGTGTGTTGTTCTCTGTCTGGCCAGCTTAAAAAAGGAATTTATCAGGTAAAAAAGGCCTATAATCCAGATGTTGTTATTCTGGAAACTACAGGATTGGCTAATCCTTTTAATTTACTAAACGAAATAGACGAAATACAAGATCTTGTGCGATTCGACTCTATAACAACTGTTGTTGATGCTTTAAATGTGAGGAAGTCTATGAAGGAATCAAATATTGTTTCCGAACAAATAAAAGCAGCAGATATTATTGTTCTTAATAAGGTTGATCTAGTGGAAGAAGTGGAGTTAAAAAGTGTACGTAAGTTAATAAAGTCTATCAATGGTAAGGCTTTGGAAATAGACTCCGTTAAAGGCGATATTAATCCTGCTTTACTATATGTCGTTGATAAGGATCAGATTTCTCTTTCTCCCTCATTACATTATCATTGCAATCATATGCACGAGGCCTTGGGTTCCATAAAAAGGGACCTGTTATGTACTCCTTTTTATGCATCTTTTGATACTTTCATAAAAAATCTTCCCGAGGGTGTTTTTAGATGCAAAGGTAAAGTTGCTTTCAGAGATAAGGACGGAATTTATGTTGTGCAATATGTCAATGGTCGCTATGAATTAGAGGAGGCACAAAAATCTGCCAAATCGGATTGTTATCTTGTATTCATTGGTAAAAACGAATGTTTAAATAAACTGGAATTTCCCGATTATTTGGAAAGCAAATCTTTGCAGATGGCTTAAATAACTTTATAATTTCTTTTTTGTAATCCACAAAAATATTTCCCTAACCTTAAAAACCAACATCAAAAAATAAAATTTATTCGTCTTTGGATTTCAAGTACGATTAAGTAAAAACGTGCCTAAATCTGACGATCTAACTAAACTAACAAGCAATGAAATCTATTAAAAATGCATTACTTTTTGTTTTGCTATTCTCAGGAATTCTAGCAAAAGCACAAGATAAACCAGTGGTTAGTATACATGGTTTTGTTACTTCGGAAACCTATTTCGATTCGAGAAAGACGGTGAGCTGTCGTGAAGGAGCCATTCTACTTTATCCTACGGCCGAATCGTTCGATGAGGAAGGTAACGATTTGAACGACTACTCGGAATTTATGATGACTACTGTTCAATCGAGATTAAATGCAACAGTAAGTGGTTTTACGGCACTCGGAGCCAAGGGAACTGCTGTTTTGGAAGGTGATTATGTTGGAATTACAGAAGATCAAACGGGTCTATTGCGTTTGCGTCATGCTTTTATCAAACTAGATTGGGAAAAAGATCAGCTTTTAGCGGGTAAATATTGGCATCCTATTTTTATTGAATCTGCTTTTCCAAGGGTATTGCATTTTGGAGCTGCGATTCCTTTTGGAGTCTTAAATCGATCTCCTCAGTTGAGATATACTCGTAAATTTGAAAATAGCAAATGGAGTTTTTCTATTCTTTCACAAATGGATTTTAAGAGTAGTGGTCCTAATGGTTACAGTGTAGAATATGCTCAACAATCAGGTATTCCGGAATTTAATACCCGATTCGAAACAAAAATTTCAGATGTGTTTGCTGGTGGATTCACAGTAGGTTACAAAACTTTACAGCCATTAACCGAAAATTATTTGGGTCTTTCAACCGATGAAAAAATAGGAAGTTATTACACCAATTTATGGTTGAATATTACTGGGAAAAAATTCAAGTGGAATATTCAGAATATTTATGGTCAGAACATGAATAATTTCAAAGTGATTGGTGGATATGGTGTGAAAAATGTGAAAGCCAACGGCGATTACGAATATACAAATATTAAAGCCTGGAATTTGGTATCCGATATGTATACAACTACAGGTAATATTCGTTATGGTTTGAACCTAGGTTATAGTAAAAATTTGGGTGCTGATGATGATTTAGCTAAAGAAGACGGAAGTTTTGTTGGTTTGTATGTTTTGGGTTCTGGTATTGATTATTTATACCAAGTGGCTCCAAGAGTTGAGTTTTTAACTGGTAAAATGAAAATTGGTGGAGAAATAGTTTACACAGGTGCAGCTTACGGAACCACTCAGGTAGATGGTAGAGTTTCCGATTCGGATGTTGTTAGCAGCACTCGTTTATTACTACACTTAAAATATGCTTTTTAAGCTTATTTATTTTGTGGCATCATAGAAAATAAATTTTATAAAAATTAAAACCGGATTGTATAAGATCCGGTTTTGTTGTTAAAATACTTTTTTAAAAGAATATTATCTGAATGGCCAATTTATTGAACCAATTACTTTTTTGTACGTTGTAATTTTCGCCAGTTTTTTAATCCTTTAATAAATGGTTTGCATAGTAAATCGTATTGTTCTATGTGAGAATCACTGAAATAATCGGTCTTTTGAGAGCATAATATTAGGATACTACGTAGGGTATTGCGTTCAAAAAAAGGTTTTGCATAATAGGATCTTATTCCAGCGGGAATAAAAAGAGCCCAATCGATCGCTTTTATACTTGCCATGGTGTCTTCAACAATAAGATTGCTGAGTTTGTATTGTTCTATGTTTTCAGCAATACTACCTTCATAGGTGAAAACCTCTCCAAAATAAGGCTTGCTAAAAGTCGCACCCGATGAGTAAACAGTAACCCTGTCCTTATTTGCTTGAATATCTGAGTAGATAATTCCATCAAAAGTCTTTATTCCGGGTATCGGATTTTTAATAAATAGATCGAGAATGTTCTTTATTTCTGATACGGATGAGACTTTCTTCAATAAATCCTGCATATATTCCTGTTCAGAAATACTATAATTATCCGAAAGGAGATTCTGTTCGATAGGGTTTTGTTCATTGGGATTTTCTTCAACACTGTAAATAGATATTGAAAGTAATATTTTATTCTTTATTCTAAAGGAGCGCATGCATGTGTTACACAAAAAACGATCCTTAGTCTTGCGTCGAAAGAACACTTTTCCTTCCCATTTTTTGTCGAAAATCACATTTTCTAGGACTTTGTTCATTTCTCGAGTGTACCCTTTATAGTAGAGATCGTTTAGCTTTAGTTTACTAAATTCATTAATACTATAACCGAATAATTCATGAGCTGCATTATTGTTCGATATAATCTCTTTCGTTTCCAAATTCACTAGTACAACAGGATTATCAAGAATGTTAATCATGGCTAGTTTTTCACTTTCCTCCTTAATAATATTATTTACAAGCTCAACAGAAGAGGTGATATCCATCATTACACCAAGATAGAATCCTGGGTTGTACGAGTTCGGACTTCCTTTCAGTTTTATCCAGCGTACTTCATTATTAGAGGTTTTAATTCTTATTATTATTTTTGATGTTTTTGCTTGTTGGGTTGCCTTTATAAATGAGATATAGTAGGGGTAATCATCTTCTAGAATAAGTTCTTTTGAAAGAGTCTTATTTTTAAGAAGTAAAAATGTATTACTTCCCAGGCCATCAATTTGATAATCGTTTAGATATTCTATTTTGTTTTTTGCAATTTCAATTCGAAAGAGAAGGGCAGGCATGCCTTTTATGCAGTTTAGTAAATCATCTCCTGAGAGTGCTTTACTTTGTCTGGATATATAATTGTCATTAACATTATCTGTCATTATCTTCTTTATTTTATAATTCTATAAAAACTTATATAAAGCTTGATTTTTGGATCGACTGCTTCAATATAGAAAGTTCTTTCTAAAGCAAAAGTAGACTACTTTTTCCAAACAAAAAAAGTTTATTAAGTATTCAAAGAGTCTTATTTTTAGTTGTTGTATTCGATTTGATATTTGAATTTATTGCCTTATTAGTAGGGAGGTTATAAATGCACGACCTAAAATTTGTCTTTCGCGAAAAAAAATCAATAAATTATTTACATTTTGCTTGAGTAAGAGAATTCTAAATAGAAATTTTTTAAGTAAGTCAGCAGTAGTATTGAGCTGTAAAAATAAAAGTGATTTATTCTTATGACAAATTTAAATTGATACTTTCAAATTTAGATAGCTGTTCATTTATCTAAATTAGATAATTATCAAAAAAATGGGAATTATAGGCCTTGTTTTTATCGATCTTCCTACTAAAGTCTATTTTTTTCGTTTTTAAATTCGTGATCCAAAAACGCTTTAAGGTTCTCGATATCCAGACGTTTGGCTATGATTTTTTTGTCTTTATCTAAAAGATAAACCGTAGGAGTACTATAAACATCATAGTAAATTCTAAAGTTACTTTGATAA
>JBFHKL010000275.1:0-5497 GCA_041595375.1 Saccharicrinis sp.
GTTTTACGAGAAAGAGACGCCTAAAACAGTTGAAAACTTTGTGAAATTGGCAAAGGAAGGATTTTATAACGGTCTGGCTTTCCATCGTGTAATTCCTGACTTTGTGATTCAAGGGGGGTGCCCTTTCTCTAAGGATATGAGTAATCCAAGAGTAGGTACAGGAGGTCCTGGTTATCATATCGATTGTGAAACAAATGCTGATAGACAATATCACGACAGAGGCGTATTGTCAATGGCTCATGCCGGTAAAAATACCGGAGGTTCTCAGTTTTTTATTTGCCATAGCCGCAATAATACGGCTCACCTGGATGGTGCACATACCTGTTTTGGTGTTGTATACGAAGGTTTGGATGTGATTGATGAGATTGAGGCAGGTGATAGCATTGAAAAAATAACTATAATAGAAGATTAACCATTTACAAGCGAGTGATATGAATTTTGAATTAACAGGTAATTTAATAGTTAAAGACGACGAACAAGCCATCAGTGCATCTTTCAAAAAACGCGAGTTTGTTGTAGAAGTAATGAATGAGCGTAACTCTGATTGGAACGATTATATAAAATTTCAATTAACCCAAGATCGCTGTGCGCAACTTGATCCATTTAATTTGGGAGAACCTATTAAAGTGTCGTTTAATATCAAAGGGCGTAAATGGGAAAAAGATGGAAAAGTAAATTATTTTTCAAACCTAGAAGCCTGGAGATTAGAGAAAGTACAAGCTAGCAATGATCCTGGAACACCAGCTCCTCCTTTTACAGAGGCTGAAGTTCCACCTGCTGGAGCAAATGAAGATTTACCATTTTAATAAAAAAAGCCACTCTTTGAAGTGGCTTTTTTTATTAGTCATTAAATACAAACATCCCATATTCTCCGGGATCGTGTATAATAATATCACTAGCAATCCCATCTTTATTGAAGAATGTAATCTCTTCGTAATAGATATTTCCTGAGCTTTTAAATCTCTAATATTTTTAAGGTTGTTGTCTTCGTAAGAAAGTCAGGATCTCCCCCTTTAATTTAAGTATACAAATATATTATTATTATTATTATTATCGCGCAGTTTGTATTCGTTGTGGGTTCTTATCATAGCCTAGCCTTGGTGTAGAGTCTTGGGCTGTTGTTGCCAGTCTGTTTTTGTTAATTTTAATTCCGTAATTGAAAATATGTAGGAGTTAATTTTAATAGTTAAGTTATATGCAGCGCAAATAGAATTACAGACTTGTTTATGTATTTTAAATCATAGTCTTTGATAGAAATTAATAGGGGTGTTGATATCCGGAGTGGGGGTATGAATGAGTAGTTGTATAAACTTTTATTTTACTTGAATTAGCTAATGTGATTGTTGTATATTTTAGTTTAGTTAATTTTAAAATTGATTGAACATTTTTCGTTGTTTTTTGTGTTATCTTACAGCAAGTTTTTGTTATGAAAGATTAGTTTTTATTGCTTAAATTTGTTTTGAAAATAGAGATGTGATTGTAATTAATATAGAGGTGTTGAATTTTAATTAATAGTGAAATTGCGCGATTTTAGTAATGAATTGAAGTTTGCTTTAAAGATTTACTAAAAAAACGTTATTAAAATAAGGTTAAAATTCTATTTAAATGAAGAAAAATATCTTTAATTAATTATTTTTGCTCATCTTATAATATGGAAGATTCATAAAACCGAATGATAATGAAAGAGGAAGTATTCAACTTAAAACCAACCAAGAAGGATCGTAAGGATATGATCCAGTACATCAACCTTCAATTGGCTGCTCTTGGACAACCTTTGTTTCAGGATGAAACAGATGCTCATAAGAAGCTTTCTAATGCTAAGTTTTTAGAATTAACGGAGGGTTTAATTAGCAGCTTTAGAGAAAAATCAAGATTGTTGTCTGATCACCTTTCTCCTGTTGATTCCAGGATACAAGACTTTATTGATGACTATCTTAAGGATGTAAATATCGATAAGTCGTTACGTATTCCCAACAACACACTTGTGTTGAATCAAAAAGGAATGGCAAGAGAGGTTAGTTTACCGCCAAACGGGGATACCTTTAAAAATGATTTAATAAATTCATACAGGGTAAAACAAGGTATATTAAATAACCCTGCCAATGATAAAAGGACAACTAAAGGCACTTTTCATATTGTAGCTGGTGGTTTACCTGTTCCTCTGGATAAAAAGGAGGTGCCTAAGCAGGCTTTTGCTCATTTACTCTATGCCGCATTAAATCCTTCGGATGATTATAAAACACTGCCTTTTACAGCCAATCAGGAAAAACAAGCAAAGACAATAGTGTCATTGTTGCTTCGTCCTATTGTTTGTCCTAAGGTTGAGGGTGTTATCGAAGAAAAGAGTATGGAGATTCGTTTCTTTGCGCCTGGTTGTTTAGCAAGTAATCTTGATTTTGTGGAGAGTATTTTCGGCAATGCAGGAGATCATAATCTAGCTGAAAATGATGCAGCCTTAGATGTTGAGCACTGGACTGGAACGACCGGATGTATTATACTAGCTCCTCAAATGACTAAGCTGAAGAAGAAAGATGTGGGTCTTCCTCATATTTCAGAAGCTACAGAACGTCAGAAAAAAGATGGCATGTGCTGGGAGAATGAAGATGAATTATATAATGAGGGTGGAGCCTTTAAAATTACCTGTAGAGATGATAGGGGTGTAGTGATTACTTTGATTGCTGATAACTACTACGGATACTCCAAAAAGGAAGTGAAAACACAAATTGGATATTCGGCTAACCTGTATGGTTTAGTAGAAGAGGAGCATGCCGGTGGTGCTGTGGCTTTTCCAAGAGGTATTATGAGCGAAAATGTGTTTGGTAAACATTTCTCAGGAAAATTTGATTATCAATACTCCTTTAAAGAGGCCATGGAGTTAATTGGTGATAAAGTGGAGATGAAATCAGAAGGTTATGCTATCGATCAAAATTATCCAAGAATCATTTATATTCCTGAACATGCGGATATTGATATACAAAAAAGTACTGTAAGTTGGGATAATAAAGGCAGTGAATTTTCTTTAAAACTGTCTCCTGAAAAAATATATGTACATCCTTCGGGAGATAAATTTCAATTGTTAAAACACCCTGCACAACCTCTATGGAGAATTGTGCATACCAATGCAGAAGGGATGTTTTGTCATAAGCCATGTACCGTATCCGGAGGAGGAAAATCCGAAATATCTAAATCGCTGCAGAATGCTATTAAGTACGGTAACTTTAATATTCAGAATCTTGAAAAAGATTTTAAATTGGCGGATGAAATTATTGATAAGGATTATTCTACCAGATGGAAGAATATACGCCCTAATGCAGGCACTTCCCGTTCTTTCTTAAGCCCGGAACGAACATTGGGATCTGCGGTTAAGTTATTAACTCCATCAGAACAATATAGCGATGAGTATAACAAGTTTTTAGAAGATATGCCAGAACATATCCGTACACTTGTTTTATTCGTTAAGCGTTTATATCGAAATGATACCGAGAAAGGCAACTGGAAAGATTACATGACCGTTGAAATTGTAAACGGCCGTGCAGGTACAACTTTAATGTATAAAAATCATCCCGTAATTGGTAGTTATGTGCGTATTGGTTTTAGTAAAGATGGAAATTGGTTAGTGCATAAATTGCGTTCTGATTTTGTGCCAAGTCATAAAATCCAAATGGAGGATGATATTACAGCTTCTATTACTATTCCGGCATCAAGAATTGCGCATCTGAATAAAGAGTATGCTAATCAAAGTGTAAAGGTCACTAAGAACTGTGAAAGCCACTTGTTTCAACGACCAGATGAAGCAGTGATTAGAGGGTATGATATTGATGCAGAATCTGATATTGTTCAGGATAATACCTTCCTAACAAACTATGAGCCTATGAGAAAGGCTGATGCAGTGGAGTTGGTAGAAGATGCGATTATTTTTGATAAATATACTCAGCCGGTAAAAGACCTTATTTTGAAAGTGGCAGAGAGTGATAAAGATGGATATTTTGTAACGCCTTCACATACGCGTGTTGTTGCCGATGGTCCTACTAAAAACCCTCGTTACCTGCAGAAAAATATTTATGCTGTAGAAACAGAAGATAGTTATCTGGCCGATGTGGGTGTGCGTTTACGCAGAAGAATAAAAAAAGATGAGCCTGTAATTTTTACTGTAAATGCAGTTCTACCGGGACGTAGAAATAATCCTGCAGATAAGAAAAATGGTATTCGCTCATTGAGTGTATATAATCCTATTCATTATCAGGAATTGCCTGAATTATTTATGGATTTCATTTGTAGCTTAACTGGTAAATCACCATCAACACATGGTGCAGGAACTGAAGGCGCTTTAACTAAGGGTCCTTTTAATATGTTGGCTCCAACATCCGATTTGAATAATGCACTTCTTTCTTATATTCTGACAGAATATCAAGGATTTAGTTCTGCAGCAGGTTATGTGGGTAATAGTCGTTTTGATCATGATATTAGTTTGTTGATTCCTGAGATATGGGCTCGTTTGGTTCCTGAAGATAGAGATCCTAAGTTGTTAATCGAAACAGGATGTCTTGAAAAACTGGAGGACTTTGAGTACGAAGGGAAAAAAGTATTGGCCAGCCGCCTTGGATATCGTATTACCGAAAACTTTGCCTTTAGGTGTATGAACCGTTTGTTTGATGAACCAAAGGCCGTGTTTAATGAAGAAATGCTTAAGCCTGAAATCCAGGGAATGGAAGATTTTGTAGATGGTATTCATAATATTGTTGAGGCTCAAAGAAAAGTGGCTCTTTGCTACTTCGAAGATGGAAGTGTTGAGGCTGCTATTCCACCATTAAAAATTCTTTTAAGCATGATGGCTTATGGAGAATATGAAGGAAAGGATATGAGCGATCCGGAACTACGTAAATATTTTGAGCGTGATTATGTTGTTGAAAGTGATTGGTATAAAGAGAGACTTAAGCTAAAACAAGCCAAGGAACTTGAGTTTACTCATAAACAATTAGCTGATCTTGAAGATTTTGCCCGTAAGCCGGAAAATAGTTTGCTTGTTGAGCAAATGAATATTAGCAATAGAATTGGTATTGCTAAAAAAAGACTTGACTATGTAAAATCGGAGCATTATATTGCTGATTTAGTTGGTACTATTGGTGCTGACCCTTTGTATCGATAAAATTCTGATTGTATTTGATAAATGAAGGGCTTCCTAATAGGTAGCCCTTTTTTTGCGTATTATCTGTTTTAGGCACAGATTTTTTATTGCAATAGCAGGGTACTTTTAACTTAATTAAATTTTTTTTTAAAAAAAGTATTTTTATCGTATTTTATTTTATTGATATCGTTATTTTTACACTAACAAGGAGACGAAAAGTATATTATTTGCATTTCGATTTAATTCTTTATTAAAAAATTTAATAACTATTGTAAGTTATTAAATTTTTATTTCTATTTTTGTATTTATAAAATTTAATGAACACTTTCACTTATGAACTATTGGGATCCAGAATTAAGTAAATCCATTACA
>JBFHKL010000276.1:0-5486 GCA_041595375.1 Saccharicrinis sp.
CGGTTGTTATGAACTTTTACGCCATAATTATAATTCAAATAGATACCGTAATTATCATACCCGTCGCAGAAATTATTTTCAATAACATTAGACATTTCCGTGTTAGCCGAAATCCCAGAAAAATAGATGCTTCGATTACCATAGCGAATATGGTTGTTAGCAATCAAGTTATAGCTATCATTACCAACAGCGGAACTGTAAATGTTAGCCGCATTAGAGTTGGTCGATTCCTTACCCCAGAATACATTATTTGTGAATGTACTATGACTTGTTCCTTCTAAATAAAGTACATACGCATAATTGCTTGTACTTGTTGTTTTAATGGTAATACCATGAATGTTAATCCAATCCTGAAAACTGATTTTCCACACCCAGTTATCAACAGAACCTGAAGCTGCATATTCAACAACAACATCAGTACTGTCATTTGTTGAAGATGTAAAGGTTATGTTGTTCGTTGAGTCTGCTCCGAGAATTGTTGGTATGGATACCTGACCTGTGTAGGTTCCTGGTTCTGCAACAAATGTAACTGCACCACAAACTCCATAAATTGATAGTGCCTCAACAGCTTCAACAAAACCGATGTAATCGCTAGTGCTTGCCCCAATTGTATAAGTGCCGGCAAGTGACGACTGGACTCCGTTTACGGTTAAGGTGTCGTTGGCTGGACTTTCATCTGGTAGGTTGTTTGGGTTGCTCGACCAAATTTTGAAATCATAGAACACGCCAGTTGCTAAGGTGTGTTGACCAAGTAATATGCTTGTGTCGCTGCCGGTTGTTAACGAGCCTGTATATGAAACGGCTGTTTGGAGGGTGCCATTTATTTCCCAGTTGATTGTTGCGCTGGTTAAGGTGTTTGCGCCAAAATTACCTAGTGTTGCATAAACATCAACAGCAGTTCCTGAACATACTCCCGACACACCATCTATAGCCGTAATACCAATATCATTTCCCGGTACAGAAAATTCATCGGCTCCAATGTCTGGAGTCACAGTGTCTCTTAATTCGCCATCAATATCATGAGTAATTCCCGCAATCGGGGTTCCCAGATTGTTGAATGCATTTGTTGGATTAATATGAAGATCTGTACTTGACAAGAAGTTTGGATCAATTGAAACAGAAGCTGTATCACCAGACGCAGTCTGATAGGTTGCAAGGCTGTATTTATTACCGGTCCAGTAAACTTGGAATGCACCTGTTGTATAGAAATTATTATGTGAAGCTACACATGTAACAGAATTGTGCTTTTTCAATAGCTCTCCACCAGTAATATATGCAGTGATATTATTATTCTTTGCCTCTACATTAGTGCCACTTCCATCCATCCACAAACCTTGTGAACTACTACCTGATGTAACTTTTAATGTGTTATTATAAATTTTTAAATAGCTGGTGTTTTTTGTGTAAATACAACTTGGATTTGAACCACTACCTGCAAACTGAATTATGTTATTTGCAATGACAATATCACCACCAGCTCCACCTCCACCAGGTGCATTGGCAACCTGTAATATTCTGGCGTTTGCAATAGTACTGGCAACATAAATATCATTTCCGATAAAATTAACTGATAAACCAGTTGGCCAGCTGTTTATTGCTCTATTAACACCGGATTGTGAAGAATTCAAACTATTTCCTATCACATCCATAGATTGGTTTCCGGATATGTTCATTCCATTTCCACCAAATCCGGTGAGTGTATTTCCAATAAATTTATTACCACTTAGATAAGGAGTACTTCCAAGAACTTGAATTCCTTTAGAACCATTCTCTATTAAGTTGTTTTCAATCAAAAGATAGTTGGCATTATTGGCAGCTGAAACAGAACCATCAATTGATCCATTTGCACAAATACCCATGTGATTAGCTCCAGTACCTGGTAGGGTAATATGGCAGCTTCTTACAACATTACTGTCAGACTGAGTCATGAAATTAAAACCCCAACCCTGAGAACCCTGCACTTCAATAAACAAGCTATCAAAGATGAAGTGTTTAGCTGCATTTAAATTAATGATTGGAAGATTGGCGGCAGTTGGAGAATAGTAGATTCTTGTTGAATCTCCAAGGCCTTGAAATGTAATCGTGTTTGTAGCAGAGGCGCCAGCAATTGCTGTAAACAACAACTGCTCGTTGTAGTCTCCAGTTGTTAAATTAAAAATTACCGGTCCTGCCACGCCGTTCGCGCTTAGCGAATCAACAGCATTGCCAAGGCTAGTATAACCGGGCGTTAATCCAATTGTGTATGTTCCCATCAAAGGAGCTTGAGAAAAGGTCGATTGACACAAAACATAGAATAAAAGAAGTAGTGTAAACCTCTTAATGCTTAGGTAAGATTTTCGGTTCTTCATTTGGTTTATTTTTAAGTTATAATGGTTATTCTGTCTTTGTATTCTAGCTGGTTCTGCTTTCATTTGAAAAGCATCTTTCTAGTTTGTTATTACTGCTTAGTGTACATTTTACACAATGTAAAAATAATTTAATTTTATTAATATACAAAGGATTACATCAAAAAGTGTTATTTTTACACTAAGTAAGCGGTGAACCAAAAGATAGATATAACTATTGATTAATTCCGAAGGAGATTATGGAAACATAACATGGCTTTAAATTCAAGATTAGGAATTTATGAAACTATTTAAGAAACGTTTTGCTATAATATTATATGGTTTGTTTTTTCTTCTTGTTAATGGACAAGTAAGGAGTCAATGCGTATTGACATTAGTTGACACGGAGAATTTTGAATATACCACAAATTGTCCCGATTTAATTACTGGAATGACTTACCATACGATGCCTAAGTCTTATGCGGTATATAGCGGAAGTTATTCATTATACATGAATTTTGTTAACAACCTTCCGCCTGGATCTCTAATATACGAACGACCTTATAGTGTCTGTCCAAATCAAACATATCAAATCTCAGCTTGGTTTATTGAGACATGGAATGGCCAGTGTAATATTACTGTCAATCTTGTTGATGGATCAGGAATTATTCTTGATACCTGGACAGGACTTATCGGCAATGCAAATTGGGTTAACTGGACATCTAATCTGGTTACTCCTCTATCAAATACAATGAGTTATCGGGTAATTTCAAACTATATGGCAGGATCCAACGATTTATCCATGGATTTGATTGAACTATCAAGGTGTGTGCTTCCTGAATTTGATGATGGAGCTATTGAAGTTTGTGAAAGCAATAATCCAATTAATCTATATGATTCGCTGGATTTAGTTAACGGAAACATTGGTAGCTGGACCGGTCCTTCCGCAACAACAGGTGGCTATTTAGGCACCTTCGATCCCGCATCTCTGGCCTCTGGACTATATACCTACACTGCTGTTGGTGCTGGTGCATGTCCTGATTCAATTGCCACTTTAACCGTGTTGGTTAATCCTGCTCCATCTCCGTCTACTATTGTTGATGTGCCTTTTTGCGATGGTGGAACAATTTCATTGGTAGATGCAAATTTGTATGATTCATGGATTTGGTCGACTACCGAAACAACCGAAATTATAAATGTTAGTGCCAATGGAAATTACTCAGTTACTGTTACAGATTCCATTGGATGTAATGGGGCTACCAATGCTATAGTAACTTTGCCACCATCGGATGTAAATGTTACGCTTATACCCATACCTGTTGCTTGTTTTGGTGATAGTAGTGGAGAAATTAATTTAACAGCAACAGGCGGTACATTACCCTATTCATATGAATGGAGCAACGGATCAGTCTCGGAAGATCCGAATAACCTTGCTACTGGCAATTACTCCGTAACTGTAACAGATGACCACAATTGTCAGACCTTAGCTCAAGCTGAAATATTACAACCAGATGAGTTGCAAATAATCCTATCCGGAACCGACCTTACATGCCATGGAGATACTGATGGATCAATACAAGCCCATGTAACTGGTGGAATAGTAAATTACTTGTATGAGTGGAGTAATGGACCAAATACTCCAGGGGTTCATAATCTAAATTCAGGCTATTATATGCTTACCGTAACCGATTATAATGGCTGTACTAAAAGCGAAGGGATTGCAATTAATGAACCTGATCAAATTAATCTCTATGCATCATCCGACCAATATATTTGTCTAGGACAAGCTACTAATATTGTGTCAGCTCCAATAGGAGGTACACCTCCTTATAATTATTTCTGGAATCCGGGAGGCTATGGTACCTCCAGTATTTCTATTAGTCCAGAAGTAAGCACAGAATATTGCACTTATATTACTGATGCGAATAATTGTATAAGCGAAGTTGTTTGTGTAAGTATATTTGTTAGTCCGGCACTTGAACTGGACATTGAGATTAGCCAAGATACCATATGTAGAGGAGATACAATTCAAATACTGTCAAATGCCAGTGGTGGTAATGGCGGCCCATATGTTTATGAGCTTGCCTATGGTCAAATAATTACAAACAGTCATTTTATTGCCCCTCAGAACAGTGGGAAAATTATTGTTCTTGCTTATGATGCGTGCGGAACTCCTGCTGCCAGAGACACCGTAAAAGTGTATGTTAGCGAGGCTCCGAATGTGAGTTTTGTAGCCGACAATATTGAAGGCTGTCCTCCCCTTAATGTACAGTTTACAAATATTCTTTCAGACACGACTAATAAGTATTTATGGGATTTTGACGATAGTCAGTATTTTAATTTCTCTATTGAAGAACATCCTCAGCATCTCTACAGAAATCCTGGAGAATACGACGTCACGCTTGAAGCAACAAATAAAGTTGGCTGTAAGGCAAAAATAACAATGAACAGCCTCGTTCATGTGTGGGATAAGCCTATAGCAAGTTTTACAGTTGATCATCAATCGGCAACAATTGCCAACCCAGCCTTTAATTTTTATAATACCTCAAGCGGGGCATCAGATTATTACTGGCATTTTGAACAAGAGGATCATTTCGATTCCATACTGGTTGAGCATCCAAGAGAACAATATTTTGACTCAGAAGGAGAACATCTTATCTCATTAATTGCTGAGAATTTGGAAGGATGCAGAGATTCTGCTTTTATGATAATTAATGTTGAAGGGATTCAAACAGTTTATTTTCCCAATGCCATTAATCCCTTTAGCAAAATTCCGGAAAATAGCATCTTTAAACCAATTGGTACAAACCTCATGTCGGAGCATTATTATTTGTCGGTTTATTCTCGCTTGGGTGAGTTGCTTTTTGAAACCAACAACTATGAAACTGGATGGGATGGTAGGTCTAAAGGAGGTAATCTTGTACCTTCAGATTCTTATGTTTGGATAATAAAGTTTAAAGACCTAAAAGGCAACCTCCACCAAGACTCGGGATTTATAAATGTTATTTACTAGGAACCATTCTTTTTTGTTGCCTACAAAATGGTGGTCAGTCTGCTGTGAGAGAAGTGTTGAATTTTTGTGTAGTGCTGAAATGAAGTAATTCCATAAAGCTGATGGAATAAGGGGTGCAAATCTTCGTACAAGGCTAACTTAAGGTCTAA
>JBFHKL010000277.1:0-5482 GCA_041595375.1 Saccharicrinis sp.
GAAAGCAACGTGTTTAATGCTTGAAATCTTAATGTAGCCATAATTGTATTAAATAATTTAATTCTTTCGAGTTAGCGTAGCAAAAATAAGTAATTTCAATTTAAAACCTTGTTTTTTTATGATTTTTTTCATATATAATAAGATTGTAGAACTAAAACCTTATTTTTAAACATGTAGAGTATGTTTTTTTACTTTGAAATGAGATTATTTTTAGTTTACACGAAGATATGCTTGAATTTTGTTAAATCAGTTTGTTGAAATTGAAAGTATGTTACCGTATTCTGCTTTCAATTTGAAACTTTTAGTTGGGTGTTGTGATTCTTTTTTTTATGAAAATTTGATTTGCCTCGTAAATTTACTTGAAGAATTTGTGATTAGTGTAAAAACTAACCAATGTTCTTTGCAAATGGCTACACTTGGAAAAATTTTTGGCTTTAATTTCAGTTGTTTATCTATTTGAAATTTGGAGTTTGTTTTTTTCTTGAAGTTTATCATTACAATAATGATAAAGTGATGTTTCGAAATAGAATACTTTATCTTCTCTAGCATATAGCTATGTATTGATAAAGGAGCTATGTTTTGAATTGTTTTCTGCCTTGGCTTAATTTACAAAGTCTTTGTTTCTGTAAATAATTGTTATTTAGGTGTTGTTATAACAAGTTAGAGGAGGGATGAGTGGGAAATAAAAATGCTGGTCGTTTAAACCAGCATTATACAATTATTTTTTACCGGAATTTTACTTATTCATTTCTGCAAAGTTTTTGTAGAAATAAGGTATTGCTTCAATTCCTGTATAGAACTGCTCCAATGGAAAATTTTCGTTAGGAGAGTGAATCGCATCTGATTCTAAACCAAACCCCATCAGAATAGATTTTACACCTAATATTTCCTCAAAGGTTGAGATGATAGGAATTGAACCACCACTTCGAACCGGAACTGGTTTGCGGTTAAATACTTTTTCGTAAGCCTTTTCTGCAGCCTGATAAGCAGGTAAATCAATGGGACAAACATAGCCTTGGCCTCCGTGCAGCGATTCTACTTCGACGTTAACACTGGCAGGAGCTATTGCTTCAAAATGTTGTTTAAATAACTGAGCTATTTTATGATGATCCTGATTGGGAACTAATCGCGATGATATTTTAGCAAAGGCCTTGGATGGAAGAACTGTTTTGGCTCCTTCTCCAGTGTAGCCTCCCCAAATGCCACAAACATCAAAGGATGGGCGAATACCTGTTCTTTCGCTTGTTGTATATCCTTTTTCGCCAGCTAGTTCTTTTACCTTAATGGAGCCTTTGTAATTTTCTTCATCAAAGGGTGCTTGTGCCATTTGCTGGCGCTCTGTTGCAGAAACAGGTATAACATCATCGTAAAAACCAGGAATAGTAATCTTACCTTCATTGTCGGTCATTTGAGCAATCATTTTGGCTAATACATTGATGGGGTTGGCAACAGCCCCTCCAAACAATCCAGAATGTAGATCACGACATGGGCCTGTGACTTTTACTTCCCAATATGCTAAACCTCTTAATCCTGTTGTGATCGAAGGAATTCCGGGAGCAATCATCGAGGTGTCCGAAACAAGAATGATATCGCAATTCAACATTTCTTTATGTTGTTCGCAAAATTTAGGCAAATTAACAGAGCCAACTTCTTCTTCTCCCTCTATTAAAAATTTTACATTACAAGGCAGTTGATTGGTTTTAACCATATATTCAAAAGCCTTGGCGTGCATAAATGATTGGCCTTTGTCATCATCAGAACCGCGTCCGAAAATTTTACCATCTTTAACTATTGGTTCAAACGGATCGGTTTCCCATAGGTCAATGGGGTCTACCGGCATAACATCCATGTGAGCATACACCAAAATGGTTGGTTTTTTAGGATCAATTATTTTTTCACCATAGGTGATGGGGTTGCCCTCGGTTTCAAATATCTCAGCCTTATCTGCGCCTGCATCTAGTATTATTTTTTTCCAAGCTTCGGCAGCTCTGTACATATCAGGCTTGTGCGATTCTATGCTGCTTATTGAGGGAATGCGCAATAAATCAAATAGTTCGTTTAAAAAACGTTGTCTGTTTTCGTTGATATATGTTTTTAATCCTTCCATACTTCATTATTTTTAAATAAAAACAAAGCAATATACTAAATGTTTCATATAGAAAGCATGAAGAAAATCAGACTGAGCTTATCTTGCTACCTTGAAATTGTGCGCATTTGGTTTATGGCTGAGTTTTGTTGATGACTTAGTGATGGTTTATTTTTATTATTTCAGTATTCCTTTTTCTCTTAGAATCGCTTCGCTCTCTTCCATTTCGTTATAGAAGGCTTCTCCGTATTTTCTAATGATAGGTTCTTTTAAAAATTTATATACAGGAACTCCTTTGGCTTCACCTAATTCACGGGCATCATTGCATATTGGCCAAACGTCATAATTCAAGGCTTCGCCCTGGCTTAATTTTCTAGTTCGTATGGGATATAAATGACAAGAGATGGGTTTTCTGAAATCAACTAAACCTTGCTTCCATGCTATTTCTATGGCACAATGAACAGTTCCTTTGGTGTCAAAATACGTGTATACACATTCTTTGCCATGTACAATAGGAGTTACTAACTCATCTTCGAAATCAACAATTGAAGTACCTTCTTCTTCGATAATTTTGATGGCTTCTGGAGACAGTAAATGTTTTATCTTTGGGTAAATTTCTTCAATTATTTTGGCCTCATCTTTTTCTAGTGGGGCGCCCGAATCTCCTTCAACACAGCAAACTCCATGGCATTTAGCTATGTTGCATATAAATTTGTTTGTAAACAACTCCAGGCTTAATATCTTATCGTCAATCTGAATCATTCTTATTTTTGATTGTGTATAATGATCATTAAAAACAGAAGCAGCAGCCTGATAGACCACTGCTTCAATTTTCTATAATTATACAATAATTATTTTAAATCGATCAGGCACTCTCCTGTCATGTCAGCTGGTTGATCAACTCCCATTAGTTTAAGGATTGAAGGAGATACATCAGCTAATACTCCATTTTTAACTTCGCCTTGGCGCTTTGTAACCCATACAAAAGGTACGGGATTTAATGAGTGAGCTGTGTTTGGAGAGCCATCTGTATTAAGCGCATTGTCGGCATTTCCATGGTCGGCAATGATAATGGCTTCGTAATCATTTGCTTTAGCCGCTTCAATAACACCTTCTAAACACTTGTCAACCTCGCTTACTGCTTTTTGAATGGCTTCGTAAACTCCTGTGTGACCTACCATATCGCCATTGGCAAAGTTCAAGCAAATAAAATCGTATTTATTTGCGTTTAATTCAGCAACAACTTTGTCTTTAACTTCAGAAGCACTCATTTCAGGTTGTAAGTCATAGGTGGCTACCTTAGGCGAGTTAACTAATATGCGATCTTCTCCCTCGAATACATCCTCTCGACCACCTGAAAAGAAGAATGTTACGTGTGCATACTTTTCTGTTTCTGCAATTCTTAATTGTTTAAGACCAGCATTAGAAACGACTTCTCCAATGGTATTTTTAACATTATCCTTGTCGAAAAGAATATGCATTCCTTTAAACTTTGCATCGTAAGGAGTCATGGTACAATAGTAGAGAGGAATAGTTTTCATTCCGTGCTCTGGCATGTCTTGTTGAGTTAGTACTATTGTTAACTCTTTGGCGCGGTCATTACGGTAATTGAAAAATACGATAACATCTCCTTCTTCAATTTTACCTACAGGATTTCCCTCATTGTCTACCTTTATAATAGGCTTGATAAATTCATCAGTAACATCGGCATCGTAGGAAGCCTGAATGCTTTCGAGAATATCAGTAGAGGTGGTTTCTCCAATACCTGAAACCATGGCGTCGTATGCAGTCTTGATTCGTTCCCATCTTTTATCCCGGTCCATGGCATAGTAACGTCCGGTAACAGAAGCTACCTGTCCTGTTGTTTTGTCCATGTGGTTCAGGAGGTTACTCATATACCCTTTGCCGCTTTTCGGATCTGTATCACGTCCGTCCATAAATGCATGAACAAAAACATCGCTTATACCATATTCC
The DNA here is from genome assembly GCA_041595375.1 of Saccharicrinis sp. Taxonomy (GTDB): domain Bacteria; phylum Bacteroidota; class Bacteroidia; order Bacteroidales; family Marinilabiliaceae; genus Saccharicrinis. Next base: position 4,061 of record JBFHKL010000277.1, read on the forward strand.
TGGGCAACACTGATTAATTTATGTATATGTTCCTGACTACTGTGAACGCCTCCTGGAGACATTAATCCAAGTAAGTGAACTTTTTTATTGTTTTCTTTGGCGTAGTTGTATGCTTTCTCTAATTCCGGGTTTTTAGCAATGGATCCATCTTTACAAGCACGATTAATCTTTACTAAATCCTGATAAAGAACTCTTCCTGCACCTATGTTTAGGTGGCCTACTTCTGAGTTGCCCATTTGTCCATCAGGTAATCCAACATATTCTCCAGAAGCATTTAACTGAGAGTTTGGGTAATTTTTGATTAAACTGTCCCAGTAAGGGGTGTCTACATTAGATATGATATCTGATTTTGACTTATCGCCACATCCCCATCCGTCTAAAATAACAAGAATAGTTTTCTTATTCATGGTAATATATTTTTGTATTTATTTTTAACTTAAAATCAAGGCCCAAAAGTATTTAAATAATAGATAAAAAAAAAGTTTACGCCTACTTACTTAGTTCAAGCCTATGCTTAATAACTGTTAAAGAAAGTTTCCTTTCGTGTACGTTTTTTAAGGTGCAGTTTGTGTTTAATATTGCTTGTTTACTTTCAAGGATAATAAAGAGCATTTGATAAAAATATTTGTTTGGGAATAACTGTTTTAGCGCAATTTTGTTTATATTAAACTAAGTTTGATGTGTGTAACAAACAGTTATGGGGATGAATCATAAAGGAAATATTAAATATTTGCAAGAGATAGAATCTTTAAAGCTGGAATTGCAGGATCTTCGTGAGCGTTATGATGCAATTTCTGTAATTACTTCAGAAGGAGTTTTTGTTACAGGTGGAGGGTGTTGTATTTATGCCAATAAAAAAGGATGTGAGATGTTAGGTTATTCCTTCGATGAATTAGTGGGGAAGCATACTTTAGACTTTGTTGCGCCCTCGTATAGGGATGTGATCAGTGATCGAATGGAGAACTACAGGGAAGGGGCTATTGAAGTTGAGCTTTTAAGAAAAGATAAGAGTATTTTTTTTGTTGAAGCTAAGGCTCAAAAGCATATTTTTAAGGGTAAAGAAGTGAGAACTGTTGTGGTTCGGGATGTTTCTGATTTTAAGGCTTCTGTACAGAAATTAGTAAGGAGTGAGCAAAAATACAGAGCTGTTGTTGAGAATGCTGGTGATGGTATTTTAATTGGAAACAGGGAGGGTGAGATTATAGAGGTTAATGAAGGTTTTTTAAAAATTACCGGATTTAAAAAGGAGGAGGTTCTTCAAAGGCATATAAGTAAATTGTTTGCACCAGAATCTATAAAGGAGAAACCCTTGCGATTTGAAGAGGTAGATGCTGGAAGTAATGTTATTTCAGAACGTAAATTGCTGGGCAGGAGTGGAGAACGGATTCCTATAGAGATGAACTCAAGAATGCCTTCCTCTGA
>JBFHKL010000278.1:0-5479 GCA_041595375.1 Saccharicrinis sp.
AGCCATTAAAACGGTAGCCCCTACTTTTACTTCTTTTGTAATTTTTACCATAACTTTCTTTTTAGCTTATAAATCTCAAAATTAGAAGATTTTTATAGAAACAAAAAAACTAAACAGCTAAGATGAGCTAACTGTTAACATCTAAAGTTACAGAGAAAATATAATATTCGCTTTAAATTTAAAATAACCTTTAAGAATAAACTGACCCACAAGCAACTATCATAACGACAACAATCTTTTAAAGATGCATAACATTCAAATTAATTAGTTAAATATTTTTTTCAAATGATGAAAACAGATACCATTCAATACAGTATTTCTGTAAAAAGAGAAGCACTATCACTTATTTTAATACCGAACACAACAATATCATTAATAAGTCCTTTGCAGATTCTTATTTTCTGTTTCTGAAAAAAAGCAAGAAACAAGCCTATCTTCATAAAAAACAAACGCTTTCGTGTCATCATATTGAACTTCTCGCATAGAATCCGCGTTTAATCATTAACTTTGCTCAAAATATTTAAAGAATTGGAAAGAACTTTCGAAATACAAGATTGGCTCCCTACAACAGCTAAAGAAGTTAGGGAAAGAGGATGGGAAGAATTAGATGTCATTATTTTTAGCGGTGATGCTTATATAGACCACCCCTCTTTTGGCGCAGCCGTGATTGGAAGAATCATTGAGGCCGAAGGATTAAAAGTGGCTATTGTACCACAACCTAACTGGCGAGATGATCTGCGAGACTTTAAAAAGCTAGGTGTACCCCGTTTATTTTTTGGAGTTACTTCAGGCAGTATGGACTCGATGGTAAACCATTACACAGCCAATAAAAGATTAAGATCGGATGATGCCTATACCCCAGGAGGAAAAGCGGGTTTCAGGCCTGATTATGCCACAGATACCTATTCTAAAATATTAAAAAAACTCTACCCTGACACTCCGGTAATGATCGGTGGAATTGAAGCCTCCTTACGTAGAGTAACCCATTACGATTACTGGCAAGACAAGCTTCTTCCAAGCATTATTGCATCTTCACAAGCCGACCTTTTGGTATATGGCATGGGAGAAAAACCTCTAAAAGAACTACTTCGACTTCTGATAAAAGGAGTACCCTTTGAATCTCTTAATACGATTCCTCAAACCGTTTTCTTGAGTTCCGATAAAGAATCTCCCAAAAACAAAAACTGGAATGATCTTACTCTTTTTTCTCACGAAGAATGCTTACAAGACAAGGAAAAATACGCACGTAATTTCAGACATGTAGAAGAAGAATCGAACAGATGGCAGGCTGCAAGACTGATACAGCCTATTGGCGATAAAAACATTATCATTAACCCTCCATACCCACCGCTATCTGAAAAAGAACTGGATGCCTCTTTTGATTTACCCTATACCCGCTTACCACATCCAAAATATCAGAAAAAAGGCATTATTCCTGCCTTTGAGATGATTAAATTTTCAGTAAATATGCATAGAGGGTGCTTTGGTGGCTGTAGCTTCTGTACCATTTCTGCCCATCAGGGAAAGTTCATCGCCAGCAGATCAGAGAAATCAATACTGAAAGAAGTAAGAAAAATAACAGAAATGCCAGGTTTCAAAGGCTATATATCTGATTTAGGAGGTCCTAGTGCGAACATGTACAAGATGAAAGGCAAAGACCTGAAGATTTGTGAACGTTGCGCTCGACCTTCGTGCATACATCCCAATATTTGCACCAACCTAAATACCGATCACACTCCCATGACCGAACTTTATAAGCGAGTAAACAAAATGGCTGATATTAAAAAGGCCTTTGTTGGAAGTGGAGTGAGATACGACATGCTGTATAATAAAATGGCCTCTACTAAAGAACAGGAAAGCCACAAAATTTATATGGAAGAATTGATTTCCAACCATGTTTCGGGCAGATTAAAGGTGGCACCCGAACACACCTCAGATAATGTTCTTAAACTAATGCGCAAACCCACCTTTAAACTCTTTTATCAGTTTAAACAAGACTTTGATCGCATCAATAAAGAAAAAGGGTTAAATCAGCAAATCATCCCGTATTTTATCTCCAGCCATCCTGGCAGTCAGATAGAAGACATGGCTAATTTGGCTATCGAAACTAAGAATCTGGATTTCAAACTGGAACAAGTGCAGGACTTAACTCCTACACCCATGACCGTCTCTACAGTTATTTTCTATTCGGGCATACACCCTTACACCCTGAAAAAAACATATACAGCAAAATCAAAGACTGAAAAACAAAACCAAAGAATTTTCTTATTTTGGTACAAACCTGAATACAAAAGGCAAATTGAAAGTCTGCTCAAGCAAAACCAACAGCAGGAATTAATCAATAAGCTATTTACCAAGGACAATAAGGAAATATTTTTCTCTAAAAAAAGAGGTATCAGCTCTGAAAACAGGAAAAATAAAACTCAGTCAAAAAGAAGAAAATAAGCCAATAGATTTTATCATCTTGCTCACTTTAAAATAAAAAATGGAATGAAAACAAAACTCCTTACAGGAATCATTACAGCTTTATTATTTACAGCTTGTGCTGAATTAACCCATATAGTGAATACACTGGAAACAAATACCCCTTTAACCGAAGGAGAAATAGCCAATGGACTAAAGGAAGCTTTGAGGGTTGGAACAGATTCTGCAGCTCATCGATTAGCCTTAACCGATGGATACTTTGGTGATGAAACGGTTAAAATACTACTCCCTGAAGATGCCAACATCATAGTGAATAACATAGGCAAAATACCCGGAGGTGAAAAATTAATCAATGATGTAATTTTAAGCATTAACAGGGCAGCTGAGGACGCAGCCAAAGATGCCGGCCCCATATTTTATAAGGCCATTACTGACATGACCATAAGCGATGCTGTCAATATTTTAAAGGGAAGTGATAACGCGGCCACCGAATATTTTAAATCAAAAACCTATCAGAGCCTTTTTGATTTATATAGTCCTCAAATTAAAAAATCTGTTGATAAAGAAATTATTGCTGGCTACTCGGCTGGAGAAACCTGGGATGCTCTTACTACAAATTACAATAAGATTGCAGGTTCATTTGTGGGACAAATGGCCAATATGGAAACCGTTGAGGTTGAACTAAATGCTTATCTGACAAAAAAGGCACTGGACGGACTTTACCTGAAGATAGCAGACGAAGAACAGAAAATAAGAACAGACCCTGTTGCACGCGTAACCGATATACTCAAAAGGGTTTTTAACTGATAACTAATAGCTCATAGTTATTGGCTATGAGCTATATTTCTTTCCTTGCCAGGTACCTCTTTCTTTCAAGCGTTTTTCAACCTTAGCCACAAATTCAAAATTCTTCAAGCCCCATACAGGTGCTATTAATAACTCTTTAGGAGATTGGCTAATAAATCGCTCCATAACAATTTTCGGATTTAACAATTCCAGAAAATTCACTACCAGCTCAATATACTCATCTACCTCATACAATTTAATTTCAGATGTATTTTTCAAATAAGCCTCTCCCATAACAGAACCTCTGACCAATTGTAATTGATGTAGTTTTAAATAGTCCAGAGGTAATTCTGATATTGCCCTGGCATGATTATAGAGATCCTCTTCCGATTCTCCCGGCAATCCTAATATCAAATGTGCACCTACATTCAAACCAGCTTTGGCTGTTTTTACAATAGCCTCTTTAGCTATTTCATAATTATGCCCCCGGTTAATTCTTTTCAAAGTAGTATCCAGAGTTGATTCTACCCCATACTCTACAGTAATATGATAATCCTTATTCAACTCCTGCAGATAAGCCAGTAATTCATCATCCACACAGTCGGGTCGTGTTCCTAAAACAATACCTATTACCTGAGGATACTCTAAAGCCTCGCGATAGCGCTGTTTTAACACATCAATATTAGCATAAGTGTTACTATAAGCCTGAAAGTATGCTAGATAATTCTGCGTTTTATATTTAGGAGAAAAGAAATTTATACCTGTGTCTATTTGTTGAGTAATAGAACTCCCTTCACCACAATAGGAGGGATTAAAGGTAGAATTATTACAAAACGTACACCCTCCCACTCCTTTAGATCCATCTCTGTTGGGACAGGAGAAACCAGCATCAACAGATACCTTTTGCACCCGCTCATTGAAAGTTCGTTTTATATAAGAACTATAATCATTAAATCGCCTGTCGTGACCCCAAGGGTATTTCATACTCAAAATTTTAGCTGGCAAAGATAACAAAATGCAAATTGAGCCTACAAAAAACTTAACTTATAAAAAAATTGCCATCACAAGATAAATAGCCAATTTGTTTAGTATATTTAAACTGCTAAAACTAAAAACACTATTAATGATTACGGACAAAGACCAACTATACCTTAAGGAAAAAGGTATCTCTCTGGAAAAAGTTAACTTACAGCTTAACCAATTTAAAAACGGATTTCCGTTTATGGACATCCAAAAACCAGCATCTGTTTCCGATGGCATTATTTCATTGGACGAAGAGCAAAAATTTATGTTCACCGACCAATATCGAAATGGCATTGACGAAGGATGTAGCATTGTAAAATTTGTTCCCGCCTCGGGAGCGGCAACCCGTATGTTTAAAGATTTGTTTGGATTTATAACTGCCGGAGCTGACCAGCAGGCTGAGATGAAAAAAAGCGGTCCTATTCAGGATTTTTTAACCCATATTAAACATTTTGCCTTTTCTGCAGAACTGGAGAAAGTATGTGGTATTGATTTTTCCGACGAAAAGACAGTGTTAAATAACAGTACACTAATTATTGAAAAACTATTATTACCTGATGGATTAAACTATGGTAAATACCCCAAGGGAGTATTAAAATTTCACCTAACTGAAGATGTAGCCATTACCCCTATCGAAGAGCATTTAGCAGAAGGTGCTTTGTATGGTCAAGATAACGAGGGAATTGTAAACCTTCATTTTACAGTTTCCGAAGACCATATGCAATTATTTAAAGACATTGTTAATAAAAATATTTCTTTATATGAAGCACGCTATGAGGTAAGATACAACATCAGCTATTCTATTCAAAAAGCCTATACCGACACCATAGCTGTGAATCCTGATAATACACCTTTCAGACTAGATGACGATACAATTTTGTTTCGCCCAGGCGGACACGGAGCCTTAATAGAAAATCTAAACGAATTAGATGCCGACATTATTTTCATTAAAAACATTGATAATGTGGTACCCACCTATCGTTTGAAAGACACTATTCAATACAAAGAGGCATTGGCCGGTGTTTTATATTTTTACCAACAAAAAATATTTGATTATCAGCAGCTGCTTGATCAAGGCCAAACCTCCAAAGAGCTTTTAGAGGACATACTTGATTTTATGAGCGTAGAGCTTTTTATCACTATCCCTGAATCAATACACCAAAGCTCTGATGATGAAAAAATAAGCTTTATCCAGTCAAAACTAAACAGACCTATCAGAGTTTGTGGTATGGTTAAAAATGAGGGA
>JBFHKL010000279.1:0-5458 GCA_041595375.1 Saccharicrinis sp.
ATTCCCAACGTGATAATTCAATTGAGCAAGAGCTATTTTCATTCTTTCTGTTTTAACTTACTTTATATTCAAATGCTATTTTTTAATCAATCGGCTTAATATTTGATGATAAGGTGCACTAAAAGATAACACCAAAATTGAAAACCAGGCGGTTTAATACGGCCTTGTCATCAAAGTATTCGTGGTCTGTTACATCTGAGATTCCTTGGTTGTAGGTGATGCCTGTTTTTAAATAGGTATTTCCTCCCAATGAATGTTGTAATCCTCCACCAAAATTATAACCCAGATTAAAGAAATGAACGTCATCACTAATATTGTTTCCATCTCCGTCGGTGGCTTTGATGTTATATTGTGTCGATAGTCCAAAAATACCGTAATAACTGGTTCTATGAAAGTCGTTGGTTTGGAGTTTTAAACTGAATGGTATTTCAATATATTTTAAGCGATACTCAATAGGTGAAAAAGTATCATCAGAAATATCTTCTATGCCATAGTTTTGATAGTCAAGTTTGCCTCCTGTTGTATTAATGGTTAATCCGGTAGAGATCGCATAGTTTTTAGCAAAGAACTTATCCATCTCTACGCCAAAATTATATCCGAACAAACTTCCGTTTCCTTCTGCCGAACTGTGATCTGAACTGATCCAACTAACCTGAGGGCTTAAAACAAACGCAAAGCGTAAATCGCTTTCCCGCTCAGATTGTGCAAATATATTTCCTGCAATAATAAGGAGTGCAATAAATAAGGTTAATTTTTTCATAAAGTATAATATTAAATGAATGGTGCAAACTTAATAAAAAACGTAAATTTTGCAGTCTTATTATAGACTATTCAATCTTTGGTTATTACTTATTGTATACTGCTTTTATTTAACAACTATTTTCATCCATTGATAATGGTCTATTTATTTTTTTATGGTAGAAAAGATATAGGTTTTGCCTTTATTATCTATTGTCAGCAATTATAGTACAACAGCCAAACTCCTCTACAATATGGCTTACACGTCTTCGGTTTCCTGAATACTGCTTCTTCTCATTCGTTGCGCTATAAAACTCACAGTAATCAGTTGAAGTGAGTGGTAAATCATAATTGGTACGATAAAAATGCCTTGTGTGGCCATATTTTTAAAAAGAACATTAGTCATTACCGTTCCATGAATCAATGACTTTTTAGAACCACAAAATAATGCAGTTATTTTATCTTCTTTGGAGAAATGAAGCCATGTTGAAATGCCAAAAATAATACTATAAACAATAGTGAAAATAAAAACAATGCTTATCCCAACTATAATCAGATGTGTTATTTTTATTGATTCAAACAGGTTGGCCGAGAAAGATTTACTGAAGCTGTTGTATACAATAGTCAGGATAATACTCTTGTCGAAAAGGGTTAAATACTTTCCATATTTTCGGGCTAAAGCACCAAAATATTTATTGAGAGATAAGCCAACGATAACAGGAATTAAAATTTTAGTAATCAGACTTAAAATGCTATCCAGAAAGTTAAAATCCTGATTATCGGTACTCATGAATAATCCTATCCACAGAGGAGTGATGATAATGCCTATTAGACCAGAAATGCTGGCGTTAAAAATGGCTCCGGGAATATTTCCTTTAGCAATGGATACCATTACAACCGACGAAGAAACTGTTGAAGGGAGTGCCGCCATAAAAAATACAGCCAACCAAAGTGTAAATTGCTCCTGGGTGTTGATAAAAGGCTTACAAAGAATAACTAGTAAGGGAAATATAAGAAAGGTGGCACATTGCACAAGTATATGAAGTTTATAGTTGAATAATCCTTTCTTCATTTCTTTGGGGCTCAGCTTGAGGCCATAAAAAAAGAAAATACAAGAAATACCAATGCCTGTAATGCTTTCAAGGGGTATGCTGCTATTCTCATCTCCAAAACCAGGAAACCACCATGCTAAAGCAATCATGCTGATTAAGCCAACTATAAAACCATCTATTTTTTTTAGCATATTATTCTAAGTTTAATAGGTACTTATTGAGATGTTATATGATGTTGAGAATATTTATATTCAGACCGTTTGTCGTAATTAGGATGCAGGGATAAATATCAGGTGCAAAAATAGAATATTATTTGAAAGCAATTTTTTTTAAGTTTGCTTTTTTAAAAAAAATACATCATGATTAAAAAAAATATATCAGAGCTAATCCTCTTCTTATTGTTGATACTTGTTGTATCGATTTCCTGTAAGGATAAGAAACTCTATCCGGATCTTGATCATATTCAAATTGATCTAAAAGTCGTTCCTTTTTATCAGGAGATTAATAAGGTCGATACACAAAATGTGCTTTCGTCTATTCAACTTTTGCAGGATAAATACGGTCAGTTTCTGAAGGCTTATAATCAGAAAATTATCAATTTAGGAAAGGTAGAGGATAAAGATTATTCACAGAGGTTAACGAGTTTTATCAATTACGAAGCAAATAAGGATATAATTAAAAAAGCTAAGGAAGTATTTCCCAATCATGATGTTTTTACCCGTGAGTTAGAAAAGGGGTTTAAATATTATAAGTATTATTTTCCCGAAGCAAGGATACCTGATGTTTATCTGATGATTTCTGGTTTTAGTCAGTCTATTGCAGTTGATAATGATTGGGTTGGGCTTAGTATAGAGAAATATCTGGGAAGTGATTGTGAGTTTTATGAATGGCTAAATATTGCAAAGTATTTACGTAAAGGGATGACCAAAGAGAAAATGGCTCCTGATGTGCTAAGAGCCATTGCCTTAACTAATTATCGTTATGATGATCAGGTTGATGATGTGATTAATCATATGGTGTATAAAGGTAAAATCAGGTATTTTATGCATCGTATGTTTCCTGAACTTCAGGATACTCTTCTTTTTGATTATTCGGCCACTCAAATGGAGTGGTGTAATACTAATGAAGCAAATATGTGGGCTTCTATGGTGGAGTGGAAGCATGTTTTTAGTAACGATCGTATGTTGATACGAAAATATACCGAAGATGCACCATTTACTGCCAATTTTGGTAATAACTCTGCTCCAAGAGGTGGTGAATTTTTAGGGTACAAGATTGTGGAAGCCTATATGAATAAAAATGATCAGATGAGTCTTAAGGAGTTAATGGAGGAGCCTGATGGGCGGAAGATTTTAGCAGGATCAAATTACAGGCCATGAGAATAGGGATACTAAAAAAACAACTACGTACACAATTAAAAAGAGAGAAGAATCAGCTGTCTTATGCCCAAAAACAAAGGGAATCGAAGCAGGTTTTTGAAGCAATAGAAGGCTTGCCTGAATTTCAGAAAGTACAGCATGTACTTTGTTATTGGTCTTTGCCTGATGAATTGGAGACTACTGATTTTATTAATAAATGGTTTAGGAAGAAGCATATCTATTTGCCGAGGGTATCCGGAGATAAGGTAGAGATAGTAAGATACGAGGGCCCAGAAACGATGTTGCCGGGTGCTTTTGGTATCCTCGAACCCCAAGGAAGTAGTATAAGCGATCCGGCATTAATAGATTTGGTGATTGTGCCGGGAATGGCCTTCTCAGTTTCTGGTGCCAGAATGGGTAGAGGAGGGGCGTATTATGATCGATTGCTTCCTGAATTAAAGAGTGCTTACAGGATTGGTGTCTGTTACCAATGTCAGCTTATCAATGAAATACCTGTAGAGATACATGATGTGAGTATGGATAAGGTAATTGTCTGTGATATTTAGTTGTAAGCTAATTCTGCCGTATTGAGGCATCTTCAAGTGTGGTATAGCTAAAATGATGTTGTGTTTGTTTAATGGGGTCTTAATTAATTTTCTGTATCAGACCTTAGAAAGAAAAGAATTGCTGCGTTTAACCCGGATTATGTATTAGAACTTTGCAATGAGCATTATAAAATAATAAAAGAAGGCTATACTGCAACGAGGAATAACCTATCCCGCCGAAAGAGGTAGCATCGTTTCCGCAATACGGAACGTGTTCTGGTGAGTTGAATGTGGGTTTAACAAATAAAAAACCCTGCTTAAATAATAAGCAGGGTTCAATATCTTTTGCTCGCTGCAATTAAGCAGGGTGGATAGCTTCTGTAGGACATACATCAGCACAAGTACCACAGTCAGTACAAGCTTCTGGATCGATTTTATAGATATCTCCTTCAGAAATAGCATCTACTGGACATTCATCGATGCATGTTCCACATGCAATACAATCTTCGTTTATAACGTAAGCCATTTTAGTATTGTTTTTTATTAGTATTAGATTAGCAAAATTATTTTCTTTTTTTTTATTTAAAAATAATATCAACTCTTTTAATATAATTTGAATTGTTTTTAAATAACCATAGGCTAATATTCTCAGGTAATAAATGACTTACCAACCCAAAAACGGGATATTATCTGGTTAAAATATCCATTGCAATATAAGCCATTAATCCAACGGAAGTTTCTAAGGATGATTCGTTTAAGTTAAATCCTGGGGTGTGTAACCCTCCCGTAGAGATATTGTTCACCTGCTTTACTCCAAAACGATAAAAAGTACAAGGATATGCTTGGGTGTAATAACCAAAGTCTTCAGCCGTCATTCGGATATCCATTTTATGCACGCGCTCTTCGCCAAGGTATGTTTTGGCTGCATCACTGGCTATCTGTGTAATGATTTCTGAATTAGTCACCACCGGATAGCCATCGTTAATCATGACTTCACAAGTGGCACCCATGCTTTGTGCCATTTCACTGGCTATTTTACGTATATGTTTTTTTATTTTCGCACGCCATTCTTCATTCATGGTTCGTAAGGTACCTGCGATTTCCACTTTTTCGGGAATAATATTGGTAGCTCCGTCGGCAATAACTCTACCAAAGGATAATACGGTAGGAATGTTAGCCGGGACCATCCTGGCTACTATCTGCTGTAATGAAACAATGATGTTGGCAGCGATTAGTACATTGTCGTTTAGGGTATGTGGCATGGCAGCGTGTCCTCCTTTGCCTCTTACGGTAAGGTAAATTTCATCGCCCGAAGCCATATACATACCTTCCTTAAAACCAACATCGCCTGATGCCATATCGGGTAGTACGTGCTGACCAATGATAATTTCAGGCTTAGGATTATCTAGGGCACCCTCTTCCATCATCAGTTTAGCACCTCCGGGGAATTTTTCTTCTCCGGGCTGAAAAATAAGCAGAATAGTCCCTTCCCATTGGTCTTTTAATTCGTTTAGTATTTTAGCAGTGCCCAGTAATGAGGCTGAGTGAGCATCATGTCCGCAAGCATGCATTACGCCTTGGTTACATGATTTGAATGGATTGTTATCGCTCTCGTGTATGGGTAAGGCATCCATGTCGGCTCTTAAGGCAATAACCTTTTTTTGGGGATTTTTACCTTTAATACTTCCTACAATCCCAGTTTTAACAAAGCCGGCTTTGTATTCAATCCCATATTCATCCAACTTGGAACAAATATATTTAGAGG
>JBFHKL010000280.1:0-5455 GCA_041595375.1 Saccharicrinis sp.
AGTTTATCCATGAGAAATTCCATTTTCAAAAGTATAAAGAGCCGGTTTCTATCTATGATTATGTAACTGCAGATCCGGTGCCTTCGTTAGGTGAAAAACTAGTCAAATATACTATCCGCTTGCCCTGGACGATAAAAGACGCTGTTTTCTCCGGTAAAAAAGAAGATGAACTTCAGGAAGTAGATTTTGGCGTGTTAAATCTCTCCATGGAGGATCAGATGACTTTAGGGGCGATGTTTGAACTTTTTCAAATTGATGTGGATAATAAAACGGGTTTGGTTTCTATCTCAGTTGAGGTAGAAGAACCTGTTCTCGCAGCTCAGTATGTGCAAAAGGCAGTTGATTTATTACAGGAATATATTATTGATTATAAGACCCAACAGGCTAGAGAGAATCTGGATTTTGTACAGGGGCGTTTTGATGAGAAAAAAGCCGAGTACGAAGAGACACAAAGAGTCTATTTCAACTATAAGGATAGTCACCGTAATACTGTTTCGGAACGGGTGGATATGGAATTTCAACGCCTAAGCGATGCCTATGATATGGCTTCAACAGTTTATAATAGTCTGGCCCAGCAATTGGAACAGGCCAAGATATCAGTCAAAGAAGAAACCCCTGTATTTACTGTGCTGGAACCCGCTAAAGTACCTTTTAAGAAATCCTCACCAGATAAAAAAATAATTTTAGTCCTAAGTGTGTTTTTGGGAGGCTTTATTGGATTAGCTGTGATTTTTGGAAAGTTAATATGGAGGAATTTATTAAATATCTTAAAATAAGATGAATAAAAACGAACATATATATCCGATATTTGATCGGATTCTCACGCGAGAGGATAGAGAGAAATTGACGAATCATCGAGCGAAAGTGATATGGTTCTCAGGCCTTTCAGGTTCCGGTAAAAGTACCTTGGCTTCAGCGCTTGAAAAAGAATTGTATAGTAGAGGGATATTATGTAAACTATTGGATGGGGATAATATTCGATCGGGTATTAACAATAATCTGGGTTTTTCGGAAGATGATCGCACAGAAAATGTTCGTCGTATAGCCGAAGTTTGTAAGTTATTTTTGCAAGGAGGAATTATTACTTTGTCTGCGTTTATTAGTCCAACTGAAGATATTCGAAACCTCGCAAAATCAATCATTGGGGAGGACGATTTTATTGAAATTTTTGTCAATACCCCCATCGATGAGTGCGAAAGAAGGGATACAAAAGGCTTGTATAAAAAAGCACGTAAAGGTGAAATCAAAGACTTTACAGGCATATCTGCTCCTTTTGAAGCTCCAGCAAGTCCAGATTTGGATATTAAGACGGCCAATTATTCAATTGAAGAATGTGTTGATCAGATGTTGGAGCTTATACTGCCTCAACTTGAGATTAAATAATTATATGATGCAAAAATATAGACTAAGTCATCTAAAAGAATTAGAAGCGGAAGCTATTCAGATTATCCGTGAGGTGGCAGCAGAATTCGATAATCCGGTGATGCTTTATTCCATCGGAAAAGATTCTTCTGTTATGGTAAGGTTAGCTGAAAAGGCTTTTGCCCCGGGTAAAGTACCTTTCTCCTTGATGCACATTGATTCAAAGTGGAAATTTAAGGAAATGATTGAGTTTCGTGACAATTATGTCAAAGAGCATAATTGGGAATTAATTGTAAATCATAATCAAAAAGCCTTTGAAGAAGGGGTTGGGCCATTCTCTCATGGTAGCAAAATCCATACCGATTTAATGAAGACACAGGCTTTGCTGGAAGGACTTTCAAAATATAAATTTGATGCTGCTTTTGGTGGAGCTCGCCGAGATGAGGAAAAATCAAGAGCAAAAGAACGTATCTTTTCGTTCAGGGATAAATCCCACCAGTGGGATCCTAAGAATCAACGACCCGAACTGTGGGATATCTATAATACCAATGTTCATAAAGGAGAGTCTATTCGTGTATTTCCATTGTCGAATTGGACTGAACTGGATATTTGGCAATATATTCGATTGGAGAATATTCCTATTGTACCATTATACTATGCAAAAGAACGTCCTGTTGTGGATGTAGATGGTAATTTGATTATGGTAGATGATGAACGTATGCCTAAGGAATTGAGAGATAAGGCGGAAATGAAAATGGTTCGCTTCAGAACACTTGGCTGTTATCCTTTAACAGGGGCAGTGGAATCAGAGGCGGATACAATTGAAAAGATTGTTGAGGAAATGATGACTGCTACTCAATCGGAACGTACTACAAGGGTTATCGACTTTGATCAGGATGCCAGTATGGAACAGAAAAAGAGGGAAGGGTATTTTTAAGGTTGAGGCTAAGATTTAGGTTAAGTTTACTAAACCTCAGGCTTAACCTTTGTTACTGGCTTAACCTAATATAAATAAGATGTACAAAAGTTTTACAGAGATGCCTGTATGCCAAAATGCACATAAATTGGCAGTAGAAGTTCATAAACTTATAGTAGATTTCCCCAGGTCTGAAGATTATAGTTTAACTTCTCAGATTAGAAGGTCTGCAGGTAGCGTAGCTGCCAATATATCAGAAGCATTTGGAAGAAAAACATCAAAAGATAAATCTAATTTTTACATAATAGCAAGAGGTTCAAGTTACGAAACTCAAAATCACCTATTATATGGGAAAGGAGTTGCTTATTTTAAAGACCATATAGTGGTTAATCTTATTTCTAAATATGATGATTTAATATTTGAAATAAACAAAATAATTAAATCACTTTCTAAACCTCAACCTCAGTCTTAACCTCAATCTCAACAATACTAATTAGCACATTTCATGACTCAAAATAAACTCAACATACAAGAATATCTTAATCAGGACGAGAAAAAGGATTTATTAAGGTTATTGACGGCTGGTTCTGTTGATGACGGAAAATCAACTTTAATAGGTCGGCTATTATTTGATAGTAAAAAATTATATGAAGACCAATTAACGGCACTAGAACGGGATAGTAAACGAGTGGGTAATGCAGGCGAAGAAATTGATTACGCTCTTTTGTTGGATGGATTAAAAGCCGAGCGAGAGCAAGGGATAACCATTGATGTTGCCTACCGGTATTTCTCTACCAATAAACGTAAGTTTATCATTGCCGACACTCCCGGACATGAGCAATATACCCGTAATATGATTACTGGTGGCTCTACGGCCAACTTAGCAATTATTCTGGTAGATGCCCGTACTGGTGTGATCACCCAAACCAAACGACATACCTATCTGGCTTCTTTATTAGGTATTAAACACGTAGTGTTGGCTATTAATAAAATGGATATCGTTGATTTTGATGAGAAAACCTATAACCAGATAAGTGATGATTATAAGGATTTTGCGTCACAATTAAATATTCCTGACATACAGTGCATGCCTTTATCTGCTTTAAATGGTGATAATGTGGTTGATAAATCAGATAAGATGCCATGGTATAAAGGTCCGTCATTATTGGATTATCTTGAGACCGTGCACGTGGCCAGTGACCGTAATTTTGAAGATTTTCGTTTCCCAATTCAGTATGTGCTTCGACCTAATCTGGATTTTAGAGGATTTTCAGGAAAGATAGCCTCGGGTGTTGTGAGAAAAGGCGATGAGGTAATGGCTATCCCCTCAGGAAAGAAATCTAAAATTAAAGGAATTCATACCTACGAAGGTGAATTAGATGAAGCATTTTGTCCGCAAGGTGTGACTTTAACTCTGCAGGATGAGATTGATATTTCTAGAGGAGAGATGATTGTTTATCCTGATAATCAGCCAAAATCAAGTCGTCAGTTTGAGGCTATGTTGGTGTGGATGGATGAAAATGAGATGAACCTTCATACTCAGTTTGTGATTAAGCATACTACCAATAAAACAAAAGCCAGGATTGATCAAATTCAGTACTTGGTTGATGTGAATACTTTGGATAAGTTAGCAAAAAATAGTTTCTCCTTAAATGAAATAGGTCGGGTGACTATCTCTACCAATAAAGCGCTATTTTTTGATCCATACTATAAAAATAAAAACACAGGAGCCTTTGTTTTAATCGATCCGGTGACCAATAATACATGTGCTGTCGGTATGATCATCGACAAAGCAAAAGAGCAAGATCTCTATTCTCGTATCACCGAAATGGATCGGGATAAGATGAATAAAGGTGAGAGTTTGATTTCTTTAACTGAACGAGAACAACGTTACCATCAAAAAGGCCAAACTATTTGGATTACTGGCTTACATGGTAGCGGCAAAAGAGAACTAGCTTATATTTTGGAAAAAATATTGTTTGACCAAGGTAAAACGGTGGTTGTTTTTGATGGTGCAACAATAAGAGCAGGGTTATCGCATGAACTGGATTATTCTTTAGAAGATCGAGCTGAACATTTACGCAGAGTGGCTCATACGTGTAAAATGTTAAACGATCAGGGGATAATAACGATTTGTGCTTTTATTTCATCAAGTGATAGTGTTAGACAACACGTTAAAAAAGTTATAGGACAAGATAAGTTCAAATTGGTTTATATTAACAAAAACCTAGAAGAATGTATGTTAAGACAGCCTGATCTGTATAAGAAGTATAAAGAGGGAGAAATAACTAATTTACCAGGGATGGATTGCACTTATGAGAAACCTAAAGAAGCTTTGATTGTGGAAGGGTTCGAATTTCTCGAATTATTTGTAAAATCATTAATGGAGTAAGTTTATTGTGTATTTCTTATTATTAAGTAATGTTACAAACATAAGTTAGTTTTGAGGCAATGATTAAAAAAATTAGGAGAATTTTAAGGAAAATAGTAGCAATTTTCTCATACAAAAAATACCTAGTGTTAGGGGATTCTCATGCAATAGTCTTTGATTCTCCGTTATTTTATTTATTTTTTCCATTAGTTTACTTTGACGTTGTCTCTGTTCAAGGAGCAACAATATCGGGCATAGAAAATCCAAACAGTAAAACAGATGCATACAATACTTTTCAGTTAGAACTTATAAAGAGAAAGAATATAAGAAAGATTATACTGTTGTTGGGGGAAGTTGATGTTGGTTTTCTTGTTTGGTATAAAGCAGAAAAGAAAAAACTAAATGTTTTAGAAATACTCAATGATACAATTGATAAATACATAAGGTTTATTCAGGAATGTAAATATTATGCTCCAGTTATAGTTATTAGTGCACCACTACCTACAATTAACGATAATGATAGCAACTGGGGAGAGGTAGCAAATATGCGAAAAGAGGTTAAAGCTACTAAAAAACAGAGAACTTTGTTAACGTTAGAATTTAATAATTTGGTAAAGAAATATTGTAAGCAAGTAGGTATAGAGTATCTCGATTTAGATAAAGCCTCACTAGGGGAAGATGGGTATGTGTCAAAATATTTGCTAAATGCCAACAAGAATGATCATCATTATAGTAGAAGAAAATATGCATATTTACTTAAGAAGCATATAAAAACATATATTTAAGATTTAGAAGTTAATAATAAC
>JBFHKL010000281.1:0-5442 GCA_041595375.1 Saccharicrinis sp.
ACAGTCTTTTGTGCAAGTCCACCTAATAATAAACGAGTTGAATCAGCTTTAGGATCACATCCTACTACTATAATGTTTTTACCTAATTCAACTAATCCAGCTACAGTGTTTTGAGTAGTTGTACTTTTACCAATTCCACCTTTTCCATAAATTGCAATCTTTCTCATCTCTAAAATTTTTAAAATAGGTTTATACTAATTGTCTGTTTGGTTTCTGCTTAAACATATGATGTGCCAAAAAAGTAATTTGATAGAATTAGTCGCCCTTTTAATGTTGTGTAAGTCACCTAAAATCAATATTATAGAGTGAAACTATTTTGTGGCGTAGCGTTTTGGCACACTTCAGAAATGTTACATTATTGTAGGAAAAGATAATATACCTACTTAAAGTGTGAGATGTGAGTTAATGTACTGTCTTGTAGGTATTTGTAATTGGGTATGTAATTACGTAATTACAAAAGGGTAGGAAAGTGTGACTTTTGTCAGCAAATCTTCAGGTGGAACTTTGAAGCAAGCTTGTGAAAAAAAGAAGCCTAATCATAAATAATTACGATTAGGCTGAATGTTTTGTATTGTCTATGTAGGGGTATAGTAGTGTGTTCAATAAATTAGAAGAGCATGTTTGATAATGTTGTTGCGTTTTTAATTGTTTGAAATATAGTCTTTTAGATTCTGTTTTTACTTTGAAATGTTATGAGTCAATAATAGTTATTTAAACAAAGTTAGTTTTTTTGCATCAAATGATGTAGGAGGGTTAGTATCTTGATATAGGGCTTCATGTAATTCACTTAACATTTCCTTTAAAGGAATATTATCTGGTACTTGCGAAAAATCAAATTTATTAAGGTTTTCAGTATTGGCATAAACGCCGGGAACCCAATGATTAGGTGTTTTGAGTTCTTTATAGCGGTATTTTGAATAATCAAGGAGGTCGTAACATTTCCAAAGTTTTCGCCAATGAAGTAACAACGGGATGTCAAGGTTTGTGTTTTTATTTTTAATATCATAACCTTCGTAATAAGCGTATTGGTCATCTTTTAACATCGCGTCTAATATGGCTTTTGCTTGTGCGTCAAGTTCTTTAACTGAGGCGGTATGATGAGTAAAGATGCCTTTCATTTCTTCAAAATGTTCAGGTTCTGTCATTCCAAATGATAAGGTATGAACATGAGGCGTATCTAAGCAAAATCTGGCATTCCATTGAATAGGTGTAGCATGAGGAATAGCACTCTTAATTTTATCTGGCGCTTTGTATAGCTGACCTCCTTTATCATTGGGAGAAATAATAAAAACGCCTAAGTCATTTTTTTCTGCAAGACGAATCGCTCTCAGGTTTCTTTGGTAGAAGTAGTAATAATGAAGGTTTACAAATTCAAATAAATTGGTATTGATGGCTTGCTCGATGGTTTCAAGATGACCATGGGTACTAAACCCAATATGTTTGATGATACCTTCTTCTTTCATTTTTAATAGCTCTTCAACTGGACCTCCTTTTTTACAGGCAATGTTAACCAGTTCAGGAGTGTTTATTCCATGCCAACCATAAAAATCAATATAATCTGTTTTTAATGTTTTTAACTGCTCTTCAATTAATTTACGAGTATCATCGGCTGAAGTAGGATTACCCTTGGTCATTAGGTAATAGGATGAGCGCTCTAATTTTAGTTCATCGTTCAAAGTTCTACCAAAAACAGTTTCGCTTTTAATATAGCCATGTGCTGTTTCAAAATGGTTAATTCCATTGCGAACTGCTAAATCAACAATCCTGTTACAATGGTCTTGTGTGTTTTGAGGGATCTCATGTCTGGGTTGATCCCACGCGTGATTAAATCTCATTCCTCCCAGTGTGATAGCACTTATATGTTTTTCTGTTTTTCCAAATCTACGATACTCCATTAAAATAAATGTTGATTTTGTGTTAGAGTTTAACAAGTGAAACTAAATGTTGTTGAATTCACCCAAGGTGATTATTCTAATCTTGCTATAAATACAATTTTATCTGTATTTGACATTTCATTTGGGTTGCAACCGGGTTTCCCTTCTGGAATATTAATGTTAAGGTTTTTGTAATGTTCTATCCATCCTGCATGAAAATTTCCTGTTGAGGGGTCAATGAATGTCATAGGATTTAGCTTAAAGATAGAATCTTGGATAAAGATGTGGTAAATAAACTCAGAGCAATAATAGCCTGGATTTTCTATTATATAGGTATTGTCGTATGGCTGAGTAATAAGTTTTTTTGCATTTTCAAGTGCTAAGGTAATATTGGGATTAATTTCATCTCTTATTCTATAGGCATCAGTTGTGTATGATGTATCCCCTTGCGGATAACAAAAATCATGAAGAACTTCTTTGATTACTCCATTTTTGGGTGACGCATGTATTACAAATACTGAATCTTTAATAATATAGCATATCCCCATATGGGTGTAATTTGATGTTGTGTTAGTTTGAGTTACCTCATTAATAGCCTGTGATAAACCATCTTTATGATTACTCCTAAATAAAATATCACCATTCTTAAGGATAGGTGAATTTTTATAACGCGTACATTGGAGAGATGTGAGTGTTAAAATCAACAATAAATATAAGCTTACTTTTGCCATGCTGCAATATTAATAAAAAGCTACAAATAATTGTAAGATGACTATAGCTGCTGCATAATTTTATTGTGGAAACTCTTAATTCTCAATTAAAATCTCATGTGTGTTTCTGAATTGAACGGCTTTTCTGAAGAAAGATTCGTTTTCTCCAAACTCCATAATGCGTGTAACTTCATTTGCGCATGAACAACAATGGCCAACTACCTTAATATCATTAAACCTGTCAAGGTAGATCTTATAATCAGTAATGCCTTGTGTACAAAAGTCGTTACAATACGAACAAAATACCCCGTTTTTAAGAAGATATTTAAAGGCATTCTTTTCATATTCACTCAATAAATGGTTTAGCTGAAATTGATTAATTTCAATATCACTTAGGTCGATCATGAGATTAAAATTTTTTATAATTAAGGATTTATGAATTGTAGATTTTGTTACTAACAAGTTATTATTAAATCAGTTATTTTCAAAATAAAAATGAATGGACTGATAGGTGTGGTTAATTGTAAACTGGATAGAATACTGTGTTTTTGCGAGATTAATTATGAAATAGTGTCGTTGGTATTGGAAAAAGTGGGGTTTAAACTGGAAATAGTATAAATAATGGTTTATATTATTAAAAAATGCGGGGTTAAATTGGTAAATGTTTATATTTGGGGTCGCTTTACTTACAAATTATAACAATATTCTCATAATATGACTGCGAAATGTATTAAAGGGGGTGGTGAATGCTATGGTTTAAAAGAGATGACTCTGCTCTTTGAAATTAGTCAACGTTTAATTGCCAGTACTGAATTAAAGAGTGATTTAACTCCGATTTTAAGAATGTTAGTAGAACACTTGAATGCAGAAAGGAGTTTTCTCACCATTTATAATAGAAATAGTTCAAGTATTTATATCGAGGCTGCTTATGGTATGAGTCCTAAGCAGCAGTCTTTGGGTAAATATCGATTGGGAGAAGGAGTGATAGGTAAGGTTATTGAGTTGGCTCAACCTATTGTTATTCAGGAGATTTCAAAATCAAACTTGTTTTTAAATAAAACAAGGTCAGATTTGCGTATCGAGGGTAGAGAGCTTTCTTTTATATGTATTCCTATTGTTATAGAGAACCTGATGACTGGCGCTTTGAGTGTGGTTCGCGAGTTTAATCCTCATATTACCTACGAAGAAGATATTCATATGCTCTCTATTATTGGATCTTTAATTGCTAAAACCGTTAAGGTGCGACAGCAGAAAGTAGAGGAGTTAGAAGCCTTGAAGCAAAAAAATCTTGAATTACAATCTGAAGTTGCAGGAAATAATTTTGCTACCAACATAATAGGAAATAGTAGTAAAATGCGTGATGTTTTTTCTCTTGTAGAAATGGTTGCACCCACAAATAGTACTGTACTTATTCGGGGAGAATCGGGTATTGGTAAGGAATTGGTAGCAGATGCGATACATAATGTAAGTACCAGAAAAAATAAAAACTTTGTGAAGGTGAATTGTTCTGCTTTACCTGATTCTCTTATAGAGAGTGAGTTGTTTGGACATGAAAAAGGTGCTTTTACAGGTGCCGATCAAATGCGTAAGGGGCGTTTTGAAATGGCTAATGGCGGAACAATATTTCTAGATGAGATCGGTGATTTGCCTCTTTCGACTCAGGTAAAGTTACTGCGGGTTATTCAGGAGAGGCAGTTTGAACGACTGGGGGGGAATGAAACGATTTCAGTGGATGTTAGAATTGTTTGTGCCACCAATTGTAATCTGGAAGAATTAATAAGTGAAGGACGTTTTCGTGAGGATTTATTTTATCGGATTAATGTGTTTCCTATTTTTATACCCGCTTTACGAGAACGACGTAATGATATTCCTTTGTTAGTTGATCATTTTATTCAAAAGTTTAATAAAAAAAATGGCGCAAATATTAAACGCATAACAACCACCTCAATTGATATGTTAATGGTATATAACTGGCCGGGAAACGTAAGGGAACTTGAAAATGTGATAGAGCGTGCTTGTATTTTATCGCGAGATAATGTGGTGCATAGTTATCAGTTGCCTCCCACTTTGCAAACTGCTGATTCTACAGCAACGGGGTCTCTTGAAGGTATGACCGGTGTATTGGATCGTTTGGAAAAACAATTGATTATAGAAGGGTTAATTACAACAAAGGGGAATATTACCAAAGCAGCTGAACTTCTGAAAATTACTGAGAGAATGCTTGGTACTCGTATTAAAAAATATAAAATAGATGCATGGAGATATAAAGTCTAATGTTTGAAGAGTGTTTAAAGTGGTGCCATATAATATGATGCCATTTTTTTGTAGTTAGGTAACTATATATATTATTTCAGTGTATGGTGCTTCGATGTTACTCCAAAAAAAACTACTCACTTAATCGCCAACAATTACGAATAAAATAATATAGTACCCTGTTTTGTATACTTCGACCTCAGCAAGTTTTTAAGTTTAAAAGGTGCTTAAGGAGAATGGTTAAAGGAATTTAAGTTTAAAGGTATAAGGTTAAAGTATAAAGGAAATAAACTGTGTGTTTGTAATCTTGGCCTCAGCAGCGTAATGGGTCGTCGAGTGCTGCAGCTGAAGGCGCTTTTTGTTTCGTTTTTATTTGGTACAGACAATTATTGCGTAAGCGAGAGCAGAGCTAAGCTTGCTTAGGCTATGCTGAGTGTAGTAATAATCTTCAGGGAAAAAAAATAAAAACCAGTCTGGTAAGACAAATAATCCAAAGGTTAAAGGGAGTAAAGGTTAAATGTAAATAAGGTTAAAGGAATCCAAGGTTAAAGGAAAGAAAGTAACAAGGTTAATGAATAAAGTAAATAAACTTCGAGTTTGTTTAC
>JBFHKL010000282.1:0-5424 GCA_041595375.1 Saccharicrinis sp.
TGAAAATAACTCCTGTAGCTCAAAAGTTAATGGAGGAAGAAGGATGGAGTGTGGATGATGTAATAAATGGACTTCATCGTATTTCGAAAAAAGAAATTAGTGCCATAAAGGAACAAGGCATAGGAAAAGTGGAGGGGGGCTTGCCTCAGGGCTTAGCTGCACAGCCTAAAGAGCGTGAGCTGCACAGGCAAAAAATGACTTCTTTGCGTAAAAAGCTAAGTGCCCGTCTGGTTGCTGTTAAACAGGAAACAGCCATGCTTACCACTTTTAATGAGGTGGATATGACAAATATTATGGCGATGCGAAAAAAATATCAAAACCTATTTGTTGAAAAACATGGTGTTAAGTTGGGTTTTATGTCTTTCTTTATTAAAGCTTCTGCATTAGCTATGCAAAAGCATACTATGGTAAATTCGATGATTAATGGCGATGAGATTGTAACACCTAATTATGTAGATGTTTCTGTGGCCGTACAAACACCTAAAGGTTTGATGGTGCCGGTAATCAGAAATACCGAATCCATGAGTCTTGCGCAAATAGAAGAGACCCTTAAGCAGTTGGCTGTAAAGGCGCGTTCGGGTAAAATTAGTCTGGATGAAATGACAGGTGGTACTTTTACGGTGACTAATGGGGGCGTGTTTGGATCCATGATGTCTACACCACTGATTAATCCCCCTCAGTCGGCTATACTTGGTATGCACAATATTGTAGATAGACCTATGGCGGTGAATGGAAGAGTAGAAATCAGACCTATAATGTATACAGCATTATCCTACGATCATAGAATTATCGATGGAAAAGATTCTGTTGGCTTTTTGGTGACTATCAAAAAGATGCTTGAAAATCCTGAGCTGATGCTGTCAGGAGGCGATGAGCTGGAGAAGCTAGTGCTGGATTTATAAATATAAGCTTTTTTAAGGCTCTCCTATTTACTTATCTGTAGATGGAAAATATAAAACCGCTCGTGACCCGTTGTTGATCACTGAGCGGTTTTTCTTTAATCAGACACAATGTTTTTATATTTCCTCAATAGAAAAATCGGTAAAGCTAATCACTTCATCGCGCAGGTCATCTTTGTATTTTAAACTGCGGTAAATGCCCCATTTAGGGCGAAGAAAATCAGCATCTGTTTTCCATGTTCGAATCTTTTTTGATTGATAGCTCATTAAGCTTTTTCCATCCTTAATCCTGATGATTTCGATCTTATACTTGCCTGTTTCTCCAAAAGTAACTGTTTCGGTTATTTCAACCCAATTGCCCTTAAAAGCATTCAGATCAGCTTTGGTCAAGGTTTCTTGAGTTGTGTTTTCGGCGTATCTTAATTCCAATTTATCAGGATCTCCTTTGCGGGCAGTTAGTGTTACCAATGGCATATTGGCTTCGCTTCCGCCAACCGCTTTTAGCTGGTGTAAGTGTGTAAATCCCTTGCTGACTTTGAAATTTTCATCCAATTTAAATTTCCATTTATATACAACAGTTTCCCCTTCAGTAGCTTTTGTGTTTTCTGGAGATTGTTCGTATGCTTTAATCTCATTTCTTTGTCTGTCAAATTTTTTACACCTGTCGTTATCTTTATCTGTATGTATGTGAAATTGAAAAACATAACAGTTTAATTCTTTATCAAAAATTTGTGTGATGTGTTTGCCAAATTCTTCATGTGCACAATCGGGTGCCTCAATCACACTATAACCAGGAGCCAGTATGGTATTAATTAATACGTAGGTATCGGTCTTTCCATCTGCTTTTAATATTGTTTGAGCATTGGCAAAACCAAAGAAACCTAACAGCATGATCACTAAAGTTGCTTTCATTTAATATTTTATTTTAATTATTAATTCACAATTACCTTATAAGAAGAGCTTTTTTGTTGATTATAGATAGTTACGATATAAACACCTGTCTTAAGGTCGTTAATCGTTAACTGATCCTCTAGCACATTGTCTTTACTCCATATCATTTGGCCACTTATGTTTCGTATGGCAATGTTTTCTCCATTGGTGTTGGTAATGACAAATGTGTTATGGCTAGGGTTGGGGTAAATTAAATAATTTCTTTCTTCTACTGTGCTTGAAATAGTTGTCTCCACTATTTCTTCTATACTAAAATCTGTAAAATAAACTATTTCATCTCTCAAATTGACTGAGTCATTCAGGCTGCGGTAAATACCCCATTTGGGACGAATAAAGTCGGCATCTGTTTTCCATACGCGAATATCAGATGTACTGTAATTAAGTAAAGTTTCTTGTTCAGTATAGCTTTTAATAATTATACTATAACTTCCTGATTCACCATAGTTAACCGTTTCGGTGACTTCGACCCATATGCCTTTGAAAGGATCTAAATCTACTTTGGTAATGGTTTCCTGACTGCTGTATTCGGCATATCTGAGCTCTAATTTATCCGGGACACCCATTCGTGCTGTTAGTGTAATTAATGGTGTGCTTTCTTCAGTGCCACCAACAGCTTTAAGTTGATGCAGGTGGGTAAAGCTACTGCTGGGTTGAAAATCTTCATCCAGCTTAAATTTCCATTTATATTCAACTGTTTCTCCTTCAGTGGCTTTTAAATTATCAGGAGACTGATCGTAACTTTTAATTTCTGTTCTTTGTCTGTCGTAGTTTATGCATCTGTCAGAGTCTTCGTCTCTATGTATATGAAATTGAAAAACATAGTTTTCCAGTTCACTATTGTAAGTTTGTGTAATATGGTGGCCAAATGCTTCGTGGTCGCAGTCTGGCACTTCTACGGCTGTATAACCGGGAGCTAACACGGAATTGATTAGATCGTATGTATCTGTTATGCCATCTGCTTTTAATACGACCTGCGCATTCGTATTTAAGTGAATGCAAATCAAGAGTAGGAGTGAGAGATTTTTATACATGCAGAGAGTTGAGCAAAGTGTTAACTAAATCACTTTTTTACGTGGAGAAAAGAAACTGATGAAAAGATAACATCCCCGGTGAAAGTATAATCTATTGCCGGGGATGTGAGGAAAACTTAACCTATATTAATATTGAATATACTTAGTAATTAGCGGATAAATGCTTTAGTGGTCTTAACAGAACCATCATTGCCTTTAAATTTAACCACGTAAACACCTTTAGCTAAATTAACAGTGATGGTTTCACTTGCATCGATAGTTTGATTTAAACAAGTATTACCTGCCAGGTTATACATGGTTAACTGACCGGCTTGAGTTTCGTTATTGGTAATGTAATTATCATATACCAATAGGCTTAATTCATCGTAGGAAGGTGAATCTAAAATGCCAGTTGTGCCACTCCATAGTCCTTCCCAGTTGGTTGAAACGCGAATGCCACTTATGGTTACACCTACCTTATTTTGGCGTAAGTTAATCGCTAATGTAGTATTACCACTGTCGTAATCGGTATTTATGTCTGTGTTGGCAATAGATGTATTTTCTGTTGAGGTTAGAGACATGTCTGGGTTGATATATATTCTTACAACATCATCTTCGCCATCGTCTTCAGAACCTACTTTGTCGTATTCCAATACCATAAGGTAGGTAGTGTTTAAAGCATAGCCACTGACAGAATTGACGGTTGATGAATTTTTACTGATGCCGAAAGTAACATCTCCCTCTGTGGCACTTACATAAACACGACCTCGTGCAAAATTGCTGGATGTTGAAGCTTCCCAGGTAAAAAAGTCATTTAAGCTGGTTTTAGCAGATTCTACATTCACCAAAAAGGCAGCGTACAATTTATCGGTTATGGCTTCATTGTAAACGCGTCTGGTGGTGATGCGATCATCATCAGCATCTGCCGAAGATAAAACAACCGATTTCCCTTCTCCGGAAGCAATGTAGTCAGTATAAGTTAATGGAGTGGATGAAATAATTGGACTGCTGCTTTCTGTTCCTCCTTGATAATCAGCCTTGAGGCAAAGGTACCATTCGGTTTCAGAAAGAGTTGAGGATGTTTGCAAATCATCTCCGTCAGCATAGTCTTCAAAATATTCGATGAATTGTAGCTGTGCTTGCATAACACCTGCCATGCATAAAATTGTGAATAGAGTAAAGATTTTTTTCATAATTATTTGTTTTTATTAACATTATTATACAAATATAGGAAAACCAATTAATTGGTCAACCATTTATTGATTTATTTAGTTAAAATATTATTTAAAACAAGTGTAGTATGTTGCTAAATAGTGAATTAGGTTTTGTTTTTGATGATTAAATATTTTTGTAAGGCTAGGTTTTATTGGTCAACCATTTATTTTTGTCAGTTATCGTGTTTTATTTAATAAAATTTAATGCCTTGTTTAAATGCATGGGTTATAGTCTTTTTGTCGTATCGATGGTGTACTGGAGTTATTTAATTATAGTGCATTAAATAATATTGTTTCATGTGTTTTTAAATAATCTTTATACGCATGATGGAGTTTGGTGTTCTTTGATATTATCATGAACGAAGGGCAATGAGGATGGATGCCTTGTGATACATTTAAAATAGTAACATTTAATTTATCTTTATCAAACGTAGCTTATTTATAGGAATAGCAGTCCTGTGATGTATTATATTTATGCATAGCAAGTATGCATGGATTAGTATTGTTGGTCTGGTAAAAAAAACGGTTATATTGAAATAGGCAGGGTGGGAGGTAAGCAATCGACTATAAATAAAAAAAGCCGCCAAAGGCAGCTTTTTTTTATTTATAGTCAAATATTTATCTGATTCTATCCATAGATCGTATCAAGGCTTCATCTTTTAAAATAGCACGTAATGCCAGGTAGTTAAGAATGGCACCTGCGATGGGGAATACTGTTGTTACACTATAGGTCAGGCTTTGTGCAGGAAGTTCTTTTAATCCCATAGAGCCAAAATAATAGATTAATCCGGTTGTGCCAATAAGCAATGCAATATTAGCAGCGCATAATCTGATTTGTAAGAAGCGTTTTTTAAAAAGGAAAATAGTAATAAATGTAACTAAGGGACTTAAAACCAGCAGTATGCTTAGTGCGAGGGTAGGGATGTTTTTGCTTGTCTCGCTTGTTTGCAGCGTGTTGATTCCTTTAAAGCTAAGTGTGTACATGGTATCTGCCATAAATTCTATTTGATGGGAGAAAAACATGGATAGCCCAAACGCAAAAGCTATCAGTAAATAAATGGATTGTATTCGTTGTATCATCTTGTTTTTTTGCCAAAAATAAAAAGAATAATTGTAAGCCGGCTTAATTCATAATGTTTATGCATAAAAATTTATAGCTTCATGATTTATTGTGTGTATTTAATACCATATTGTTGTATCCTTGTTTGAAAAATCAAAGCTAGCGAATAAGTCTTTTAGTAAAAAAATAATAACTTTCGCATGTTAAAATATTATGATATGTCTAGAAGAATTGAAGAATCAGAATTGATTATAAACAAGGATGGGAGTGTTTTTCATTTGCACTTAAAA
>JBFHKL010000283.1:0-5424 GCA_041595375.1 Saccharicrinis sp.
AGTACTACTTTTGTATATGTTGTTAATGGAGGTAAATTTTTTATAAACAACTCATATGTTTAGATAAAAGTTATAAATTAAGCGTATATTGCATACATTGTAAAACACATAGAAAATAGGAATTATGGCAAATGTGAGAGAACTAAAGAAAGATATTAATTATCTGGCTTCAGAAATATTATCACAAGGATATTTAAAAATGGCTTTGATGGATAATGTAAGTGAAAAAGATATTCAGCCTATTATGGTAGATGTGATAAGCATGAGGAATGATTTTATTGCCAGAGCCAATCATCCTGATGGCAAAGACAATAAGAAAATAGTAAAAGCTTATTATAAGAGCCTACGTAAGGGTTTAATGGAAAAGACAGTTGCTTTATTAGATAAAATACAAGCACTGTAAAAGCAAAGGCATCTTTTTTAGATGCCTTTTTTTATTCTTTGGGTATTCATAGCTGTGTGTTTGTATAGTATATTATTCAAAATCGATGGTTAATTGATAAGGTTGGTTAATCGTTTTTTCTTCCAGGTTAGAGGTACTAAGGCCCATTAGTCGTACTGGTTTTTCAATATCCATTTCCTGTAATAAAGTATTTGCTAAATGAGCAATCGTATGCAGGTCTTCAATATTTTGGAGTATGGTTTTACTGTGTGTTTGCTGCTTAAAATCGTTAAATTTCACTTTAAGTGTAATTGTTCTGCCGTATTTGTCTGATTTTAGCATTCGTTTCCATAAACCTTCAATCAATTTATGAAGTTCTATTACCCTTTCAGCGTTGGTTTGTAGGTCGTTGTGAAAGGTATTTTCAATGCCTACAGATTTTCTTACTCTGTTAGGAATCACTTTTCGTGTATCGATACCCCAACAGATGGAATGGAAAAAATAACCTGCTTTACCAAAATGCTTGACCAGACCATTCAAACTCCATTTTTGTAAGTCTTTGCCAAAGTAAATGCCTAGCTGGTTCATCCGTTCAGCTGTTTTTTTACCTACCCCAAAAAAATCTTTAACAGGGAGACTCTCTATAAAAGGAAGCACATCACGTGGCTTAATAACAAACAAGCCATCAGGTTTGTCTAAGTCAGATGCTATTTTGGCCAGGAATTTATTTACACTTATTCCTGCCGATGCTGTTAGACCGGTCTCCATAAAAATTCTTTCTTTCAGTTGCTGAGCAATCGCAGTGGCCGATTTTAGATTTTTTTTGTTACGAGTAACATCTACAAAGGCTTCATCAATACTTAAGGGTTCAACCAGATCGCTATATTCATGTAGAATATTCATGATTTGAGCAGATACTTTTTTGTATACCTCAAAACGATGGGGTTGAAAAATAAGATGAGGACATTTTTTGAGGGCTAACTGGGATGGCATAGCAGATCGAATGCCATATTTACGTGCCTCGTAGCTTGCTGCAGCAATAACTCCCCTTTGTGAGGAAGAGCCTACGACAACAGCCTTGCCTTTAAGTTCAGGAAAGTCTCGCTGTTCTACTGAAGCAAAAAAAGCATCCATATCAATATGAATAATCTTTCTTATTTCTGGTTCCTTTTCCACTGTATTTCTATCCATCTGCTTTTATTCGCTCAATTAGTTCAGGTTTACAAAGGTAATAATGCATATTATTAAACAGAAAAATATAAATTCGCGGGATAAATATAATCGATGACAAAAGGTAAAATTGAACTAACCCTCTCAAAGGATGGCTCGCATACTTTGTTTGTTCCCGAATTGAAAGAGCATTATCATTCGGTAAACGGAGCGCTGCAGGAATCTATGCATGTGTTTATTGAAGCCGGCCTGAAGCAGCTTATTGCTGATAAAATAAATGTGCTAGAGTTTGGTTTTGGAACGGGCTTGAATGCTTTTTTAACGGCTATTCATGGTAAGGAAAAGGAAATTCATTATCATTCGATGGAGAAATATCCTGTTGACCCAGAAATGTTGACCCAGTTAAATTATGGGGAATTTTACGAAGGAAAATTTCAGCAGCTGTTTACGAAAATACATCAATGTAATTGGGAAATAGAAACTCAGATTAATGAACAATTTTTTATCTTAAAACAGCAATGCGATTTTAAAAAAGTGCAAATAGAACCCCTTCGGTTTCATTTGATTTATTTTGATGCATTTGCTCCCGATATTCAACCTGCTTTATGGTCAAAAGATATTTTTCAAAATGCTTATAATGCATTGGTGCCTGGAGGAATATTAACGACATATTGTGCCAAGGGAGTTGTACGTCGTATCATGCAGGATGTTGGATTTAAAGTAGATCGTTTACCAGGCCCTCCCGGTAAACGAGAGATGCTGCGTGCCATAAAGTTATAGGTAGTATCCTAAGGTTATCATCTAACTGACAGGGAGTAAGGCGTTAAACTCAGGTTAAAGCATATTATAGTTTGCATCACAATAACTAAAAAACTATCTTCGCCAGCGTATATAAAAACAGATTAAATAGAATGGAAAAATTAAGTTATTCATTAGGACAAAGCATAGCCGGAAATCTTCAAAATTCAGGTGTTGCAGGATTAGATGTTGAAGCGTTTGCGAGAGGGTTAAAACACCATATTGAAGGAACTACGCCAGAGATTGCTCCTGAAGAAGCCAATCAAATAATTAATGCTTTTTTTACAGAATTACAAAGTAAGCAATTTGAAGCTAATATAGAAGCAGGGAAGCAGTTTTTAGTAGAAAATGCTAAGCGTGAAGGAGTTGTTGTGCTGGATAGTGGTTTGCAATATGAAGTAATGACAGCGGGACAAGGGAATAAGCCTGCAGCAACCGATAATGTTAAATGTCATTATCATGGTACGCTGATTGATGGATCCGTATTCGATAGTTCGGTTCAGCGTGGTGAACCTGCTGTATTCCCTGTAAATGGTGTAATTGCTGGATGGGTTGAAGCCCTTCAGTTAATGGAGGTTGGTTCAAAATGGAAATTGTTTATCCCATCTAATCTGGCTTATGGAGAACGTGGTGCTGGTCAGCAAATAGGACCACATACTACCTTAGTGTTTGAAGTTGAATTATTAGAGATCGTTTAATAATATAATATAATTAAAATGAAGTTGAAAAATATAATTTTAGGTTTATGTGTAATGGCTATCATGGCCGTTTCATGTACTCAGGTTCCAGGAGCCGGAGAAGTAGAATTGAAGAATGAAACCGACAGTGTAAGCTATGCTTTAGGTTACATGGTTGCTTCTCAAATGAAACAACAACTTGCTGCTCAGTTTGATACTTTGTATGGTGAGCCTGTGGCAGCTGCTTTGGCTAAATCGGAATTTTCGGATGCGATGAAAGAAAATTACTCTCAAAGCTTTGATAGTATTGATTATGATGTGATGAAAGCAGCTTTTTTAAATGAAATAGCTTATGGTAAGTCTTATTTTGATGAAAATACCGGAAATAGCTATTTGCGTGCATCTTACGAAAAAGCTCAAGCCAATAAGGCTATGCAGCCAGGGATGCCAGCCTTTGAAAATAAAAAGAAAGGTGAGGCGTTTTTATTAGATAATGCGAAGCGTGAAGGAGTGATTACTACAGAAAGCGGTCTTCAGTATGAAGTGCTTAAAGAAGGGTCAGATGTTAAGCCTGTTGCTGGTGATAAAGTGATGGTACATTATCATGGAACTTTAATCGATGGGACTGTTTTTGATAGCTCTGTTGAAAGAGGTGAACCTGCTACTTTTGGTGTAACACAGGTTATTAAAGGATGGGTTGAAGGTTTACAATTAATGGGCGTTGGTTCTAAATATAAATTTTATATTCCAGCTGAACTGGCCTATGGTCAAAGAGGTTCCGGTCAAATAGGACCAATGGAAACTTTAGTCTTCGAAGTGGAGTTGTTGGATGTGATTAAAGAATAATACGAAGTAATATAATGCAGATTTCGGGAAAGCGAAGTCTGAAAATACCATACTACAAAAGAAGGCCTATTGGCTTTCTTTTTTTTGTGGATGATATTTTTTAGCTCCTTGCCTGAATGAATTTTAGTTAAAGCCTTTGGGCTTGTTTGAATTTCATAACTTTGAAAGTTAAATTTTCTGTCGT
This sequence comes from Saccharicrinis sp., assembly GCA_041595375.1. Taxonomy (GTDB): domain Bacteria; phylum Bacteroidota; class Bacteroidia; order Bacteroidales; family Marinilabiliaceae; genus Saccharicrinis. Next base: position 4,058 of record JBFHKL010000283.1, read on the forward strand.
TTTTAAAAAAATAATAATATGTTTAAAATAAGGATTAGAAATCTAATTTTAGGATTAAGTATATTGGCTCTCATGACAGTTTCTTGTAATGTGATGCCTGGAGCCGGAAAAGTTACATTAAAAAACGAAACCGATAGTGTTAGTTATGCATTGGGGTATTTACTTGCTTCAAATTTGATGAACAACATGTCATCTCAATTGGACACAATTTATGGTAAGTCATTGGCAAAAGCCCTAGTTAAGTCAGAAGTATCGGATCATTTAAAGAAAAGATATGAAAATGATTTCGATAGTCTCGATTATGATGTTTTTAAATCGGCTTTCGTAATTCAGATGGCCTATGGTAAGTCTTATTTTAAAAAAAATACTGCCAGTGGGTATTTAAGATCTGTAAATAGAAAAGTGTCTGATAGAAAAGCCATGCAGCCAGGCAAGCCTGCCTATGAAAACAAATTAAAAGGTGATTCTTTATTGACTGTCAATGGGAAAAGAGAAGGTGTTATAACTACGGAGAGTGGACTTCAGTATGAAATTATAAACGAAGGTTCAGGAGTTAAGCCTGTTTCGGGAGATAGGGTTGAAGTTGTATATCGTAGTACCTTAATAGATGGCACGGAATACGATAGCTCTTCTAAAAAGGGAAAAGAAACGGCTTCTTTGAGTGTGAATCATTTGGTAAAGGGTTGGAAAGAAGGAATGAAGTTAATGAGTGTAGGCTCGAAATATAGGTTTTATATTTCAGGTAATTTAGCCTATGGCTTAAAAGGATACAGAAATAAAGTAGGCCCTATGGAGACTATAATTATTGAAGTGGAGCTGCTTGATGTTATCAAACGCAAAGATAAACAGAAAAAGTAGTACTCCTTGCCAAAGTAAAGATATCACTCATACTGTAGGGCTAGAGAAATAGTCGATAGCAGACTGTGTGGTGATGGTAAGGTATCAAAAGATGGCCTTAGGAGTGTTTTATGGAAGGAAATTGTTAGTATTTAAAAGAAGGCCATACGGCCTTCTTTTTTTATGTAAATATGTTATTTAATTTTAGTATTTGTTTAGCATTACTCATGCTAAACATTCATATGTAATAGCTAAAAATCAGTGTCTATCAATATCTCGGGGCTCATTCTGTTATTTACTGTTTATTACATGCTAATTTAGCAGATAACATCTGTCTGAGGTCTTTTTACCTGTTAATGTGTTTTTAATCCTTATGTATATATTTAATAATCAATTATTAATGCATGTAGTGGCGTGTGTATTGTTGAAAGAATAAATGCCTTTTATGGGTCTGCTATTATTTAAAATACCAATTTATATTGTACCTTTGTTTTTCTTAAATAATTTAGACGCTTGAAGTATGATTAAAG
>JBFHKL010000284.1:0-5399 GCA_041595375.1 Saccharicrinis sp.
AACAGAGCTACAGGTGAATGTTGGTTCTTTTGCTACAGGAATATATTTAGTTCATCTGATAGGTAATGATAATGGGTATAAAGTATTTAAGTTATTGAAGAAATAAAGTATAGCGTTTCTGATTTAGAACTACCGAGAGTTGGATTAAATATTATGCCGATTGGTGAAAGTAGGTTTGGTGAATTAGGCTATGCGATAGCAGAAAAACGAATGGCGATAATGGATTAAGTGCTAAAGTTGTTTTCTTTTATGATAAACTTTTGTAAAATAAAATCTGACATCGTTAATCGTCAAGCTGTTATTGCATAGCATTAAAAGAGTTTTGGGGTGTTCCAATTTAAATGATTAAAGATTAAATTCGTGATGAAGAATATTGTTTTTATAGTTATTATCTTAATCTTTAGTATGTGTACCCTAAAAGAGCAAAATAAAGCCAGCATAGAGCATATAAAAGATTTTTCTTCGCACTATGTTCCAACCCGGAATATCGATATTTGGTTGCCTGATGGCTATCGTGAAAGTAATTCTTACAATGTGTTGTATATGCACGATGGGCAAATGTTGTTTGATAGCACAAGCACATGGAATGGTCAATGCTGGCAGGTTGGAGAAGTGATGACCAAACTAATTGAAGCAAAAAAGATTGAGGAAACCATAGTTGTGGGTATATGGAATATCCCTGAATTAAGAACAATTGAGTATTTCCCGCGTAAAGCTTATGATTTGTTGCCTGCTAAGCTAGTTAATAGCTTAAGTAAAGAGAGATTAATACAAGCTCCAACATCTGACAATTACTTAAAATTTATTACCAGAGAGTTAAAGCCTTATATCGATTCGGTCTACAGTACAAATACAGGAATAGAAAGTACTTGTATTGCAGGTTCGAGTATGGGCGGTTTAATTTCGATGTATGCTATTTGCGAATACCCGGAGGTGTTTGGGGCAGCTGCATGTATGTCGACCCATTGGCCGGGTACCTTTGAAAGTAATAAGGAGATTCCCGCTGCTTTTAAAACTTATCTGGAAGAATACTTGCCATCGCACTTTAATCATCGACTCTATTTTGATTATGGCACAGAAACCTTAGATAGCCTGTATAGGCCTTATCAGACCATGATAGATAGTGTAATGTTGACAAAAGGTTATACGAGTGAAAACTGGATAACCAAAGAATTTGTAGGTCATGCACATACAGAAACCGATTGGGCCAAAAGATTACACATTCCTCTTGAATTTATAATGAAGTAAAGTAATAGAGTAGCCTTGGCTCTTGTAATCAGCGCTAGGCTACTTTAATTTCTAAAACTCCATCTTCCATCTTCATTTTTAATGACTTATCTTTAATCAGAATAAATATAAATTAGCATAATTAGTATACTCTTACTGCAATATATCTATATAATTATATATATTTGGTTGATTCCCTTTAAGATCAAATAACCTAATGGTTAGGCTTTTTTATGAATTAATAAAAGATCTATGAACAGAGTTATTGTTTATGTTATTGTGGCAACCATTGTTGTGTTGGTTGGTGTTAATTTGTTTCATCAAACCGAGCCAATGAATTTTGCACAATATGAATTAAAGCAGAAATACGCTTCTAAAGCAACCTCTTCGGTTGATCATAGTAAATTCGAAATTCTCAATCAGGAATTTAAATCTCCTCAGGAAGTTACGCTGGCATGTATAAGTTGCCATAATAAACGGCACGAGGAAATTATTCACTCCAGTCATTGGAACTGGGAACGGGTAGCTTACGTTGAAGGTAAGGGTATATCTAAAATAGGAAAGAAAAACGTAATCAATAACTTTTGTATTGGATCCAATACCAATGAACAGGCATGTGCAAAATGTCACATAGGTTTTGGTATGACCAGTAATACTTTTGATTTTCATAATGCCAAGAATGTGGATTGTATGGTATGCCACGATGGGAGTGAGGAGTATATTAAAGGTGCTGCAATGGCAGGATATCCTGATCGAAGTGTAAACCTCACCAAGGTTGCTCAGAGTGTTAGTCGGCCTAATAAGGTGAATTGCGGGAGCTGTCATTTTTATAGCGGAGGAGGTAATAATGTAAAGCATGGCGATTTGGAAGATGCCTTATTATCCTGCAGTCGGACTACTGATGTTCATATGGCTCAGAATGGTTTAAACATGTCTTGTGTGGATTGCCATACTGGTGAAAAACATGATATAAAAGGAAAGTTATATTCTGTGTCATCGACAGATGTAAATCGTTTAAAATGCGAAGATTGTCATACCTCACGCCCTCATCTGGATGATTTGTTAAACAGGCATTATTCTAAAATAGCTTGTCAAACCTGTCATATACCTACTTATGCCAAAGAAAATGCAACAAAAATGGCTTGGCGTTGGTCTAAGGCAGGAAAACTGAAAGAAGGACATGCATATGAAGAAGATGATTCTTTGGGAAACCATACCTATATGTCTATTAAAGGAGAATTTGATTGGGCTACAAATGTCGAACCAGATTATTATTGGTTTAATGGAAATGCACAACACTATGTTTTAGGAGATAAAATGGATACCGTACCGGTTCAGATTAATAGATTATTGGGTGCTGCTGATGATCGTTATTCAAAAATTTATCCGGTCAAAGTACATCGTGGTGATCAGATTTATGATCCGAAAACCAATATGCTTATACAACCTAAGCTTTATGCTCCAGAGGAGGGAGATAGTGCTTTTTGGCAGGATTTTGACTGGGGACTTGCCGCAGAAGCAGGAATGAAACGCATGGGTTTGCCCTATAGTGGTGAATATGATTTTGTGGAAACGGAAATGTATTGGCCCATTAATCATATGGTGGCTCCCAAAGAACAGTCTTTGGCCTGTATCGATTGTCATAGCTCTGAAAATAGCCGCTTGGCATCTTTAGATGGATTTTACATGCCGGGAAGGGACAGGAATAGCTGGGTTGACCTGATGGGCAGATTATTATTTTGGGGTTCTTTGATTGGCGTATTCATTCACGGCTTAGCACGCTTTGTGAATTCATTACGAAAAAACGAAGTAGAATCAGAAGAAATTAACATCGGAAATAAATAAAAGATAGGATTCAGGCGTAGTATCCGGAATTAAAAAAAAGTTATTGGCTGAGAATTACAAACTAAAATACAGATCGTATGAGTAAGGTTTATATATACAAAAAATTTGAGCGTTTTTGGCACTGGAGTCAGGCGGCTTTGATATTTTTTTTGGCCATCACCGGTTTCGAAATACATGACTCGCTGCATTTATTCGGGTTTGAAAAAGCGGTGATCTTCCATCGGGCATCTTCCTATTTGCTTTTGGGTTTAATTGTCTTTAGTGTTTTTTGGCATTTTACTACAGGTGAGTGGCGGCAGTATATCCCTACCTTATCGAGACTGAAGGCTCAGATTCGTTATTATACCATCGGAATGTTTAAAGGAGAGCCACATCCAACTATAAAGTCGGCTCGAAAAAAGTTAAATCCGCTTCAGGCAGTGGTTTATCTGGGATTTAAGCTGGTGATGGCTCCTATGGTTATTTTATCGGGTTTACTGTATATGTATTATAAATCATTTGATCTAAATGATAGGGTAGTTGCCTTAAATATTCCATTGGAATGGATTGCTGTGATTCATACATTGGGTGCATTCTTGCTAATATCGTTTATTATTATTCATGTATATATGACCACTACAGGGCATTCGTTAACTGCCAATATAAAGGCTATGCTAACAGGATGGGAAGAGTTGGAAGATGAAAATGATGAAGAGAAAGATGATAGTCGAAAATTAAAAAGCTAAATCATGATAACAGAATCTCCTAAAAAATATATGAATCCTTATCTGGCAGGATTTTTTCTGGGCTTTGTGCTCCTTATTGCCATTTATGTTACCGGAAGAGGTCTTGGAGCCAGTGGAGCTTTTAAGAGTGTAATGATACAAACGGTAGAAACAGTGGCGCCATCTCATGCAGCCAATACAGCTTATTATAGCGATTATAAAGAAACGCATCCAGAAGGACCTATGAAATCATGGTTGGTATTTGAAGTGCTGGGTGTTTTTATTGGAGCCTTTGTATCGGGAGTAGCCTCTAATAGAGTAGCTTTAAAATTAGAAAAAGGAACAGGGGTGAAAAATACAACCCGTATTGTAGGAGCAATTATTGGTGGGGCCTTGTTTGGCTTTGGGAGTCAGTTGGGACGAGGGTGTACTTCCGGATCAGCTCTTAGTGGCATGGCTGTTATGTCGTTTGGCGGAATAATAACCATGATGGCCATTTTTGGTATGGCTTATATGGTGGCTTATTTTTTTAGAAATTTATGGATTAAAAAACAATAGCTATGGGACCCTTAGTACCTGATATTATTAGTGAAGAATTAAATTATATGATAGCCCTGATTATTGGAGTAGGGTTTGGTTTTGCACTTGAACAAGCTGGTTTTGCATCTACAAAAAAATTAGTGGGCCTTTTTTATGGCTACGACTTTACTGTTTTAAGAGTGTTTTTTACCGCCGGTATTACAGCTATGGTAGGGGTGATTGTACTAAACCACCTCAATTTACTCGATGTGAATATCATCTATATCAACCCAACTTTTTTGTGGTCAGCACTCATCGGTGGGGGTATTATGGGATTTGGCTTTATTATTGGTGGTTTCTGTCCAGGAACGAGCGCATGTGCTGCAGCAACAGGTCGGGTGGATGGAATGGCATTTTTGCTGGGCAGTGTAATAGGAATTTTTGCATTTGCCGAAGGCTATCCCTTGCTCGAGGGGATTTATACTGCTGAAGACTGGGGACCTGTTTTAATGTTCGACCAATTGGGTTTATCTCGTGAGATGTTTGGAATAGTAATGATTTTGGTTGCTGCAGGAGCCTTTGTGATGACTACGGTTATTGAAAATAAAATGAATAATAGGGAAACAAAATGGTTTAAGCCTACGATAATTAAAAACTCAATTATTGTAGCTGCTCCTATTTTGATAGTGTTTATTGTGATGCTTACCCCTACAAAAAAAGAGTTAATGAATGCGCGTATTGATGAAAAAATAGCAGCGGGAGAATGCAATCCTAAGATGATGGATCCGGATAAGTTGGCTTATGAGTTGATGAATCAGTACTATAAATATAATGTGATTGATGTAAGATCTCCTGAAGAATATAAGGAATTTCATATCCCTACCGCTGTTAATATTCCATTGGATGATCTGCATAAGAAGGAAAATCTGGGCTTAGTGTTGCAAAACATAAAGCTCAATGTTTTTTACGGATCAAATATACATCAGTCGCAGCGGGCTTGTATGATTTCTAAATATTTTGGTAAGTCCGATAATTTTGCATTAAGTCTTACGGCAGATGAGTTTAATCAACAATATTTTTTGATGGCAGAATTTAACCCTGAGG
>JBFHKL010000285.1:0-5385 GCA_041595375.1 Saccharicrinis sp.
ATCTATTTTATTGGCAAAAAAACCTAATGCAAGTGAATTACTTGACAAAGTAGCTCCTTACCAGGGGTGGATTGGTGTGTTATTCTGCTTTTGGGGTATTTATGGTATTATATTTAGTGGCATATTAGGTATGGGTATGATTGCCAATTGGCCTATTTATTGGGCTACATTGTTGGCGGTAAATGTATTGCAAGCTGTATTAGGTTTTATGCTAGGCTATGGTTTAATTGCTAAGTATGCTTTTTCTAAAAATGAAGAGGCCAGACTAAAAGGAGAACAACTTTTGACTAAGCTTGCTCCTATGCAAGGAAAGATTGGAATGCTGGGCATTTTTGTAGGAATTTGGTGTATCGTATCTGCTATTTTATTCCACTAATTTTAGAATTTATTTAGTTAGCCTAAGTTCGGATGTTAGCAACCGAACTTAGGCTTTTATCTTTTATAAAGTTTTAATTCAGAAGATTTAGAATCCAGGGCCATATAAAATGAGCCTTATTCCAATTCGTTAATGATATAAGCGTTGCATTCATTTTGCTTTAGCACAATCATTCATCTTAGCCAAAGGTCTGTCAGCTATCAATATTACTTATTTTGCTGTATTGAGAAAATACCCAAGGTTAAAATCATACTAAAAATGGGATTATCAGTATTGCTATTGCAGGCTTACAATTTAATTACAATGGATTGGCTTGCTTTGTTGGCTTTTTCTCTTGCTTCTTCTACCGAAGCTCCGCGAGCCAGGCAAACCCCCATTCTTCTTTCTCCTTGCACTTCTGGTTTGCCAAATAAACGAAGCTGAGTATCGGGTTCAGCCAGAGCAAGTTCTAATCCTGAGAAGCTCACCTGAGCAGAATGGCCTTTGACCATAATGACACTGCTGGCAGCAGGTGCATGCTGAACGATATTGGGGATGGGTAAGCCTAGGATGGCACGAACATGTAGGGCAAACTCACTTAAATCTTGAGATATCATGGTCACCATTCCTGTATCGTGAGGGCGGGGTGACAGTTCGCTAAAGTAAACCTGATCACCTTTCACAAAAAACTCAACACCAAATAATCCTCTGCCACCCAATGCTGATACCACTTTTTGGGCTATATATTGTGCTTCTGTGAGGGCTTTGTCACTCATGGCTTGTGGTTGCCATGATTCTTGGTAATCACCTCCTTCCTGACGATGACCAATAGGTGCACAAAAGGATATGCCTCCTATGTGGCTGATGGTTAAAAGTGTTATCTCATAATCGAAATCTACAAATCCTTCTATAATCACTCGGTCGCTATTTCCTCTGCCTCCTTCCAGTGCATAGTGCCAGGCGTAGTCGATATCAGACTTGCTTTTAACAATGCTTTGTCCTTTGCCCGAAGAACTCATAATAGGTTTAATTACGCAGGGAAATCCTATTTCTGCTACCGCTGCCTCAAACTCTTCTTTGGTGCCTGCAAATTTGTACGGAGAGGTCCTTAATTCCAATTCTTCAGCTGCTAAAGTGCGTATGCCTTCACGATTCATGGTTAAACTGGTCGCATTTGCTGTGGGTATCACCTGAAAACCTTCTTTTTCTAACTCAATTAAGGTATCTGTAGCTATTGCTTCCACTTCAGGAATAATGTAATCAGGTTTTTCTTCCCTTATGATTTTAGCCAAAGTTTCACCATCTAACATGGAAACCTCATAGCTGCGATGAGCTACTTGCATAGCTGGAGCATGTTTGTATTTATCGATGGCAATGACTTCAACTCCGTAGCGTTGAAACTCAATAACAACTTCTTTTCCAAGTTCGCCAGAACCCAACATCACTACTTTAGTAGCTGTGGGTGAAAGAGGAGTGCCTATTAGCATGTTTGATGAATTAATCATTATCTATAGATGAATTTATAAGTCACAAAAATAATGATATTCTTTAATAAGAAAAGCCCAAAGGACGAATCCATTTGGGCTTAAATAACAGTTCTGTATAATATTATTTATTTCAAATATGAATTAAGCATCCATAATGTTTTTTCAGTTTCCGAAATATAGTCGCTCATGAGAGAAACTGTTCCTTCATCGTCTGCTTCTCCGGCGAGTGATAAAATTTCACGCTCCAGACTCACTAGGGTTGAAAAGTTTTCCACTACTATTTCTACCGCCTTAGTGCCATCACTTACACCATTAGCTTCTTGTAGCTTAGAAGTTTGTAAATAGGCACTGAAGGTGTGCAAAGGTTCGCCTTCTAATGTCAGTATGCGTTCGGCAATCTGGTCTACTTTCTCAATTGCGTCGTTGTAGTATTCCTCAAATTTGGCATGCAATTCAAAAAAAGTTTTTCCCTTAATGTTCCAGTGAAATCCTCTTAGGTTTTGATAGAACACCTGATAATTGGCTAATAATTCGTTAAGTTTGTCTGCCAATACTTCTGCTTTTACTGCGTCTAATCCAATTAAATTTTTCATGCTATTATTTTTTTTATTTTATTATCTGTGATGAAATTTTCTTTATTTTCATTTAACAGTTCAAAGATGAAGGTTTTTATATTATCAATCAAATCGATTGTTTTTATGATTGTATAAATAATATTTATAATACTTGATTATATTTGAGTTGTAAAAAAAACGGCATAAAATAATTTTATATGATTACGATAACCCAATTAGAATATATAGTGGCTATAGATACTTATCGTCATTTTGTAACAGCCAGTGAAAAATGCTTTGTATCTCAACCTACTCTGAGTATGCAGATAAAAAAACTTGAAGATGAATTGGAGGTGGTTATTTTTGATCGATCAAAGCAGCCGGTTGTGCCTACACAAATTGGAGAGCGGATTATTCAACAGGCCAGGATAGTTTTGGCTGAAAATAAACGCATCTATAATCTGATAAAAGAATACCAGAACAATATATCAGGAGAGCTTATTGTTGGAATTATACCATCTTTGGCTCCTTATTTATTGCCTCTTTTTTTGGGCGAGTTTTCAAAAGCCTATCCACAGGTAAAAATTACTATCAAAGAGCTATTATCCGAAGAACTGATCAGGCAATTGCATAATGATGAGCTCGATCTGGGTTTATTGGTCACCCCAATTAATGAAGTGGGTATTTACGAAAAATTATTATTCTACGAGCGAATGTTTTTGTATGTCAATAATAAGCACCATCTGGCCACGCAAAAAATAATTAAGCCACAGGATATTGCCAGCGAGGGGCTTTGGTTGCTGAGTAGTGGGCATTGTTTCCGAAGCCAGGTTGTTAATTTATGTTCGTATTATGATAAGATGGTAGAGGAATCTTCTATTAATTATGAGAGTGGTTCTCTCGAAACCATTAAGAGACTGGTGGAAATAGAAGGAGGGTACACCTTGTTGCCAGAGCTGTCTGTAGACGAAAATGTGCTAAACAACAGAAAGGCTCAGATTAGAAATATAGGAGATAGTGATCCTCTGCGTGAAGTTAGTATGATCTATTCGCGTAATTTTGCAAAAAAGCAATTACTTGAAGTTTTGTTTCAAACTATTCAGGAGTGCATACCTCAGCATTTATTATCTCAAACAGAAGGGCATATTGTTGAATGGCGTAATTAAAAGAAGATGATTCATAAAAAAAATGAAATAGGAATAGCACTAAGTGGTGGTGGAGCAAGAGGCATTGCGCATATTGGAGTACTTAAGGCTTTGGAAGAACAGGGTATCGAAGTGCATCATATAGCAGGTACGAGCATGGGGGCCATTGTCGGAGTGCTTTGTGCAGCCGGCTTTAAGGCCAATGAGATTGAACTCATGATTAAAGACGAAAAGATTTATAAGTGGTTTAAAATGGAGTGGTTTAGACCAGGTCTTTTAAATTTGGCCGGCGTAAAGGAGTTGTTGTTAAAGTACATAGGGTATGATGAGTTTGAAAAACTGAAAAAGCCATTGTCTGTAACTGTTTCCAATCTGAATACAGGAAAAGGGGAGATGATTTATAGTGGTGACCACCTGATGGATTGGGTTATAGCAAGTGCCAGTGTGCCTGTTGTGTTTGCTCCCGTTCAGGTGAATGGCTTTTCTTATGTTGATGGCGGTTTGTTTCATAATTTACCTGCAGAGCCTTTGGTTGGACGATGTAGTTATATTATAGGTTCTAATGTAAATCCGGTTAGTCATCAGGATAAAATTGATTCGGCTAAACAGGTTGGGGAGCGGGTATTTAACTTAGCTATTGCTCAAAATGTGTGGCAAAGCCGAACTTATTGCGATTTTTATATTGAACCACGAGCCATTGTTAAATATTCCCCTTGGGACTATTTTAAGGTCGACGATCTAATTGAAATAGGTTATAAGTCGGCCAATAAGGTTATTAAAAAGTTTATTTTGCCTGAAATGAAGAACTTGATTCCAAAGGGAGAGAATAATTTATTGGTCAGATAGAAGAAATAATTTGCTTTAAAGAAATAGGATGATTATTTTCGGCACTCTAAATTAATCTTCATTTTATTCGCGCACAGCAACTAATTGCTTATATAGGCTATAACTATTTTGATTTATAGTAGGTGTGTATTTGGTTAAATCATTGGTTTAAATATTAGGACATCCTTGCTTGATGGAAATTTTAAAATAAATTGTATATGAAGAATATAAAAATAATTATTTTTTTTGTTGCGCTATTGCTTACCACTGGGGTTCAGCAGTCTTTTGCGACTTATATTGAGGGTGACTGGGTTTATTTGGACCATAGTGTGTCAGGTAAACGTTTAGGTGTTGATTCTGAAAGTAAAGAGTTTGTATTGAGTGAAAACTCTGATTTAGGAGCGCAATCGCAATGGCGTTTTGTGAAAGTGTATAAAGACTTTTGTTATATTAATCAAAACGAAACTGGTGAACGTTTGTATTATGATGGGAAAAATCTAAGTCTGTCTTCAAAAAAAGAAACAGGTATTCTTGCTAAATGGCTGGTGGTTGATGCTGGTGATGGGACTTGCTATATTGAGCATAAAAAAACTAAGCAGTGTTTAAAACTGGATGCAGAAACCGGACTTGTTTCTATGGTTCCTGTTAAAACATCAGGTGATGATTGCAAGTGGAATATTGTAGAGATGAAAACATCTTTCCCCAGTGATATTATGCCGGGTATCGTCAATTGGAAAATTTCTCTTCCCGTAGATAAGGATGGGAATGATAATACAGATATTGATGACGTAAACGATAGAAACAAACAATCCTATGAAGTGGAAGGAGAGGAGTTGATAAATTTTGAGATGCCTCCTTATTTTGAAGTGCGCAATGGTGAGGTGGTGTTTCGTGGTCATTGTGCAGGAGCTACCACTCGAGGTTCTAAATATCCACGTTCAGAACTCCGTCAGTTAGTAGGTGGAGGTGCTAATTATTGGTCGGTACAAAAGTATCAGAAATTAGTGGTTGATTTACGG
>JBFHKL010000286.1:0-5364 GCA_041595375.1 Saccharicrinis sp.
ATTAGGTACATCCACATACATTTCTTTAACCTCAATGCTACTGCTTTCTTCGTCTTCACATTCGCTGTAAACGTTGGTTACCGTAAGTGTAACGGTATAAGTCCCCGCCTCAGTAAATGTGAAATTGGTATTTGACTCAATATGAGGTGAGTAGCTATAATCATCATCGGTACGCAGGAAATTCCACTCATAGTCAAGCGAGTTACCACTGGCTTCACTGGTAAGACTAACCACAACAGGCGCCGAACCTTCATAGCTATCCAGATCCTGAATCTCATTATCATTGCCCCGATCTGTTGCTGAAAAAGAAAAATCAGACAATACAGCAATGGCTTCCACCGCTAAAGATGCTGTTAAAGAAGATGCTCCATTAAAAGCGGAAACAGAAACCGTATATTCAGTATCTTCAACAGGAGCATCAATACTTGGAGATTGATCAGTACTTCCGGAAATATCATCAGAAGTATCTGAAGACCATAGATAAGATAAGGAATATTCAAGGTCAACAGCTGCCCCACTGCTTAAGTCATAATACGTTAAATCTTTTGATTCCACATTAGCTTCAAGGGTTAATGTGCTACAGGTATGTTCTACAGAATCTATCTCAGCCGATGTAAGTTCTGGTTGAAAAACCCAACACTCATACTCACCCACCGAACTTCCATTATCATTTACAATCAATTTGTATCCTGCGTTTTCCTGCAATACAGATGACAACATAGGTTCAGTACCCGATTGAACTTCAGTCCAACTTCCCGAGTTATAGATATACCAAATATACTCCACACTGGTAACTCCATCAGGTTCTGTTGCAATTAATGAACCCGACTCCACATTACTAAATAAATAAATGGGATCATTCTCTGCATGCGTTGGATAACTTGTTGTTTCCTCATCGACATAACCGCTTGCAACAATTTGCGCATTCAGCTGAATGCCAGCAATTAAAGCCAAAACACTATAAAAAACTTTAAGCAACGTATTCATATTAAGAACTTCATGTTAATGAATCAAAGATATTTAATTAAACGATATTGAAGAAAATAAATTGTAGCAGGGCACAGCAAAAGTAACATCCAATCCTCGCAAACTATTCCTTATTTACAATAAATTTAAGGCTAGCAGAGCCTTCTTATTCACATAAGGCTAACTATGGCCCATTTTGCTCCCCACTTCTATTTGTTAAAAAACAATAAAATCGAAACATTATCAGCTAATTATAGGTAATCTACATTAATTAATTGCCAATATTGTGAAACTAATTGCCGTTGGTTAAAGATGTTTTTTATTTAAAAAAAAGTAGGTGATGACGATTGTGAAGTTGAAAAAAAATACACAGAGGAAAAAAAATTTTGAACCCAAACGAGCTTTTAAGCCATTAACAAACGAGCAACAGACACTGATCGAAAAAAAAATGGGGATCAATAAAAAAGTATTACCCGAGTTCAGCCAGCCCATTTATCATGCATTAGCCTATTTTCCCGAACTTAAAAACTCACACATTCGTTTTAAATACCAAAAAATCAATACTACTCTAAATGCTCGTCCAAGCGTTTATTCTCTTCTTTTTCGTAAAAAAGAAAACCGAAGATATATTGTACGCATAAATAGTAGCTTAACAGATAGTTCCATTCAATTATCTAAGGTTTCATACAATGCTCAAATTGGCGTATTAGCACATGAGTTTTCGCATTTTATTGATTACTCCGAAAAAGATATCTGGGGCATCTTTAAAAGATTAATAAGCTATACAAACAAAAAAGCCAAGAAAAAATTTGAACATGAAATAGACGAAATGACTATTGAACGTGGACTTGGATGGCAGCTGCACGATTGGGCTCATACAGTATTGTACGATTCTGATGCTGGTACCAAATACAAAAAACTAAAACAAGAGATTTACCTTACGCCAGGAAAGATAATTGATTATCTGACTAATATGAATCAGGAAATACAACCTAAGTACGTTTTATCCTAAAATAAAAGTAAGGCAGTTTTAAATTTAGTTTAATGAAAAAACCACTTAGGTACTTTATACACTTGAATTCACTATACCTTAGTGTATCGGTGTGGCCTCAGTACCCCAGTGGCAAATCTTAATTGATTGAATTTTATCTTCTAATGACTACTTGATTGTTTCTGTGATTGTTTTGTCAAATAAAACATAATCCTAAAACAATTAAACATCCTCTCACAGAATCAAAAATCAAATTATCATACTACATATCTATCTTAACACAATATCAACCAACTCTATTTGAGCCTGATAATTTAAATTCACCAATTCACCAAATCTGTTTAAACGTTCTCCTTTATTTAACTCATCTCCGGCAAATTCATAGGCACAGGCTTGCCAAAAAATAAATGATGGTTCATTGGGCAAATAACCATTGGCCTCTGAAATAAACCTGATTGCTTTTTTTATTTTCTTATCTGCTTTTCTCTCTGCTTTTTCATTAGTTAAAGAAAAATTACCCAATACCTCTTGGGCACTGTAATAAAGCTTAAGTCCGTATTCTAATTTCTGTTGAGCAATAAGCTCAAGCGGAATACTATTAGGATCTATGAATTTAACCTGCATTTCTTTTTCCATAGGCCTCGGAACTTCATTCACCATTCCCGGTTGCCACATCCCCGATGTCTTTTTTAAACAGGACACAACCGATTGATCTGCCATAGTAGAAACAGAATTCACAATATCAAAGTCCGTTAAGGTTCCATCTGCCTGAATAATAAACTTAACCACCACCACTCCTTGATTAAAACCTTCTATCTCTGCTAAATCTTCCATTATAAAATTACAAATGGGAGAATAACCATTAGCAGCATCCATATTCAACTCCTCAGTACCAATAAATTTAGGTGGTACAACAGTAGTTTCTTTTACATTGACCTGAGCAAAGACTACAACTACCAACAGTAACAATGCGGTCATTAATCCTGTTCTTTTCATCATATCCATTTTTAAATTAATAATTCATGTTATAAGCAAGCAAAAATTGTATTTACACAACAAAGGCCATTTTATTCGTTCAGTAAAGCGGTAAGAAAAATGATTTAAATCGAAGACAGTAATGATTCAATAGAGCTGTGATTGAAACACATTATAAAATTACATGTTCTTTCCCTCTATGTCCATATACGCTATCGAACGTTATCAGCTACATCACTGATAAATAGAATTTAAGAGTGTGCGAATTTAAATCCCATTAACTTATTTTAACATTTACCCTTAATCTATTTATCAAAATAAAACCCTATCCCCATGAGACATCAGAAACTGAACCAACCGCTACACTATTCGAAAGAAAATAAGCTATTAATTCGGTAGTGTTAGCCACTTGCGATTTTGACAACATATGTCTTCGGTGCGTATCCACAGTATGTTTACTAATGTTTAACAGATCTGAAATCTGCAAACTACTTTTCCCACTACTTAGCAAGGATAATATCTCCAACTCTCTATCTGTAAATGCACATAGCGATTCCCCGTTACCGTATGTGCTGTTATTTTCACAAGTTGCACAATTATTATGTTCACATACGGTAGGC
Source organism: Saccharicrinis sp. (assembly GCA_041595375.1). Taxonomy (GTDB): domain Bacteria; phylum Bacteroidota; class Bacteroidia; order Bacteroidales; family Marinilabiliaceae; genus Saccharicrinis. The sequence goes on from JBFHKL010000286.1 coordinate 3,553, forward strand.
TTCACACCCAAATAAGAGATCATAGAGAGGTCTGTATAGATGCTTAAGAGCTTAGCCCTTCTTTTTTTCTTATAAACTTCGAGCACACAGGTTTGTTGAAACACATCTATATAGTGATTATCTGATTTCTTCATTCTGAACTGAAGAGCCAAAATGCATTTAAATGGTTCCAATTCATCAAAATGAGAACTCATATATTCTAACAGCTTTTTACTCATTAATAATACATATTGAATATCTTCAACATGTATCAGTTTATACAATGCTTCAATTGTGAAACCCTTTGGCCTTACCCCTAACAAGGAAGCAAGATTTGATGAAAATAATGCAGATTGAAACAATGGATAAGTATACATGCAATAAAATTGATTACTTAAACACATATATCCATTATCCGTTCTTGCATGAGGCAGGTAATTATTCTCATCAGTACTCATAGTTCTTTTAACCCATAAATCCTGAACATATCTACCAATTTCATTTTCTGTTAACTTATTTTCAAACATATCTTTATTTTTAAATTGACAGCACTTAATTGAAAGGCAGAATTAATTCTCATAAAGATTAGTTACAATTTTCCCCGTCCTTACCTATCTCAAAACACCAACTACAACTCCCGTTGACAGAATACATTATCTTCCATATGTAAGGACTGCTATTCGCAAACTCCATTACACTTTTCACCTCAATAAAATACTATAATCAACATGTCACACACTTGAAGATGTTCGATCCGTAAATCGCTACTATTTTACTATGGAGTAAAACATCTTCTTTCCTTAAATATTCCCTAAACAGCCTGACTACGTTTCGTTTTTTATATAAAGGTATATTAGGACCTTTATATCGTCTATACTCAATATTGAGTATAGATTTTATACCTAACTGGACAACAGGATACTAAAAATCTTGGCACAATATAAATTTAACTTTTATTAACACATTTGTCACTGCTGCTATACATATTAACAAGGTTAATCCTAACGATATGCCCATATCACCAGCAGATTATTCTATTTATTCATAGCTAAGCGAAAATCAATACCTCTGGGCATTATATCATAAGCATAACCGAACGTTAGTAAAACATTAAAATATCACGACTCCTGTTCATCATTAAAGCCTCATTTTTATATATCTTTGTCCATCATCAAAATCAAGTTTAGTGCATAATTATCTCGAACAATTAAATCCTTCTCAACGCCAGGCTGTTGAAAATACAACCGGTCCATCATTGGTTATTGCGGGTGCCGGATCAGGTAAAACGCGGGTATTAACCTACCGCATTGCGCATTTATTAACACAAGGTGTTCCACCCCATCGGATCTTATCGCTTACCTTTACAAATAAAGCGGCCCGCGAAATGAAGGAACGTATTGCTTCGATCGTAGGTAATGACATTGCCCGAAATCTTTGGATGGGAACCTTTCACTCTATCTTTGCCCGCATACTCAGATTTGAAGCAGAACGAATTGGCTACCCCTCTTCTTTTACGATTTACGATACCTCTGATTCTAAAAGTTTAATTAAATCTATCATTAAGGAGATGAAGTTAAACGATAAAGAATATAAACCCGGTGCAGTATTGGGCCGAATTTCTTCGGCAAAAAACAACCTAGTTACCCCTGCAGCCTATGCGCGTGACCAACACCGCATGATGGAAGATCAGGCAACTAAAAAGGGAATGATTTATGAGATATACACCCGTTACATGCGACATTGCTATAAATCAGGTGTAATGGATTTTGATGACCTCTTACTAAACACCAATATTCTATTTCGCGATCATCCCGAAGCCTTGCAAAAATATCA
>JBFHKL010000287.1:0-5270 GCA_041595375.1 Saccharicrinis sp.
AATCAGCGGCAGCATTAATCACATTTTTGAAGCCATCAAACTCCTCAGGCTTAACCATTATATGCTTATAATACTCATCGATGATTATTTTATACACCCCATCGGTATACGTAAAATCAGATTCAAACCCGTATACATCCCCTTCCACTATATTCATCTTAGCCACTTCAGGATTCACCACCGAATAACCATCTGGTACATGAAAAATAATTTCGCGATGATACATCCGGTTCCAATCATTCTCAGCTTGAGCGGTTCTATTCTCTTCAAAGTACATCTCCATTTGAGGTCCTATGCTCTGCCCAATACTCAACAAGAGCTTATTACCTGCATTTTCCAGAAAAGCATCTGTTGTGATATCTGAATAAATAATAAACTCTGCATCCTTGATAGCCTCATATTCACTGCCTTCCCTAACTTCAAGTGTATGATAGTTAGGATTAGGAGCTTTGGTTGAGGTGAGATCTTTAAGGGTATTTAATTTTTGCTCTGCATCCATCATCTTGTAAAAATTACGGATATAACCTCCGCTTAAGCCATTAAGTCCTCTATCAGTTACAATGCGTGTTGTATTTTCATCCACATCAATAGAGAGCTCAATAACCATGTTATCGTAGTTAAATGAATATGGTAAGGCAGGTATATATTTCACTTTACCTATAGCCGCCTCAAAATCATCTATCTTCACCGGAATCACAAACAAACCTTCGGTAGCGGTAAGCATAGCATTAACTACCCCTAAGCGGTAAGCGTGAATAGAAGGATCAAGATAGGTATCTATAGCAGGAAAATAAATCAGATACTCATCCAGATAATTCCAGGTTTGAAAATCGCCATCGAATTTAATATTATCGCGTTCTGAAGTTAATACCAACTGATGCTCAATGCCTAATTGCTTAAAGATATTGGCATATAATTTAACTATACCGCGACTACCGGTAACCTTATTGTCATATACAAAATTCAGGTCAGAGAATTCAGGGGCATTGAATTTCTCAACATAAATATTCGATTTTACAAACTGTTCTACTTGTCTTATTTTTTCCAACTCTCCGCTTCCTGTAACTGCTGCAAGTGCCATCCATTGATCCATTATTTTGGAATCTACATTCAAATACATAGATTCATACACACTGATAGCCGCATCATCCCAGGTCAGGCTTTGCGACTTACTCCTGTCAATATTATAATCTAAGCGGTATTCTATTCTCTCCATACGAGGAGTGAGGTACGAAAACTTATCGTCTTTTATGGCCGTTATATTTTGTTTATGACACATCACCTGATTACGTTCGTCGTCGAGTGAGCTAAACTGACCATTGGGAAAACCATTATAACCCTTTACATCATAAATCAGATTTTTAGGACTTATAATTTCAAATGAAGCTTCCTGTAAAGGATAAGTAAACTGAAACACAGTACGTCCGAAGTTACTGCTTTGCATTTTTCGAACTACATAATACTCTACATCATCACCTTTTTCTATTCCATCAATGGCAAATATTTTATAGCTCTTACCACTATCTTCATCCTTAATTTCCTTGATATTATTTTTATCAAACTCAATAACTTTACCGTTGCTTTTGATAGCTCTAGCCTTAATATCAATCACTTCAATAACATCATTCAGGCTTACCGAAAGCTTATTGAACTGATTAATAGCCTCATCATTATTCAACCTGAACTTTTTATGCAAAGTATGAATCATTTCCAAACTCCCTTCACTATTATAGTGGCAATCAACCTTCTCACTAAGAAAGATTCCGATAACATTTTCATTCTTATTTTCATCCAGAATTGTTGAAAACATAGGCTTAGCAGCCCAAGCCACATTGTCGTTTTGCGCCTGTAAGCATGTAATACTCCAACAAAACAAAAGCAAAAGGGTATATTTCATATGTTAATAATTAATTTATTTCAATCATACATTAGTATAGAGTGAACAAAAGAACATCTGTATCATTCTTCAGCACCCATTAATACAAAAGAGGATTCTCTCACTCATCCTTTTTTAACACCAGGGTTCTCCTGTAATTTTTATTTAATGATTTGATCATATTATTCCATTGAGGCAATTTATTTTCGAGCAATACAAAAAAATCAAAAACAAGTTCTTTATCTAAAACAATAAAATCGCCCTCTTTCCTATATTTTAACGAATAGCTAAACTCTGAACTGGAAAAAGCATCCTCTTTAGGCATATAAGTTACTTTGTACCCCGGTGGTATTTGAAAGCGTGTAACATATCTCTCGATACAATAAAAATCGTTTTGTATTGGATTTATAGTACCTGTAGTATCCACTAACATATTTTGATAGGGCTTATCGACATTCAGGTTAATATATATCTCATCCCCCATCTGCTTATAATAATCACCAATCTCAAAGTCATATTTAATCTCTGCAGGCACTTCATACTCGAATAACTTATCGGTTTCCTGCTTAATTACCTTGAACTTATTGTTTCCTTTATTAAAGATTCTGGAATAAGTTTTATTATAATCATCGGGTTTAACTCCATCCATTGTATAGGCCAGCTCAAGTTTACTGAAACCTGTATACACAACCTTTGTTTGTCCCTTCACTATGTCATTTTCCATACACACTAAGGATGAATCCGTAATAACACTGTACGAAGCAGGGCTAACAGGTACTTTAACTATCTGAAAGTCATCAAACCCTTTGCCCACCAACACCTCTTTACCCTGTATATGGTAGGGATATACACCATAATCAAGATATCTAAAGGTCCCATCAAGTAGGATCAAAGAATCGCCCACCATACGAGAAGCAATCATATGATTATCGACCGATGGTAAAGGCACTTGTTCATAGGTATACGGTATATGTCTTGTTCCCACCCAAGTATAATAAGCAGGAAGACCTGCCAAATCCATCATCGTTTTAATCAGACTCGACATACCTTTACAATCACCATAACGTTTCTGCTCCACCTCCGAAGCCGAAGCAGGGATAAAACCTGCATAACCATGCTCATAGGCCACATATTTAATATGATCATGCACCCAATAATAAATTGCTTTGGCCTTTTCTGCGTCATTGAGTCCTTCGGTTAGGTCAATAACTAATTTTTTAAGCGCATCGGAAGGATGATCATTTACCCCTTTAACGAAATCATAATAATACTGGTATAACAAATCAGGACTTCCAAAATACTGTTCTTCGTTACCCTTGATCTCCGTACTAAGAATATAGAACATAATATGTGGACTAAAATAGCTAATGGTATAATACTCTCCTACACTATAAGGGTAAGGCTCTATATCGGACACATTCCACTCGTAATAAGTATATTTCCCCTTTGTATATTGCTTAAACTCCAGGCCTGTATTCTCGGTATTAAAGAGTTTATATCCCAATTTCACATCACGATGTACCTTTACCTTTATATTCACCTTATTCACAGGCAGATACGATTGCATATAACAAGAGCGTAAAAATCTGGGATTATTATAATTGATCGTGTATTTTAAATAGGTAGAAGCTCCCTTTTGAAGAGATGGGTAAGCGAACTGATACATCTTTGAATCATCGTAAAAAACTCCACCATCAGAGCTCCCCGTTTCCTTAAACTGTTCTACCTTTACCTTTTCAAAGTCATCCCCTTTAGGAATTAAGGAATAAGCTTCCTTTGCGCTGATTGAGGTAAATCCACTAAAATAAATATAGTCTTTGGTAAATCCTTTTGAATAATCATTGATGAGCTGCACTTCTTTGGTATTGGTTTGTGTTACACAAAGAGAGTCATCTTTTATATCGATCACATAATCAAATTCCAAATTTCTTATTACCGCATTATGCGCAGCATATTTCTCCAATAAATCAGATGCGCTTACTTGGAAAAATGGTAACACTATTCCGAACAAAAACAATACATATCTGGGCATATACATTCCTTTCATGGCTCTTACATCTTTTTAGTTCCAATAATTCTGCCACTCCAATAGCTAGTCACTCTTATCATCTTGCCTGACTGATCGTATTCTTTCATATCTCCATGTTCACTACCATGCAAAAACATAATTACTCTCTTTACATGGCCATTTTCCCAATAATCAATATACTCCCCCTCCAACATATCATCCTTATAGGTACATGTAGTCTCTTTATTTCCGTTCGCATAGAATGATTCCCACAAGCCATGTAACATACCATTTTTGTACGAGAACTTTTGCCTTATAGACCGATTAGGAAAATAATAAATCCTATCTCCGTGTGACACATTATTCAGGTAGTTTTGCTCATAACTCTTCACCCCATTATTAAAATAAGCAACCACTTTAGCATTAGGTTCTTTGATATATAATGTATCGCCAAGCTCTCCATTTTTATTATACTGCCAGCCAATCAATTCATCGTCACAAAATATTTTTTTAATTAATAACTCACCACTCACATCGTAATAAAAAACATCTCCCTCTAGTTTTCCCTCGAAATAATGCGATAATACTTTTATCTCACCATTTTCAAAGAAGGACTTACACACTGAATCCAATTCATTATTATAGTAATAGTCCTCATCCGACAAGCTCCCATCCTCATGATACCTCAACCACTTCCCTTCCATATTTCCATTAACATAATTGCCCTGCTCCCTCAATGTACCATTGCCATAATACCTCTTATACTCCCCTGTTTTTATGTCATTTTCAAAAACAGTATGCGAATTGAGCTTTCCTCCTGCAAAATACCAATTTAAATCTCCCTCATACACACCACCTTTGACATTACAAATGGACATCACATAATTAGTATCACTCATCAGGGAATAAGACTTATCATCCAATAGATTAAAAGCATTAAGCAACTCACCCTTAGGCGTATAATTCTCAACTTCAAGAATTTTATTATTCAAATACTTAAGTCTCACCAATACATTGCCTTCCACATCATAACTAGTCAACCAACCATGTATGTTATTATTTACATAAAACACTTTCTGGCTAAGCATGCCATTATTTAAATAATAATTGCAAAAACCCTCATACTTACCTTTTATATAGTTTGCCTGACAGGTCACTTGACCATTTTGTGCATAACTAAAATATTCACCCTCTAGCTCGCCGTTCACGTAATGATAATGCTCCTTAACCTGCCCGTTTTCGTAGTACGTTTCATAAGGTCCTTCCAAGACTCCGGCGCTATAAAAACATCTTTTTTTAACTCTTCCATTTTTAAAATACCATAACCATTCACCTTTTCTTTCCCCCTTATCAATCAAGCCTTTTGTTATTTTTTTGCCATCTACA
>JBFHKL010000288.1:0-5224 GCA_041595375.1 Saccharicrinis sp.
ACCAAAAGTTATGCCATTGTTGTACTGCTCATATTTTACAGAGTCTTACATTTATTATAAGAGGTGTTGTATATGTGTTTCGAAAAGTTTAAAAGCATTACCCGGGTGATCTATCTGTTTTAAGCATTATATTCTAATATTGTATTTAAACCACTAAGCACTAAATTTCGATTTACAAAGATGCGATTTTTTAAATTTTTGACAAAAAAATCTGCATCTCCTCCTGTTAAAAAAGTTATTGTGTTGGTATTGAGTGTTTTGAAGTGGTTTATATAGTGCTCAATCTCAAATAATGCACCATTTTGTACGCCTGAAAGAATCGCATTTTGTGTATTTAAGCCTAAAAAAGTTGTATTTGTATTTAATTTGAGTTGAGGCAATTGCCCAGTGTTTTGATGGAGAGCATTAAATCTTGTTTGAATTCCGGGTGATATATTTCCTCCTTGAAACTCGTTTTTCTCACTAAGATAATCAATGGTGATGGCAGTACCTGCATCAATAACCAGTTTGGGACATCCCGGATAATGAACCGACGCTCCTACCAATGCTGCAAGTCGGTCTTTGCCCAGTGTTTGTGGTGTCTCGTAATTGTTAATAATGGGTACAGGGGTATCACTATTCAATATCAGTATTTTGTTATTGCTTAATAAGCCAAGTGACTTACTGAGGTCTTTTTCCGATACATAAACGTTTTTTACTGAAGATACAATGGTTTGGCGAACATTTGCTATATTCGGTAACAGTTTGATGGTCCTTTCGTCAAGAATTTCGCTTGAATTAAAATGTATCAGCTTACCCTTGTCAAAAACACCATATTTAGTAAATGTATTTCCCTGATCAATGACTAAATTCACGAATGATTTATTTTAAGGCTTCAAATGTAAGCACAAAAATTGATAATACAGAAGACTTAGAAATTGAATCTTTTAATCAAAATCAGATATGAGAAAAGTATTTATAGTTGAAGACGACAAATTTATCACAGCTATTTTCACTATGTTCCTGAGGGATTTGGGCCACGAGCTGGTTGGTCAGACCTCCTCAGGTAAGGAAGCCATTGGTTTATGTGTAGAAATGAAGCCTGATGTGGTGTTGATGGATATTCATTTGGAAGGAGATTTGGATGGCATTCAGACTGCTGAAATGTTGAAAAGAGAACTAGAAATACCAGTTATTTATATTTCCAGTGATACCTCTAGTCAAGTGATAGAGCGTGCTATAGTGTCTAATTCATATGGTTATCTGGTGAAACCTATTAATAAAAAAGAACTGGGTATTAGTATCGATTTGGCTTATTATAAACATAAAGTAGATCTAGATCAAAAATATCGCGAACAAAGTTATCGCGAATTTATTTCCGATTCTCCCTTACCTATTGTTGTGGTCAGAAACGGAAAAATTATGTATTTAAACCGCTTGGGTTCTGATGTTTTTAGAACTCATTATATAGAGGATGTTCTGGGACTGCCCATTGAAAATTTTGTACACGAAAAATATCGAGACCAGTTTATGGAGGCTATTCATTGTTTTGATGGCGATAAAAGAATAAAACCTTTTATGGCAAAAATGAAAACAGTGCATGGCGATTTATATTGGTCTGAAATAACCGGTTCAAGTGTTAATTTTAATAATCATAAATCAGTACAACTTATATTAAAAGATGTGTCGGATTGTAAACTGATGGAGAAAAAGGTCAGGGTGTATGAAAAGGTGTTGTTTGGTACTAAAAAGGCTGGGTTTATTTTAAATAACAAATTTCAGATACTTAAGATAAGTGCTGATATTCCTGAGGTTTTAAAGGGAGAGGTGGTGCTAGGTAATTTATTTGGTGATCTTCTGGTTGATGAAAATATATTTTTAGAACATGTAAAAAAAGCGAATGCGCATTCCTATGAACCTGATGAAATTGAAATTGAGTTTAAAAATGGAATTAAGATGGTTTTTAACCTCCTTATAATCTGGTCCATTGATGGCGAAATTATTGAAGTGGTTTTAACCGAAAAGTGTAATTAGTAAAGCTTTGTAAATCAATATTATATATTGATGTTAATCTAAATTGGATAACCTGCCTGTAAAATTATTTTTAGCAATGATATCACAATGAAAGAGCTCTTTCTTATGATATTCTACTAACTAAATAATTCTGTTTGCTTATACTGACAGCGTTAGCTTTACTTATCGCTTCAATTGTTTTTTTTGGTATTTAAAACGCGTTCATGCATTTCATCAAAAATACTTTTTATTTGGGTTATACTATTGACTTTAGGAAATACTAAACTTAATTTATTGCTTTTTTCTTTCATTTTAACCTCTTTCGATTGTGTTTGCAGATAAGCTAAAATACCTGAGAAAACAGCTGATTGATAATAGGGAGATTCTTGGTTGGATACAAAATAAATAATGAGTTTATTGTTTTTAAATATGATTTTTTCAATACCTAAATCGATAGCGAGCCAACGTATTTGAACTACTTTTATTAATTCAATAGTGGTATCTGGTATTTCTCCAAAACGATCAATTAATTCAATATTGAGTTTATTAAGATCTTCTTCATCTTTCAATCCATCTAATTTGCGATAAAGCTGCATTCTTTCGGCTATGTTTTCAACATAGTCTTCGGGAATTAATAGTCTGGCATCTGTTTCTATGGTACAGTCGCTCACAAATTTTATGTTTTTGTCCGTTGCTTCGGTTATTTCCTGTGTATATAATTCCTTAAATTCAGTTTCTTTAAGTTCAAGGATGGCTTCGTTTAAGATGCGGTGGTAGGTTTCAAATCCAATATCAGCAATAAAACCACTTTGTTCGCCGCCTAATAGATTACCAGCTCCGCGTATATCTAGGTCCTGCATGGAAATATTGAAGCCACTGCCTAAATCAGAAAACTCTTCTATTATCTTTAATCGGCGTCTGGCTTCCTGAGTTACCGAAGTAAGAGGAGGGGCAAGCAAGTAGCAGAAAGCTTTTTTATTGGAGCGGCCAACCCTGCCGCGCAACTGATGTAACTCACTTAGGCCAAACTGATGGGCATTGTTAATGACAATGGTATTGGCATTGGGGATATCCAATCCCGATTCAATTATGGTGGTGGCTATCAAAACATCGAAGTCCCCATTAATAAAGCCAAGCATTATTTTTTCCAACGTAGGTCCGTCCATCTGGCCATGAGCCACTATGGTTTTTGCTGAGGGCAGAATACGGTTCACCATGGCTTCTACCTCATATATGTTTTGTACTCTGTTATGGATAAAAAATACCTGGCCATTCCGATCTATCTCATACGAAAGAGCCTCCTTGATTATTTCGTCGTTAATGGTATGAAGTTCGGTTAAGATAGGATGACGGTTGGGTGGTGGAGTGTTTAAAATTGAAAGGTCGCGCGCTCCCATTAGCGAGAATTGCAGGGTACGTGGAATAGGGGTAGCCGTTAGAGTCAGGGTGTCCACATTGACCTTTATGCGCTTAAGTTTTTCTTTGATACTAACACCAAATCGTTGTTCCTCATCAATAATCAATAAGCCCATGTCCTTAAACTCAACATCTTTGCCAATTAAACGGTGTGTGCCTATAATGATATTCACTTCTCCATTTTTTAAGCGCAATAAGGCCTGTTTGATATCTTTGGGTTTACGTAAGCGGCTTATATAATCAATTTCACAAGGGAAGTCTTTTAATCTCTCCTTAAATGTATTGTAGTGTTGCATAGCTAAAATAGTGGTAGGCACAAGAATAGCCACTTGTTTATTGTCGGTTACCGCTTTAAAAGCTGCCCGTATGGCAATTTCAGTCTTACCAAAGCCTACATCACCACAAACCAGCAAGTCCATAGGCGTCTCCCTCTCCATAGCTTCCTTAACCATTCGCGTTGATTTTTCCTGGTCAGGAGTGTCTTCATAGATAAAAGATGCTTCTAATTCGGTTTGCAAATAACTATCCGGCGAGTAGGCAAAACCGGGCTCTTGTTTCCGTTGGGCATATAAAGAAATAAGCTCGCGAGCAATATCCTTAACTTTCTTTTTGGTTTTATCTTTAAGTTTTTGCCATGCCGCTGTTCCTAATTTATTTATTCTGGGAGCATCTCCGTCTTTGCTTTTGTATTTACTGATCCGGTGGAGCGAATGAATGCTAACGAGCAAAACATCATTGTCCTTAAAAACCAAACGAATCGCTTCCTGTTGTTTTCCATTTACTTCTGAGGTGACCAGTCCTCCAAAGCGTCCAATGCCATGGTCAACATGTACTACAAAATCTCCGGGATTTAATCGGCTTAGTTCCTTTAATGAGAGGGCTTGCTTGGCCATTCTAGCCTTATCGGTTCTTAAACTGAATTTATGATAGCGTTCAAAAATCTGATGGTCCGTGTAAAAACAGCAGCTAATGTCGTGGTCTATGAATCCTTCGTGCAGTGTCTTGTTAAGAGGTGTAAAGGATGCCTTACTTTCTTTGTCTTCAAAAATAGCAAATAACCTTTCATGCTGTTTGGCATTGTCCGACAGAATGAAACTCTTATAGCCTTTTTCTTCGTTACTTAGTAAATCTTCTTCAAGCAGATCGAAATTTTTATTGAAAACAGGTTGAGGTGTGATTTGGAAAGTTAATTCAACCGACTCAGAAAAATAACTCTTTTTCCCAAACTCAATAACATACAGAGATTCTAATTGTGATAGAAAATCCTCTTTGTTGATAAATAAATCCAACGGAGGAATATTTTCTTCTTTTTCACGTTGAGAATGACGGTGTTTTATTTTTAGATGAGCTTCCTCTATGTTGGCACCTATAAAATCAATATCGTATACCCATATTCGGTTTTTTTTGTTGACAAAATCAAATAAGGAGATATGATTGATATCGGAATTTTTAGTACTTAAATTAGGTATGATGGCAATGTCGTCCAGTCTTGTTTTTGACAATTGATTTTCCAGATCAAAGGTTCTGATTGAATCTACTTCGTCGCCAAAAAAGTCAATACGGTAGGGGTCTTCATTCGCAAAAGAATAAATATCTATAATGCTTCCTCGTACCGAATACTGTCCGGGCTCATACACAAAATCAACCCTTTGAAATTGATATTCGTTTAAAACCTCTGTTACAAATGAAATATCCAGCTTTTCTTTGGTCGTAATATTTAAGGTATAATCACTTAATTGCTCATTGGTGGGTACTTTCTCAAAAATGGCCAGCGGATAGCTTACCACAATTCCGGCTTTTTTATTGGCACCCAAAA
>JBFHKL010000289.1:0-5220 GCA_041595375.1 Saccharicrinis sp.
AAGACAATATGGCGTTTGACATTGAAATGATCAAAAAAGTGTATGCCCTGATGGGGGAAAAAATTGATAAAGCCCGCACCAGTTTAGGCAAACCACTTACCCTTTCCGAAAAAATTCTTTATGCTCACCTGGCAAAAGAAACAACAGAAGCTTTCAAAAGGGGTGAATCGTATGTAAATTTTAATCCCGACAGGGTTGCCATGCAAGATGCCACAGCACAAATGGCTTTATTGCAATTTATGCAGGCCGGTAAAGATAAAGTAGCCGTGCCTTCCACTGTACATGCCGATCACCTGATTCAGGCCAAAGTAGAAGCTACTACAGATCTAGCTACGGCTAAAAATAGCAACAAAGAGGTATATGACTTTTTAAGTTCTGTTACCAGTAGGTATGGCATTGGTTTCTGGAAACCGGGTGCTGGCATCATTCATCAGGTAGTATTAGAAAATTATGCTTTCCCAGGAGGAATGATGATAGGTACAGATTCTCACACTGTAAATGCAGGTGGACTGGGTATGGTAGCTATTGGTGTTGGCGGTGCCGACGCTGTAGATGTGATGGCAGGAATGCCTTGGGAACTGAAATTTCCTAAAATGATCGGGATTAAATTAACCGGTAAACTGAGTGGCTGGGCATCTCCTAAAGATATCATTTTAAAAGTTGCAGGTATTTTAACTGTTAAAGGAGGTACAGGTGCTATTGTTGAATATTTTGGTGAAGGTGCCGAATCTCTTTCTTGTACAGGAAAAGGTACCATCTGTAACATGGGTGCTGAGATTGGAGCTACTACCTCTATTTTCGGTTACGATTTTTCAATGGAACGATACCTGAGAGCTACCAACCGTCATGATGTGGCCGATGCAGCCAATGAAGTAAAAAATCAGTTAACTGCTGACAATGAAGTATACGCTAACCCTGAGAAATATTTTGACCAGGTTATTGAAATAAATCTAAGTGAGCTTGAACCTCATTTAAATGGTCCCTTTACTCCCGACAGAGCCACTCCAATTAGTAAGATGCGTGAAGAGGCAGAGAAAAATGGCTGGCCTTTAAAAATTGAAGTAGGCTTAATTGGCTCCTGTACAAACTCTTCGTATGAAGATATTGCCAGGGCCGCATCTGTAGCTGAAGACGCCATTAAAAAAGGGCTAAAAGCAAAAGCAGAATTTACAATTACACCCGGTTCAGAACAAGTTCGCTATACCATTGAAAGGGATGGAATGGTAGACACTTTCAAGAAAATTGATGGGGTTGTGTTTGCCAATGCTTGCGGACCTTGTATTGGTATGTGGGCGCGAATGGGAGCTGAAAAACAGGAGAAAAACACCATCGTTCACTCCTTTAACAGGAATTTTGCCAAAAGAGCCGATGGCAATCCTAATACCTACGCTTTTGTGGGTTCTCCAGAGTTGGTTACAGCACTGGCCATTGCAGGAGATCTAGGATTTAACCCACTAAAAGACAAGCTAACCAATGCTAAAGGTAAAAAAGTAGCCTTAACCCCTCCTTCCGGAGAAGAGCTTCCTCCAAAGGGTTTTGACGTAGAAGATCCAGGTTATCAAGAACCTGCCAAGGACGGATCTAATATTCAGGTATTGGTTTCTCCCGAGAGTGACAGACTTCAGTTATTAACACCCTTTACCGAATGGAAAGGAGAAAATATTACCGGTGCTAAACTATTGATAAAAGCAGAAGGCAAATGTACCACCGATCATATTTCAATGGCTGGCCCATGGTTAAAATATCGTGGACATCTTGATAATATTTCAAATAACATGCTGATTGGTGCAGTCAATAAATTTAACGGTAAAACCAATCTGGTTAAATCACAATTAACAGGGGAATACGGAGAAGTACCTACCACCCAAAGAGCCTACAAAGCTGCCGGAATACCAACTATTGTAGTGGGCGACCATAACTATGGAGAAGGCTCTTCACGTGAGCATGCTGCCATGGAGCCTCGTCATCTGGGTGTTAAAGTTGTGTTAGTAAAAAGTTTTGCCCGTATACACGAAACAAACCTTAAAAAACAAGGTATGTTGGGACTAACCTTTAACAATGAGGCCGACTATGATAAAATTCAGGAAGATGACACCTTTAATTTCATTGATTTAAAAGATTTTGCTCCCGGTAAAACATTAACCATTGAAATAGTTCATGCTGATGGTTCTAAGGAGCAAATATTAGCCAACCACACCTATAATCAACAACAAATTGAGTGGTTTAAAAATGGTAGTGCTTTGAATCTGATTAAAAAGCAAAATGCTTAATAATATTCTTTTATAAAAAAGCGCAACCGTGTACGGTTGCGCTTTTTTTATTTTTAATAAAATATTTTCAGATTCAGAATCACTACAAAACACATATAAATTGCCAATATGCAATGATGTGTAGAGAACAAATAGCTTATTCTTATGTTTTGAAATTATGAAAAACACAGAACCTGTCATTTCACTTTTAAAAAAATGGTTTGATCATCATCCCAATGTATTGGTGGCTCTTTCCGGAGGAGTTGACTCATGCCTGGTGGCTTATATGGCCAGACAGCTATTGGGTAAAGACCATGCAATCTCAGTCATAAGCAATTCTGCCAGCTTAAAGGAAAAAGATTTATCAGATGCTCAACATTTCTGTGAGCAATATGACATAAAACTGATTGAGATTGACGCCAATGAAATTTCAGATATTAACTATAGTTCAAACCCGGTAAACAGATGTTATTATTGTAAATCGAAATTATATACTTCAATTCTACAACTTATTGAAAGAGATTACCCCGGATTTGAAATTATCAATGGAAATAACTTTAGCGATCTGGGCGATTACAGACCTGGAATTGAAGCTGCAAATGAAAACAAAATACTCAGTCCTCTTGCTGATTGCAACATAGACAAAGAAACCATCAGAGCCATCAGTAAACAATACAACTTATCCGTGTGGAATAAGCCGGCCAGTCCCTGTTTAAGCAGTCGATTTCCTTATGGAGAATCAATTACTAAACACAAACTAAAGATGGTTGAGATGGCAGAAAATATGCTTAACACCAAAGGTTTTGAAGATGTTAGAGTCAGATATAAAGCAGGAAACGCAAGTATTGAAGTGCCTGCGAACCAAATTAGAAAGCTCAAACTCATCAGCCCTGAGGTTAATAATAAACTATCTACATATGGTTTTAAGCAGGTAAATATTGATGATGAAGGATTGATATCTGGTAAACTTAACAGAGATATCAAAAAAAACAAATAACCACAACTTTAATCAAAGGAAATATTTTTGATAAAGAAATTGGGTGTAAACATCAAATAAACACCATACACATAGTCAAGAGAATAAGAATCTAAGTCATAATAACTCTCAATCATAGCTGTAAACTTGGCTTGTTTGCCTATGTTTTTTACGTATGAAAATTTAGTATTCAGAAGATGCCTTTTCTTTTGATAATAATTATCGTCTCTGCTCGATACAGATTGAAATATACTACTTCCCTGTGGGGCTATAAAATTTTTAGCATACCAATAACCAGTCATAAATTCTCCATATTTATAGGTAAGATTCATTACAGGATAAAATGCAGTTCCTGAAGTAAATTCATAACCTGCACTGCCGGAAAGGTCTTTGTAAAAAGCAATATAACTACTAAAAGCCGCAGAACGAATAAAACCATCGTCTAATTTTCTCTCTAATTTTACTCCAGTAACGACATTGACTTCCGTAGTCGATTCTTGAGAATAATTACTTATCTGACCTCCCACATGCCGAACGATCATCTGAAGTGGGATAGACACATCAATGGCAGCTTGAGGCTTATTTAGGATAAACTCACTGCTTAGTCCGGAAGTAAACTTCTCTGGAATTGTATCGCCATCAAAAATAAACTGATCCCAATCAACCCAAATATCTGCCCTTAAATTTTTATTACTAAACAAAAACTGTAAACCACTTTCAACAGGACGAGTATATTGATTCTCCGGATCAAATATAGGATCTATTAACTTGTGCTGAACATCACCTTTGAGCGAACCAATAATCATATCCAGATGTTCAGACAACACAACATGAGCGGAATATACTGGCATTACCTCAGTAAACTCAGAAACACCATCGTACTTTAATAAATGAACACCTGCTTTTAAGCGCAACTTAGAATTTACATAATACATCAACGAAGGTTGAACACTATATCCAATCAAGGTATATCCTTGAATAAACTCACTATAGTACTCATTATTTTTCATAAAACTATTCCCCTCAAAACGAAAATATAAATTCTCTTTTGCATCATCCTTAAGGTCGGCATAGGAATAGCTCCAATCGCGATTAAACTGAGCAAAAGAACAAATACCGGAAAGCAGAAACAGGGTAGTTAACAACAACTTAACAACACTTCTTTTTAATTCCATGAGTAGTTTTTATATGAAGTAATACTTTAATTCCGATAAAATGTTTAAATAATTGGCTTTTTTTATACAAAAAAAGAGCCACTAATATACATTAATGACTCTTTTTAATATTGTTTTTATAATAAATGGCTGATTTATCTTAATTGGGCATTTAACTCCCTCTCAAAGTTTTTAACCAAATTACTCATAATTTTATCAATCTGTTTATCTGTCAGTGTTTTATTCTCATCCTGCAGAATAAAGTTAACTGCATATGATTTTTTACCTTCTCCCAGTTTACTTCCTTCGTAAATATCAAACAAAGAAATGCTCTTCAATAGTTTCTTTTCTGTTTTTTGAGCTATCGCTTTAATCTGACCAAAGGTAACCTGCTTATCTACCAACAAAGCTAAATCACGACTTACCTCAGGGTATTTAGATATCTCTTTGTAAATAACTTTCTGACGCGAAGCAACCAACAATAGTTTATCCCAATTAAACTCAGCAAAATAAACTACCTCTTTCAAACCGAATATCTTTTTTAGTTCAGGATTTACCACACCAAAATCAACTAGTTGAATTCTATCTCTGGTAGCTAGACTAACTCCTTCAATAAATACATCATTATCAACCTCGGTTTCAACCAGCATTCCTTCAGAAATATTTAAACGAGTCAACACTTGGTTAACTACAGCACGCATATCGGCAAAGGAAACCTTACGTTCTTGAGCGTTCCAATTACCAGCAATCATATTTCCTACTAAAAAAACACCCAGACCTTGTGCTTCATTATATTTATCCAGCGAACCTTTTTCTGCTTCTAAATTATTGAGACTATAAC
>JBFHKL010000290.1:0-5176 GCA_041595375.1 Saccharicrinis sp.
GCAGAAAACGGCGAAGAGGTCGGACACTGGTGGGATAATGATTATGAAGTAGATTTTGCAGTAATGACATCAAACGGTGAAATTTTGGTTAAATCTACAGCAGGTCATTTATATAATATTTCTGGAACAACTGTACCGACTCAATTATATGGTAGTTTATACATTTCAGATATTGATTATACTAATAGGAGGGTTTTATTTCATACTCCAGAGGGGTCAGAATGGGTTGATTACTCAACTAACAACTTTATCATGGGTCTATGGCAAAGAGTAGGTGATAGTTATTATACAAACAGAGGTGCAAAATATACATATGGTGAAGGTGTAACAGAGGAAGCGACAAGTTTAGCTAACTTTATCGGGTTAAAACACCAGTATAATGAATTTTACAACTTAAATCCAGCAGGTCAAAGATTAGAAAATTCAGAAATGGTTAGTTATTGGATAGACTCTACCAGTGGAGATTTGTATAAACATATTCCAAGTATAGATAGTTACGAGAGAATTAAACAGATTTATACAGGAGCTAAAAATTATGCCACTGGTAACATGGAATACAAGACAGTAAAACCAGAATGGATTAATGATAAACTATACTTTCATTTTGATAATAGTTTAAATTGTTATGATCCTGTAGATGGTAGTGTTTCGGTTGTTTCGGATGATGGGGAGGTTTTTGTATGGTAGTAATTAACTTTGATAGTGGTGATGGTGGAAACAACTATTACACTGGAAAATCTTCAAAAATTGGTTTGGTTTGGTCTGGAGTAATGCGGAAAGGTGTTAAAAGGTTTAAAGAGGGGTCTAAAGAACTAAAAGACGCTATAAGTTATTTGGAAGATCTAAATTTTACACCGTTAAGGATTCAAAAAGCATAATAAAAAAACCCCTTATCTCTAAGGGGAAATAGAGGAGCTAACTATTTTTTAATTACTTTTCACTAATACCATATTTTTCATTTATTAAATTAACTTGTTCTTGATAATAAGCTCTTGATTTTTCAAGGGCTTTTTCATCCCCTTCAATATCTAACTTAGATCGCATATTAATTGACTGTTGAACTGCATTTTCTTTTAACATTTTAATCTCGTTTTCACGTTCTTCATTTGTTAAATTATCAATTCTATCTGTTTCAAATTGAATAGCCATTTCCGATTTTTGATCTTCTGTTAAATCTTCTTGTGGAATATATACAGTTAAATCTACATCTTGATTAAGTTTAGTAACTTGTAACTCTTCCCATTTATCAGAAATTTTACCATAAAAAGTTTTATTTCTATAATCTTCTATAATTTCACCTGTAGCAGTTAAGAACTTTTTTTCACCTTGAATAGATTTTAATTTTTGTTTATAGTCTATAGCTTGCTCATCTGATATTCTAGTTTCGTTTTCACTGATATTAAAATAAACTCCTTTCGATCTCATTAGCTCTTTCTCTTTTAATTTAAGATTTTTTTGAGCTTCGGGTAATTCAGATTGAATAGTTTTTATTAGATCATTATTTTCATCTATCTTTGCATTATAAGCCTTTAAGCTTTCTAATTCTGTAGATGTAAAATCAGATGTTAATAAATCCTTAGTTGCTTTAAATTTAACACTAGAGACTCTTTCCTGTAGTCTCTTACCTTGATTAACAGATGTTTGATTATCTGCTGTATATTTAGCTATTTTACTAAACTTATCAGCTACTATTTTTGATTCTGTTGTTGCAGATAAAAATGGTTTAATTGCTTTTTGTGTTTCTACAGGGTCTAGTTTTTCAGTGTCTACACCTAAGATTACTTTGATGCTATCTATCTCTTTTATATATGCTGTATACATTTGTTTCTCCTTTTATGTTTAAAATGTTATCATGTAGTTTAGGGCTGTGTTTATCATTCGGGTTTCGGTGTCGTCTGTTTTGGCAGGGTTAGGGGAAACAGACAATGAAGAGTCAAAAATGATCTCATAGGGCGATGAATTTGCTGAATTATCAAATAAAACACCATTTGTGGTGTTGTTTATCCCAGCCTGTATTGCACCTTTGAAAGCTTCAAACCCTCCAATGGTAGCAGACCCTTTTCTTGAAAACCCGAGCGATCCTGTAATTCTCTGCATAGCATCATCCTGCCCACTCCCTAAATCCCTACTATCACCATCTGGATCAACGCTACCAGTTAAATCTAAACCACGAACAACTCGACCTCTTAAGTCTGGCAAAATTAAATATGCTCCTGTGGTATTTCTGATAGTTCCTGCTACATCGTCAGCATGATAAAAACTACTAGCAGTAGCATTATCTGCATCACCTACATAAACAATATCGTCCAAATCTTCATAGTTTGCCCTTAAAACTCCTTGACCACTTAAAAACAAAGCTCTAATACCTAAAATTAAAGGATCGTCGTTCCATGCAACTGGTATTACAACACCTGGAATCATAAATCTTTGATGTGCTTTAAATAATTGCGAATTATCAAAAGTTTCAATTACGCCGTTTGGTGTTTGACTTGTTTTTTCCATAAGTGCCTGAGCATAACCCCACCAATCATTGATGAAGTTTGCGACAAATTCCGTTCCGTCAGTTGCTTGACCCCCGCTAGAATTAACTCCTTGAGTTGCTGGGAAACCTTGTAGATTTGTGTTATTAAATGCAACTAATAAATCTAACATATTATATTACTCCTTTTACTTTACTATACATAACTAACTAATAAACCCACCCACGTTTGAGCAGGTTTAATTCTTAATATCAATCTTAA
Organism: Saccharicrinis sp.; assembly: GCA_041595375.1. Classification (GTDB taxonomy): domain Bacteria; phylum Bacteroidota; class Bacteroidia; order Bacteroidales; family Marinilabiliaceae; genus Saccharicrinis. The sequence continues at coordinate 2,742 of JBFHKL010000290.1, forward strand.
AAAATCAGCTTTTCTGTCTGTTGGGATGCTTACATTTTCAATCGCTGTAATTTTGTGTGTCACTGGGTCTCTTGTTACATCTCCGCCAATGAAAAAATAACCTCCCCATAAATCAGGGTCATTTGTTATCTTATAAACTTTTTCTTTTGTTGTGAATTTATCGTATAAACCAGCGACAGCCAACTCATTGCCAGCCGACATATAAGAAGCTCCAGCGAATGAATTATACAAAGGTATATTCGTAACTATTGAACCATTTACAAGTAAATCTCCCCCTGTTTTTCCTGCTATAGCTGTTGTATTCCCAGCATAAGCATATTCACCACCTGCAACCATCCAAGGGATTGAACTTAGTAACACATCGGGGTCAACTGGTGGATTATTTTCGTGGACTTGAACATTAAAACCAGCACTATTTAAAATTGTTTGTAAATAGTCCGCCCCTTGTCCTCCCCTTGATTTCCATGCTGTAGCTAAATCCATTCTAGTATTTGAATCGTTCTTGCAATTTGATAAACCAAAAGTTTCACACCACAATTCTAAAGATCTTGTTGTATCTGGAAATAAGTCTAAATATATCAAGTTTATGTAAGTTCTAAAATCATCAAATAAAGCAGTTAGAGAGTAAACAAACTTAGCCCAATTTTTATCAACAGATAATAAAAAAGCGTCTCCAGTGGGAAATAGTTTTTTTAATATTAAAAAGAATCTATCCAAAATTAAACTCCATTGTATGTTAACTGATCTAGTTGCGTAATTTCGCCTTCAACTAAAACATAGTTTGGAATTGACACACCTTCAAATTTTACTAATGCATCTAAGATGGTTCCGTCATTTGCTTGAACTATATTAAAAATAATTCCAATGACTTCTGCTTGTTGTATTGTATTTTTAACAGGTGGAAAACTTAAACCCTCAATGTAAGGTTCTTTATTTTGAAAATATTCCGTTAAAGCGTTAAATATTGAAACTTTTGTTTCTGCTGGGTTGGGTACATCTAAATCAATTACATCAACGTCAAAAGCTTTTAAAATCGGGGCTTTAATGTTTGTGTAGCTCTTATCACCTAACGGATCTATTATCGCTCCAGGTGGTCTACGGTTAGCATATTTAACACCTTCAACCGTTTCAAAATCTATTGCATCTCCAACAGCTAATAAAAGATTAGTATCTGGGATTCTGTTTGGGTAAGTACTATCATCTGCGACTATATAACCTACTACATGAGTAGTTGTATCCCCTGTGTACCAAAAAGAATTAGTAACACCTTCTACAGTTCCAGCCCATATTCTATAATCAACAAGCGCCCCACCTTGTGGACGTTGTTTAAACTTCTCTTCAATTCTAGCTCTATAACTAGAGCCTGTTTCTGCATCGGTTCCAGCGTTTAAAATAGAATTAACAACAGCTTCACGCTCAATAATTCCAAGCGGATTAACTAAGCTTATAGAGTCCCCACTGTCTAAATTTCCAATAGTTCCCCCGACTGTGGCTAAAACCTCGATTGTCATAACACCAGCTGTTAAAATATATGATTGATCTGTTATGTATAAGATGCTATTTAAAGCACTCCTGAATTGAGTTCCACTTGGTAAATTTTCTCCAGCAGAGTTAACAGTAATATCAATTTGAAGTCTCGTTTGAGTAGAAGGTAAAGGGTCTCCAATTCCGATTAAATTACCCCATGCTTTTAATGGATTTATAGTTTTACCAAAAACCGTAAAGTCTTTAAAGCTTGCAGTAGAAACAAATAACTGTAAAAATATCCATGAAGCTGTTTTATATTGTATTTGCCAGACTCCAGCTAAAACACGAGCTAAAACAGAAGCTAAAGCCTTAGATAAAAACGGTACTGTAAAGTTAAACCGAGCTTTCCAACTGTTTAATATAATTTCTTCAATTTGCGCTATAGTTCTATTTTCAAGAGACATTTTTCGACATTCCTTCCCAATTTACTATAAATTTAAAATCGGCTAATTCGTTGCCATTTTTTAACATTCTGATGCTTAACTCCAGTCTGTTTCTTGATGGTATCGAGCCTTCGACTTCTATTGTATCACACATTTCTTGACTTTTAAACCACGCTAAATCATCGGCTGCAGCCGTTTCAACTTTTCTTAAATTTTCGGGTGTAGCTGGTAAGCCTTTTATAATTGCCATAGTTCCTGATATGATTTTAGAATCTGGGTCATTGATTGACAATTGATTGCCCCACCACGATTTATTTTTAGTTGATTCCGTGCCATTGTCTTTTATATTTCCGCCAAAAAGAGATATATAAGAAGCACTTTCAAAACCGTTTGTCATTACGAATTCAGAGTTTAGAGTCTCTATATCTCCTCCGTCGTTTGTTGATATTAATAATAAATCTCCTGAATCTAATGTCATGGAATTTTAATCTCCTCTACTTTTGATGATGAAATATCTAAACCTAA
>JBFHKL010000291.1:0-5141 GCA_041595375.1 Saccharicrinis sp.
AACGCAAGCGGAATCATTTGTAGTTTCAGCATTGGAGAAATTGGCAGGCGGTTTTAAGTTTACAGAAGGTGCTGCCGTGCATGCGCATGGAAAGGTTTACTATACAGATATACCCAATCACCTGATTTTAATTTGGACAGTAGAGGACCAGCTTGATACTTTTAAAACCAACAGTGGTAGAGCCAATGGTTTGTATTTTGATAAAGACCAAAACTTATTGGTATGTGAAGGAGAAAAGGGGCAGATTACTGCAACGAGTCCTGATGGTGTTTATAAAGCAATAGCTACTCAGTACGAAGGCAAAAGGTTTAATCAGCCCAATGATATATGGCCAGACTTAAAAGGAGGTGTTTACTTCACTGATCCCAAATATGGAGGTGGCGATACTGAACTTTCTCAGGACGGCATGCATGTGTATTATATTTCTCCAAGCCATACATCTGTTATTAGGGTATGTGATGATTTAGAAAAACCCAATGGAGTGCTCGGAACTCCCGATGGAAAAACCCTTTATGTAACAGATGCTCAGGCAGGAAAAACCTATAAGTATGCTATTCAGGAGGATGGTTCGCTGACAGATAAAACGCTTTTTGTTAATTTTGGCTGCGACGGGATGACAATAGATAAAGCCGGAAATGTGTATTTCACCACTGGAGGAAAACAGGCAGTGGACATCTTTTCACCTTCTGGCGATTTATTAGAATATATCGTAGTGCCCGAAAAACCATCTAATCTTTGTTTTGGGGGTAAAGACAGAAACCAACTTTTTATAACAGCCCGAACATCTATTTATAGGGTTAACTTAAATACAGAAGGGGTGGATTGATCCGTTAATTATGATTATCGAATGGCTTTGATCAACAAGCCCAATGAGGCCAGCAAATATACCCCAAGACATTAATGCTCCTTGCCAAGGTATAACTGCTGGTGTCTCTACTGTAAAATCGTATTACTCTTGCTATATTCAGTGTTGTTTGCAGCTATACTTAAAGCGTTAGGTGTTAATTCATATTTCATAAATATGAATTTTTATACTTCTTATGGTTGTAAAATCTTCCCTGTCAAATCAAGAAAGGCATTCTATTAGGATGTTAAATAACATACTAACTATTATGTTTTTTTAATATCAAGGTTTAAAATTACAGCTATCTTCATGGCCATTTATTATAGGAATAAAACAGTGCATTTATACATAACTAAATAAAAAATTATTAATACTAAAGATGAAACGAGCCATGGGAACAAGTTCTCGCACAGGAGAATGATTAATTCTGGCGAGTTCCATATGACCATTAAAAGAAAAATTTAAACATATGAAAAAAATGATTTTATATATACTTTCAATACTTATTGTAGCGATGTTTGCTTATAATATGATTGCAAATTCGCCGCCCAAGAATCCAAATAAATATAAGTTTTTGTTTAGAAACGATGTGTTTAGTAGTTCAAAGAAAGAAACACAAGTAGGCGATACCATATATCAGTTGGCTCCGGTAATGCGAGGAAAAGTCTACCGTCCCAGCTATCTTTATTTGGCCAATACAGAACAATATTTGGTACATGGTTCGGTAGAACCCTTTGGCTTTAGAAGATACGATATCTACGCTCCTCCACATCCCCAAAGTGTAAAAAAATATGTCTTATTAAACAAAACAGGTCAGATACAGTATAGTTTCGATACGTTTTTCAATTTTTCGAATCGCTCAGGTATGTTTTTTACCGATCAATTCTATATCAATTGGCTCGAATCAGGAGATACTACAAGGGTAGCTTATGGAGGTATTTATAATCAGGATTTAAAAATGAATGCCATTCAGTTTGCCGATAAATTCAGAGCGTTATATGCCCAAGCTGATTATACCGAATTTGTAAATTTACGAACACGGTATAGTGATGACATAGGTCAAGGCGTTGTTTTTAGGATTGAGCAAAAATGGTATATTTTGCTTGATGGCGTTTATAATTCGCACATATATGGTAAGTTAATAGAAAATGAAAAAATAGGAGTAGATATTATCAAGTATTCACTAAAGTTTGACTATAACGATCCAGATTATAAGCTCAAAAATCCATATCCACAATCTTCACCTTTAATAGAATGTACTTATTTACAAACCAGTGATTCACATCCATATAGATTTAACAGATGGGCGAGTCATGATGGTTTGAAAATGGTAAGATATGAAAAGCAGTCTTCAACCGGTTGGCAAGGAATTGCGGCCATTAAAGGAATTCCGATTTTTGTTCCAGGTACGGGCAAAGGAATTGCTTATATGAAATACCAAACAAAAAAGGGAGGTGTCTATTTTAAAATTCCAGATGTGACCAAGTACGATTATCGTACTATTTATAACCTAGGAGTAAGAACTTTTAAGTTACCAAAAGGCTTGAATGTTGCTGAGCCTTTGGTTTTTATTGAGTCAATGCAAAACTTTGCGCATTATCTTAGAGATGGAGGAGGTGTTTATGTCGTTCGTGCATGTAGTGCTGAAAATAACACATCTCTTTTACCTGTTGGCATTAGTGAGGAGCGTTATAATGAGCTCCCATTGGTATTACAAATCGCTTTAACCGATATTGAAGGTGCCAGTCAATTAAAAGTATGCACTTGGTATCCTGAAATTACGCTGTTACACAACTTAAATTATTTAAATATTACCGATGAGTTAGATTCTTTACCCGATGAGATTTCCATGCTTAAGAAATTAGAGGTGCTCGATTTGCACCGTTGTGGATTACGGTCTATTTCTCCTAAAATTGTTGAGTTGCATAAATTAAAAGCAATAAATTTATACTCTAATCAATTAGGCGCTTTTCCTCTTGAATTATGCGAATTAAAAGAATTAACCGAATTAAGCATAGGAGGTAATAAAATAACAGAAATTCCTGATAATATATCCAATTTAACAAAGCTAAGAAGCCTCAATTTATTCTTGCTTGACAATATATCTTTACCAGAAACCATGCTTAGCATGACTGGGCTAAAAATTGAAGAAGCCAATGAATTAAAAGAAACATTACCAGAGAAATTCCATTTTTTATTTAATGAGTAAAAATAGCCAAATATCAATAGCTAAGTGTGATGCGGAAGACTAGCATACGTGAGGGCTGGTAAGTAAGATAGAAAGAATAGGTCTTTCATTACTTCAGCAAGGTACTTTTGAGCTCCTATTGGCTGGAAATTAGCTCCACTCAGGTACTTATTAGCTCTGCTTAGGTACTTCAAAAGTACAACCGGGTGTGTTAAATAGGATTTTTAGTATTAAAATAAGCCTTATTGCCTTTTTAATACTAACTTTCCTTGCCTCTGGCCCTCTATAGGTCGATTCCAGCATTAAAAAATAGTTGCTTGTTCTGATGACTTCGCTATCCTGATTTATCAACTCATCATATTAACAATTAAAAGCTTTATTCAATTTAGGAGGTATAATTTTTAAGGGTTCATGAGTATTTTACAGCAGATTAATTATTTTTGTTAAGTGTTTTTTTGCTCCCTAAGCCTTTATTGAACAACTATGAGAATTCCAAACAGCCCTATAAAAACTAAGTTATACCCATTATATAATCATATAAATATTCTTTGTGTTTGGCACGAAATGCTTAAACATGATTATAGGCCTATTATACAGACAGGCAGCGTTTCTTTTATCTTCACAAAGCTTTTCAACAGTAGGTTTTCCCAGATGTTTCATAACGGTAAAAGAATGGTATTTATACTTGTGTTGTTTTTGATGGCGGTTAAGGGAATGTGCTCTAATCAAATATGTGAAAAGGAGTTAGCTGTTATCGAAGAAAAACTGTATTTCTATCCCAAAGAAGGTGAAGCCAAATTAGATAGTTTGATTCTGATACTTCCAGAAAAAGAGCAGGAGAAAATTGATGCTGAGCTTAACTTTTTAAAGGGGGTACTGGCTTATAAAAAAGCAGAAGTGGACAGTTCTATTAGCTTTTTGGAAAAAGCACTTGTCTATTTTGTTAATAATGATAATAAAGTATATCAGGCCAAGTCTCAATTAATATTAGGTTGGTTGGCAGAACGTATTGGCTATTGGGATCAGGCTAAGATTAATTATTATACTGTAATAGATTTAGTTGATGATACCAGTCCTCGGGAATTAGGCATGGGGTATTTAGGTATAGCCAGATGTAAAATGTATGCTAAAGAGAATAAAAGTTATGAACTGGAAAAGGGGGTTGAATTAGTTAAGAGTTTAGGAAAAGAAGAATACTTATTATATGCAGAGTACTTGTTTTTGATTATTGGTGACAATACCTCGCAAACTCCCTCTAAATTAAACGAAATTGCAGAAAAATATATTGAGTTAGGGTTAAAGAGTAATGCCTCAGCTGTATACAAGAGCTTAGCCTCTTATTATAAAAGAAAGAAAACGTATGATACATCTCTTACGTTTGTCAATAAAGCTTTATTGCTTGGTGATACATGGTATCCAGCTACTTCCCTTAACCCTTCTTTGCTTCACTTTAAAGGGATACTTTATTTTCTCAAAAATGAAAATGATCGTGCTCGTAAGTATTTACAACTGGCAATAGAGCATTCTGATAAATATAACCAACCTTACGTTATGCAATATGTTTATAATAGTCTTTTTAAAATAGATACCTTGGAAGGAGATTTTAAAACCGGGGTTATAAACCTTTCACTAGCCAGAAAGAATGAAAAACAGATGATGAATAAGTCAAAGATTCATCTGGCTAAGCTAATGGAAGTGTCAACTAATATGAAGGTTTTAGAAGATGAAAATAAAAGACTAAAACAAAAGAGAAATAATATTATTATATTTTCAGTATGTATGTTTATTGTCTTATTGTCTTCATTTTTAGGTATAAATTATCGTCGTAGATTAAAAAACAAAGAGGGGCTCGAAAAAGAAAAAGAAAAACAGCAGGCATTTCAGAATTTACTGGTAGGCTTGGGCGAAAAGCGATTATTGACAGCACATAATAAGCAAACGCTTGAAAAAATTAAGCAGGGCGCAATGATCTCAAATGCATATGGTGATTTTGAAGAATGTTACCCGGAGAGTATAAAAAAAATTGAAAATGAATATCCTCAATTATCATCTAGTGATGTGCGATATGCCGTTATGTTTGCTTTAGGCTTATCAGATCATGTAATTGCT
>JBFHKL010000292.1:0-5114 GCA_041595375.1 Saccharicrinis sp.
AATGCTTATTAAAAGAGCTGGTGCTCGTTACGATGAAGATATATTAAATCCCACAAGCAATGTAAGCAAATACAACACTAACCTTAAAATGGCTTTAAATTTGGGTATTTACAGTGCTGACTTAAGCTACACCAGCTTGTTTGACCAAACACAGAGCTCAATTCAATATATGGGCTGTGCAAAAAAAATGGCTGAAGGCCTAAGCATTACCGATGCCATAGATGAAAATACAATCACCATTCTTCAGGATAATATGAATAACAGAGAAGCTGTTATGGAGATTATCTCTGAAACATTTATGAATTCAAATGCTTACCTAAAAGAAAATGACAGACCTGCTATTTCAGTGATGATTTTAGTAGGAGGATGGGTAGAAGGCTTATACCTGGCCACCTCTTTAACAAATGGCGCGATGGATAATAACCAACGTTTGTTGGATAGAATAATTTATCAAAAGCTATCCTTAATCACCGTGATTAACTTGTTAGAATCACACGCTAACAATGAAGATATTAAGTATTTGCAAAGCAAAATTGGGGAGCTGCAAACTATCTTTGATCAGGTGAAAATTGTCAACACGTCAAAAGTAGAAGCAGAAACTGACGCGGAAAATAAAATTACTACCATTAAAGCCGATTCTGAAACTTTTATCTCAGCTGAAGTTTTTGAACAACTAATTAAAAAGGTAGCAGAAATCAGAAATGAATTTATATCTTAACTCACACGCACAACAAACAAAAAATGACGCACGATGTATTTACCAAGGTAACGAGTACCATTATTTTTATACTTCTACTCGCCTCCATTGGAAATAAAGCAAACGCACAATGCCTTAATTTCGCTAAAAACATAGGCAAACCAAAACTTGAAAATTTTGTACATGATGGTAATTATAATGCTACTATCCTAGGCGCAGGGGAAACCGCCGAATTGTACAAAACGTTTTTCAAGGGACAGAAATATAGAATAGCCATTAGTAAGATTGACAATTTACCCGACATTCATTTCAGACTAATTGATGAAGACAACAACATTCTCTTTGATAATAAAGATCACAATTATACTGATGTTTGGGATTTTAGTATAGAGACTACTCAGATGTTAATGATACAACTTAAGGTAATGGATAATTACAACGATTCAGAAATGAATACGACAAAAGGTTGTGTTTCTGTTCTTTTTGGAATAGAAAAAGACAAATAAAGGATATAGTTTTATTCAAAGGGAATACTATTTATTCCCTTTGTGCTTTATAAAGGAGTCATTTTTTCTTTACACTCAAGCGACATACCTAAAGCCTTAGTTATGATTGAATATATGGTTTTAAATACTTTCCCGTATATGAATTCTCTTGCAGTATTAAATCCTCTGGTTTACCTTCAAAAACCACATAACCACCATTATCTCCCCCTTCGGGTCCTAAATCAATAAGCCAATCGGCAGATTTAATCACCTCCATATTATGCTCAATAATCACCAGCGAATGCCCTTTAACAATTAAAGCATCAAAGGCTTTCAATAATTTTTTTATATCGTTAAAATGCAATCCTGTTGTTGGCTCATCAAAGATAAATAAAGTAGGATCACTATTTTCCTTCGCCAGAAAAGAAGCTAATTTGACCCGTTGGCTTTCCCCTCCGGAAAGAGTACTCGATGACTGCCCCATTTTCACATAACCTAAACCCACATCGGCAAGAGGTCTTAATTTATTAACAATTCTTTTCTCGGTGTTCTTATCTACCTCACTAAAAAACTCTATGGCCTGCACTATTGTCATTTCCAATATATCGTGAATATTCTTACCCCGATACCTTACATCCAGTATATCATTTTTAAACCTTTTGCCTTGACAACTTTCACAGGTAAGCACAATATCGGCCATAAATTGCATCTCCACCTTTATCGTTCCTTCACCCTGACACTCCTCACATCTACCTCCATCAATATTAAAAGAGAAATGGGATGCCTTATATCCATTTATTTTTGAGGCTTGCTGATCGGCCATTAATTTCCGTATCTCATCGTAAGCCTTTAAATAAGTAGCTGGATTAGAACGCGAAGACTTACCTATGGGATTTTGATCTACAAACTCCACTTCTTTAATTTCCTCAACACTACCTTTTAACAGGTCAAAAGCGCCTGTTTTATCCGCATAACCTCCCAGCCTTTTTTTGATAGAAGGGTACAGTATTGATTTTATTAAAGTCGATTTTCCCGAACCACTAACACCTGTGATCACGTTCATGACATTTAAAGGGATTTTTACGTCAATAGACTTTAAATTATTTTCACGTGCACCAATCACTTCGAGAAAATTATTCCAGCTGCGGCGCGAAGTAGGCAAGGCTATTTTCTCGTCGCCAAAAAGATATTTATAGGTTAAGCTATCATTTGCCTTAGTTCCTTTTTCAAGCTTCCCTTTAAAAACCACCTCTCCTCCTAACCTACCTGCACCGGGACCAATATCGACAATTTCATCAGCGGCACGCATAATATCTTCATCGTGTTCAACCACAATTACTGTATTACCCATTTGCTGCAACTGTCTTAACACCTTAATTAATAGAGCAGTATCACGCGAGTGCAAGCCAATACTAGGTTCATCTAAGATATACAGAGATCCAACTAGGGTGCTTCCCAATGATGTTGCCAGATTAATACGTTGACTCTCTCCTCCCGATAAGGTAGAAGACAAGCGATTTAAGGTTAAATACCCTAAACCCACTTCATATAAAAAAGTTAATCGCGTAGTTATTTCCGTTAAAATCCTTTGTGCTACATTTTGGTCATGTTCATCTAACTCCAGCTGATCAAAAAAAGTCATCAGGTCTGTGATAGACATCAATACCAAATCAGAAACACTCTTCCCTCCTACTTTTACCCAAGAGGCTTCCTTTTTGAGTCGTGTACCTCGACAATCAGGACAAGTTGTTTTTCCCCGATAACGAGAAAGCATCACTCTGAATTGGATTTTATACTGTTGCTCCTCTACATGCTTAAAAAAGGTATTGATACCATCAAAATAACGATTACCCTTCCACAACAAATCTCTCTGCTGTTGAGTCAACTCAAAATATGGACGATGTACAGGAAAATCAAAATAATGGGCTGCCCCAATTAGCTGTTTTTTATAATTCCCCATTTTCTCACCTCGCCAGCAAGCAACAGCATCCTCAAAAACCGATAGCGACTTGTTAGGAATAACTAGATCTTCATCAATACCTATAACACTACCAAAACCTTCGCATTTTGTACAAGCTCCTACCGGATTGTTAAAGGTAAACATATGCTCACTGGGTTCTTCAAACTCTATTCCATCCAGCTCAAAGCGATTTGAAAAATGATAGCAGTTTACTTTGTCTTTTTCGAAGACTTTAACCAGACAATCACCTTTTCCTTCAAAAAAAGCTGTTTCAATGGAATCGGCCAGTCGCGATAGATTATCTTCATCTTTGGCAGCTGTAGCTCTATCTACAACAAGGTTATACGACTTACAATTCAAATCATTTTCCTTCTCTTTAAGCAGATCTTCAATTTTAAAAAACTCACCATCATTTTCCACACGGACAAATCCTTGCTTCAATAAAACCTCCAGATGGGCCATACAGCTTCTATCTTCTGGAACATAAATTTCGGAAAGAATAGTTAATCTGACATTATCATCAAAGGATGTAATTTGATTTACCACATCACTTACGTAATGGCGCTTCACCTCCTGACCGGAAACTGGTGAAATAGTTTTTCCCACTCTAGCAAAAAGCAACTTCACATAATCATAAATTTCGGTAGATGTTCCCACTGTAGATCGAGGATTGCGGGTATTAACCTTCTGTTCAATAGCAATTGCAGGAGGAATTCCTTTGATAAAATCCACCTCTGGTTTATTAATACGACCCAAAAACTGACGTGCATATGAACTCAGGCTCTCCACATATCTTCTCTGCCCCTCGGCATAAAGAGTATCAAAAGCCAGAGATGACTTACCCGATCCTGAAACTCCTGTGATAACAATAAATTTATTTCGAGGAAGGTCAAGGTCTATTCCTTTTAAATTATGAACCCTTGCCCCTTTTATTTGAATGCTTCTTGATGGAATATCTGCCATAAATCCTTTAACTAATAAGAGAACAAAGATATTGAATTAGGCTAATAAAAAACCGGAACAACCATTAATTTTCAACGGAAGTCCCGGTTTTAAATCTATTCTATTCGTTATTTAGTATTTCCATTTATTGGCAATAGCCACCAAGGACAACATAACTGGTACTTCCACCAACACACCTACTACAGTTACTAAAGCGGCCGGCGATTCTAAACCAAACAGCGCAATAGCCACAGCCACTGCCAGTTCGAAAAAGTTACTGGCACCAATCATGGCCGCAGGAGAACAGATAGCATGAGGTAATTTTAACTTACGCCCTCCAAACCAAGTAATAAAAAATATAAAATAGGTTTGTATAATTAAAGGAATAGCCACCAATAAAATAATAAAAGGATTATCGGTGATTGTATTCCCTTGAAAGGCGAACAATAATACAAGCGTTAACAAGAGTGCAATTACAGATACAGGCTTAAACCTTGGTAAAAAATGAACTTTAAACCACTCCTCGCCCCTCTTATTTATCATGTATTTATTAGTTATATAGCCAGCCAACAAAGGAATAACCACAAAAACTACTACACTCGAAACTAAGGTATTATATGGAACCTGTACATTTGTTAATCCCAATAACAATCCAACAATAGGGACAAAAGCCACCAGAATAATTAAATCATTAACTGACACCTGCACTAAGGTATAATTTGGATCTCCGTCGGTGAGGTAACTCCATACAAATACCATAGCCGTACAAGGAGCTGCTCCTAACAAAATTGCACCCGCAATATATTCTCCTGCAAGCTCTGGAGATATGAATGCTGCATATAATTTTGAAAAGAAAATCCATGCAAAAAAAGCCATGGTGAATGGCTTAATCAACCAATTAATAACCAATGTTAACACCAAGCCTTTCGGTTTCTTACCTACATTTTTAATGCTTGAAAAATCAATCTGAAGCATCATAGGGTAAATCATAAACCACACCAATACGGCTACAGGTATATTCACATTAAAC
>JBFHKL010000293.1:0-5111 GCA_041595375.1 Saccharicrinis sp.
ATTTTATTGAGATAATGATGATAACGAATATCTACGTCGCTTTGTACATACTGAGCATACCGGTTCCCCAACACTTCATAATAGCCACTATCTGTTTTTGAAGACAAATAGGACATACCCAGATTTAATAAGTTACCCGCTTCCTCTATATTCCAGTTTAAATACCAAAAATCCTTTTTCCTATTTACTTCCTGCTGATTATAAACCAATGAATAAGATATATTAGTGATCAAGTGATCCTTGTAGGAGTACTCCAGATAGGTATCTTCAATTTCACTTTCAAAAGTGCTATCAATATCAGATATCAAAACAAAATTAATCCCAACAGGTGTTACCTGATGGGAAAGATATTTACCTGATTTCCATAAATAACTAAGTTTACCATTCGCAATAGTTCGTGTATAATCAGGACGGCGTTGATAGTTATAGGCTGTTGATAGCGATGTTTTAGGATTATAACGTTGCCGGAATTTCTGCACTTTAAAAGGCATCCAAAATTTAGGAAAAACAATACCTGCTTCAACACCCACCTCTTGAGTATTAAACTCTTCACTCTGCCTATTAAACTGTTTTTGCATGGAAGCACCTAAACTAAGGGTAAATTGCTCTGCTCCTTTAAATAGATTTTTATGTTGATATTCAAAGTTTCCCCCCGCCCCAAGGTTACCTGAGGAATTAAGTCCTTCTATATCGACGGAATACGATTGACTCTTAGCAGGCACCAATTGGATATAGCAATTGAGCCACTTTTCCTCATCACTATGAGAATCGTTATCTGGTTGTTCCGTTTCCTCAAAACGAATATTAATAAAACGATACAGCTTAAGCCCAGAAAGCAGCGACTGAGTTTTATCCACTAAACTGGTTTGATACAACTGCCCGGGCAGGATATAAGTAGAATTTATTAATACTTCAGGTTTTACACCTATCTTATCGATATATAAAAAATAAAAGTCACCATACTGCAAAGTATCAAACCTGTTAAAATAAGTTTCTTTCTCATTCAATGCCAAATGAGAATCATAATTCATTCTAAAGAAAACATCCTTAACCCTAAAAGGAGTATGTATCAGCGCGGTATCTTTTTTTTGCAGAAACTCTTTACGAGGGTTTTTTATCAAAACGGAATCATTAACAATATATTCTCCCTTTGAGCTATCGACTCTAAAATAAATAAATTCCTTAGAGAATTCATAGAAACCACGATCAAGCAGGCTTTTGGTTATTCTTTCCCGTTCGGCATCATGCATGGCCACATCAAAGGGCTTTCCTTTTTTAAGCAAACTTTGGTCAGCATCTTCAAGTACAAACCTTTGGATAACAGTATCTTCAGCCTTAAAATTTACTTGGTTCAACTTAAACTGTCTTCCTGCCTCAATATCGAATCTTAACTTTACTTTCTTTTTTCTTTTAATAATAGCTGTATCAACCACCGAAACATAGAAGTATCCCTTGTTTTGCATAAACAACTTAAATTCTTCGGCTGTTTTTTCAGCCAAAAAATCGTCATACAACACAGGTTTTTCTCCTACTTTTTTGAGCCATTTATTAATCCCTTTTGCAGAATCTCTGCCAGCCAGGTTATACATCCCCAAATGAAATTTAAACAAACCAAAGATCTGAACATTAGGATTCTGTTTGATATAAGGCTTAAATTTATCATTGGAAATATTCCGGGCTGAATTATTAATTTCAATTTTATCTAATAAATATTCGTTATCGGGAACATATTTAACCGAGCTACAGCTACATATAAGTAGCGTAATAATAATATATAAAAAAAGATGTCTCAATTTACGTTTGCTATTTAATAATAAAGGTAGAATATTAGTAGAACAAATATTCAATTTTTCGATGTCTTACAGCAATTTTGATGCAAAAGTATTTATTTCTGATGGATTAAAGTAAATTTGCACAATCTATTGTTAAAAATATGATTAGCCAGAACAAAATAAAATTAATTAATTCTCTCGCGAAAAAGAAATACAGAGACAGCAATCAACTTTTCATTGCCGAAGGCGAAAAATTGGTAAGTGATCTTATTCATTCGTCTATAAAAATTAAATGTATTTTTGCGTGTAAAGAATGGATAGAAGAACACCATTTTTCCCAACATGAAAAAAACAACATTGAAATTAGGGAGACTGATTTCAGGTATTTGAAAAAAATTACACAGTTAAAAACAGCATCGCCTGTAATTGCTATTTGTGAAATCACAAATAAAGCACTGTCTGCTATTTCATTTGCCAATTCCTTATGCATTGCCCTTGATGGCATTCAAGACCCTGGAAACCTAGGAACAATCATTCGTCTGGCCGATTGGTTTGGCATTAAAAACATTGTTTGCTCAAAAACAACTGTTGACGTATACAATCCCAAGGTTGTTCAGGCCACTATGGGAGCTATCGCCAGAGTTAATGTTTATTACACCGACCTTGAAAACTTCATTTCTCAACAGGTAAAAACAGGTATTCCAGTTTATGGCACCTTTTTAGATGGTCAGAATATCTATTCAAAAACCTTAAGTAAGCATGGAATTATCGTAATGGGTAATGAGGGAAATGGTATTTCAAATGGTATAAAAGATTTTGTTACAGAGAAATTACTGATACCAAACTTTGCAAATAGCGATGATTATTCTGAATCACTCAATGTATCTACAGCTACGGCCATTACATTATCAGAGTTTAGGCGAAGATTTTAAACGCATAAAAAAAGAATCCGTAGATTGCCTTATTTTTCAACCTGTTACATATAAAAACAAACGCTCTACTCTTCTGTCATCATTCTCACAGTAGCGTCGGCACATTTTTCACCATCAATGGCTGAAGAAGCAATACCTCCTGCATAGCCTGCTCCTTCACCACAAGGGAAAAGACCTTTAATCTGTGTATGCTCAAGAGTATATGGATCACGGGGAATCCTCACCGGAGAAGACGTTCTGGACTCAGTTCCTAATACAACTGCCTCATGATCAATAAAGCCCTTAGCCCATTTTCCAAATTGTTTAAATCCTTCCTGCAGGCGCAAAGTAATAGGATCAGGTAAAACAAAATGCAATGGAGAAGCAATAGTTCCCGGAACGTATGATGTGGGTGGTAGATCAAAAGACAAGCGGGAATCCACAAAATCCGTGAGTCGTTGAGCCGGAGCAATTAAATTTTGTCCACCATTTATATAACAAAGTCGCTCTACCTCTTTTTGATATTCTAAACCAGCCAGAACACCATGCTGCTTAAACTCATCCGGAATATCTTCGGGACGAATTTCAACCACCATACCTGAATTGGCATAAGGAGAATTCCGTTTGGAAGGAGACATACCATTGACTACCATTTCGTTTTCACCTGTCATAGCCGGAACAATAAACCCTCCCGGACACATACAAAAAGAATACACTCCTCTTTCCTGCACCTGGCAAGAGAAGTTATAAGACGCAGCCGGCAAATACTCACCACGCCCATCAGGTGAATGATATTGAATTTGATCGATCAGCTCCTGTGGATGTTCAACTCTTACACCCATAGCCCATGTTTTGGCCTCCAGTTGAATCGACTTTTGATGAAGCATGGTATATACATCCCTCGCCGAATGTCCTGTTGCCAAAATAACCGCTTCACCCAAAATCCGTGTAGCATCTTTTAATACTACACCTTTTACTTTCTGATTCTCAATTATCAAATCAGCAACCATGGCATTAAATAACACTTCTCCCCCTGCAGTAATGATTGATTCCCTCATATTTTTGATCACACCGGGAAGTCGGTCGGTTCCTATGTGAGGATGAGCATCAATCAATATATCTTCCTGTGCCCCATGAAAATGAAGCACATTTAAAACTTTATTAAAATCTCCTCGTTTGGTGCTTCGGGTATATAATTTACCATCGGAGAAAGTTCCAGCACCTCCTTCACCAAAAGCATAATTTGATTCGGTGTTAACCGGATTATTTCTATTAAGAAGTGCAATATCTTTTTTACGTTCGTTTACTTCCTTTCCCCGTTCCAATACAATAGGTTTAAAACCTAACTCTATTAAACGCAAAGCAGCAAACAAACCTCCGGGTCCTGCTCCAACCACCACTACTTCCGGTTTATTAGAAACATCTGGATATTCAAATATCACTGACTCTTTTTCAGGAGCAGTAGCATTGGCATAAACATCAAGATACAACTGCACCATTACCTGACGTTGGCGGGCATCAATAGATCTTTTTCTAATCCTGATAGAAGTAATTTTATCAGGATGGACCTTCATTTTTTTTGCCACCAAAGGCTTATAATATTTCTCGTTAGAAGCCTCCTGCGGAGTTAATCTTAATGCAATGTCTTTTTTCATTCTTTACCAAATAGAGAGCGCAAAGATAGTGAATTAGTGATTAGTTTATAGTACCAGAACAAAAGTATCTTAGTAGCGGTTGACCACTAGTCATATAAGCTCAAGGCTGACAGTAAATATGCAGCCATGATCCATTAAATGTTAGTATTTTGAAGCAATTTGAAAGCCTGAAAATTATATTTATCTATTCTTCACAAAAGACTAAATGTTTACTCAAAATAAAAGGAAAGCACAAAAATACGGGAAGTCATTTTATCAATAGCTTGGGTATAAGGCATATCTAGCGATTCTCCTGTGCCATCATGATCGAGAATATCCCGGATACCAATGGACATTTTTAACTCGGTAGACAAACGAAAATAATTCAGATAAGAATCAAAACCAATACCAAACTCATAGTACAAATCCATCTTTTTCAACACCAAACCATCCTGCTCATTTTTAGCCAGATCATATCGTGGATTTACCCCTGCTACCAAATACGGTTTGGCATTATGCATCCTGTCGGCACCATATTTTAACAAAATAGGCATTTCTAGAAAGGTTGATTTTATCATAAGAGACTCATAATCATCATTCCCTTCCTGATCAATGTAACTAATATTTCGCTGACCAAAAGATATTCCGGGCAACACCCTGAGGTTTAGATTTCTACATAAACGAAGGCTAGTTACAATACCCAGGTTGATTCCGGGAGTTAAATCCAACACCTCGGCATACCTTGGATTATAATCATTCTCCTCTGTAGCAGCCCCACTATTCAGAATGGTAAA
>JBFHKL010000294.1:0-5097 GCA_041595375.1 Saccharicrinis sp.
AGAAAGATTTGGCGAATGGATGTCGCATAACATATATACTTTTATATCGGATGGTGGAATCCAGGAAGAGATCTCACAGGGAGCTGGTCGTATTGCAGGTTATCTGGGTCTTAACAATCTGGTAATGTTTTACGATTCAAACGACATTCAACTTTCTACCACCACTAATGTAGTTACTGCAGAAGATACTGCAAAAAAATATGAGGCTTGGGGATGGTCAGTAATGACTATTGATGGCAATAATGCAGATGAGATACGAAAGGCTTTAAATGCAGCAAAAGCCGAAACCGAAAAGCCTTTCCTAATTATTGGAAAGACAATTATGGGAAAAGGAGCGGTTACTGCCGATGGTTCTTCTTTTGAAAGAAAGGTATCAACTCATGGCCAACCTTTATCTGCTGCTGGAGCTTGTTTTAACAGCACAGTTAAAAATCTGGGAGGCAATCCTGAAAATGCCTTTGCCATATTCAAAGATGTAGCAGAGCTATATGTTAATGCCAACGCTAAAAAAACTGCATACGCAACTAATAAAAAAGCAGAGCAGGCTGCATGGGAAAAGGCCAACCCTGAATTAGCAGCCAAGTTTGCAAAGTTCTTTTCTAAAGAAGCTCCTGAAATTAACTTCAGTGCCATTGCACAAAAAGCCGGTTCGGCTACTCGTGCTGCTTCAGCTACAGTATTAGCTACTTTTGCTGAGCAGGTGGAAAACATGATTGTTTCCTCTGCCGACCTGGCCAACTCCGATAAAACGGACGGCTTTTTAAAGAAAACAAAGGTATTTACCAAAGGTGATTTCTCAGGTCAGTTTTTACAAAGCGGCGTAGCAGAATTAACCATGGCATCAATCGCCAATGGTATGGCTTTACACGGCGGTGTGATCCCTGTTGTTGGAACTTTCTTTGTTTTCTCTGATTACATGAAACCGGCTGTACGAATTGCAGCCTTGCAGCAACTACCCGTTAAATACGTATGGACACATGATGCTTTCCGCGTAGGAGAGGATGGACCTACCCATCAGCCTGTTGAACAGGAAGCACAAATCCGTTTAATGGAAAAAATGAAGAATCACCATGGCGACAATGCTATGCTGGTATTACGTCCTGCCGATGCTGAAGAAACCACTGTGGCATGGGAAATGGCATTAAACAACACCAATACTCCTTCAGCTTTAATTCTTTCTCGTCAGAACATCACTAACCTACCGGGAAGCAACTATAAGCAAGCCTTGCAAGCTAAAAAAGGAGCCTATATTGTTGAAAAAGATGCAGGCACTCTGGATGCTGTTCTTGTAGCCAGTGGCTCAGAAGTTGCTACACTGATTGCCGGTGCTGAGAGATTAAGAGCCGAAAAAGGATTAAAGCTACAGATTGTTTCTGTTATTTCAGAAGGAGTATTCAGAAATCAGGATGAAGCATACCAAACAGAAGTGTTACCTACTGATGTGCCACGGTTTGGATTAACCGCCGGCTTGCCTGTTACACTGGAAGGCTTAGTAGGACAAAACGGCAAAGTATGGGGATTAGATCACTTTGGTTATTCGGCTCCCTATAACGTATTAGATGATAAATTTGGCTTTACTGCAGACAATGTTTTCAATCAAGTGGTTGAGTTATTAAAATAAAATTAATATTTCGAAATAGAATCAAAAAAGCAATCTCAATTGAGGTTGCTTTTTTTGTTGGTAATAAGTTAACTTGCATCTTATAACAGATTATTCTATTTTTAAAGAAGGGAATTAAGCTGATTTATATGCAAAAATTAATACGTTAAACACGTATAGTCTCTAAGCACATTGAACATGTAGACCGCGAATTAAAATTTACGATTATGAAAAAAAATGGATTAATCTCTTTACTTTTCATCTTACTCATTCATTTTTCAATTGATGCACAAGAGTTTAAGGCAGGAATGTTAGCCGGTGCTGTCTTTAGTCAAGTAGATGGTGATAGTTATGATGGGTTTAACAAGTTTGGTGCAGTTGGGGGTTTATATGTATCTCATGACATATTTACAGACTGGTTAGCTCAGCTTGAGATTGTTTACAAACAAAAGGGAAGCAAATTTACAGGAGATGAATCCATAGGAGATTATTCAACATATGATTTGAAACTAGATTATATTGAAATTCCACTGATCATAAAGGTAAACCTCCATAAAGTAGCTTTTGAAGGTGGATTTTCCTTTGGCTCATTAATCCGTTCAAGCGAGAAGGATGAATTTGGCGATGTGAATGCTTCCATTCCCTTTGAAGATTACGAATGGAGCTCGCTGGTGGGCATAAATTATCAGTTCCACGAAAACATGTTTGCAAATATACGCTGGTCCTATTCCCTTTCACGTATTCGAAAGGCCTATGGAGGTATATATGACGACACTTACCCGCAACACTGGAGCGAGAAAAAAGCAGGCCAATACAACCATACTGTTTCTCTTTCGGTATATTACGAGTTTGATAAATTATTTACCGACCGGTATTAAAAACCTACACAACGCATCGTTAACACTTCCTGATTTAAGAAATCATATTGTAGCATAAGCTAGTGTAGCAATACTCAAGGTAACATCAGGTACTTTACTAAAACACCTGGCACACGACTCGAGGGTAGCTCCGGTAGTAAGCACATCATCAACCAACAATATATTTTTTCCACAAAAAAGAGAATCATCATCTATACTGAAAACATCACTAACATTCTCCCAACGTTCAAACCGGCCTTTACGGGTCTGTGATTTGGTATTCACCATCTTACGTAAACCCTCCGTTTGCATAGTCTTTTGTAAACTATCACACAAACCCTTGGCAATCCATTCACTCTGGTTATACCCTCTTATTCTTAATTTTTTTGGATGTAAAGGAACGGGGACAATTAGATCTACATCAGCAAAATAATTATTCTCATTCAGTTCTAAGCCATATAGTTTACCCAGTTCATAACCCAATTGTCTATTATTTCGATATTTTATGGCATGGAGAATATTTTTCACCTTACTTCCCTTAACATACAATAAAAAGGAAGTGGCTTTTTGAAGATCAACCCTCCCCCAAAAGGTCAGTTCGACCGGGTTTTTACTTATTAAATGAAAATAGGAACGAGGTAAATCTTTTTCGCAGATACGGCAGAGTAAATTTTCATGCTGAAACAAACTTCTCCCACAAAGACAACACACATTGGGGAAAAACAGATTAAAAAAATCATCCAGATACCGCATAAGTCTATTAACGCAATGATATTGTACAATATACAAAAATACTACATATCAATATCTTAATACAGCAATAAAGTACGTTTAACAAAAACGTAATATCACTATGCTACTTTTGTAAATATACATTTATAATGATATTCATCCATAAGAAACAAAAAATATGAAAGCACAGTTGATTATTTTGGCTGTATTAGCCATACTATCCTTAAACAGTTTTAAAAAAGAAAAGTCAAACGAAAGCTCTTCTAAAATTACCACAACAAAAATTTACGGCACAGTAGTAGATGAATGCAGTGGTGAGACTTTAGTAGGGGCAGAGATACTTTTAGATGAGAGTCAACAAAAGGCATACACCGATTTTGATGGAAACTTTGTATTTGACCATGTGTCAGTAGGTAACCACACCATTTCGGCTAAACTTATCTCTTATAAAGAAACCATTAAGAAAGAGATACATATTGCTGCGGATAAAAACAGCAAGTTAAAAATTACCATGAAGAACTTCAATTAACATTATCTTAACAAACACCAATAAAAAAGCTACACCTTTCACCTGTAGCTTTTTTATTGGTGTTCAATTATTTAGCTCACCTTTCTTCACCACACTTCAAAAACTTAACATTAAATATTTGTTTTTAATGTTACTTTCATGTTAATTTGATGTTACACACAGGAATACTAATGTGATATCTACACATCACAGGGAGGCTTTTAATAATATATAAAATAAAAAGCCATGAGAATACTGATGACAATTTTGGTAATGATAGGTGTATTAACCTCAAGCCAAGCACAATTAACCTTGAAAGATGGATTATACTACAATTCTGAAGGTGAACTTTACACAGGTACCTATACCGAATATTATTCAAGTGGAAATAAAAAGATAGAGATGGCCGTCTTTAATGGAAAAAAACAAGGCGTTTCTACTTATTATTTTGATAACCAATTAAAACAGGAAATTCGTTCATACAAAAACAATAAAATGGATGGCCTCTGGGAAACATGGAATGATAAGGGAATTAAAATAGGTGTTGCCAACTACAAAAACGGACTTAAACACGGCAAGTGGTTTATATACGATGAAGATGGTAAGCTACGATACGACATGGAATACAATGAAGGCAGCAAATCAGGTATCTGGAAAATATTTGATGAGGAAGGTAATCTCCAATCCGAAAAGACATTTTAAATCACATTAATAATCCAAGACACGAAAGAGGCTACCAAAACGGATAGCCTCTTTTTATTTATACTACTTTTAAATAATTCAATGATCTATTAATTATGACTTTAAATTAATAACTTACGTCTTTTAATCCGCATCATATACCAGTGGTATATAAAGCATTAAAAATGCAGCAGATTAAGCACTTTATCCTTTTAAGACAATTAACATGATGGAACGCAGAGATTTTTTACGGACAGGAATTGGCTTAGGCTTATTAACAGGAGTAGGATCTTTTTTTGGTGGCTTAGATACACTAATGGCTAACACTACTAATAATGTAGCTGATTTAGCAGCCGTACGTGGTGGTGAACCCGAAGAGATGTTTGATAAAGCTATTGAAGCACTGGGAGGAATGGAACGTTTTGTAAAAAAAGGACAAAGCGTTGTTGTGAAACCCAATATAGGATGGGATGCTCCTCCTGAAAGAGCTGCTAACACCAATCCTAAATTAATAGGACATATTGTAAAACGTTGTTTCGAAGCTGGCGCCTCGGAGGTTAATGTATTTGATAAAACCTGTAACCAATGGGATAGATGTTATCGGAATAGTCAAATAGAAAAATATGCCAAAGATGCAGGGGCTAAAATGGTACCCGGAAATACCGAGAGCTATTACACTCAAGTCAATGTACCAAGAGGAAAAAGCTTAAAAGACGTCA
>JBFHKL010000295.1:0-5087 GCA_041595375.1 Saccharicrinis sp.
AAGTGTCTTCTCCTGAAATAGCTTGACAGATTATTACTGTTTTTTGGATGGTAGTATGGTATTTTTATCAAACTACGCTTATCCAAAGTTATTAAAATCTTAATCCTATTCTCTAGTTAAGAAAAGATTCTTACTTCTAATTTGATATTTCAGTTTCAGGCTTAAGCCTGAAACTGTCAGATTTGAGTTTTTTAAATTCTGAAAATTCATTTGCTTTTCAATTTAAATCCTGATTTATTATTACATCATTTTCAGATATTTCTGAATTTTTATTCAGAGGTAACTGCTTCTTTTTCCAATGCTTTTTAAGACTACCTGTCATCTTATGTGCTTGACTTGGAAACATCATATCTATACTTCTGTGAGGTCTTTGATTATTGTATTTGTTAATGGCTGCTTTTACTGCCTCTAGGGCTGTGTAATAATCAGTAAAGGTGTCTGCTAAATCATATTCATGTTTTAAAATCCCATTGATTCGTTCGGCTATTGCATTCTCATAAGGATCTCCCTTTTCAGTCATTGAAATATCAATTTTGGCCCCTTTTAAATAGTTCACATAATCATGGCAACAATATTGAATACCACGATCTGAATGATGAATCAGTCCTTGTTTTACTCTCTCTATTGAAATGGCCATTTTTAAAGCATTTAGAGCCCCTTCGCTAGTTAGATCAGGCCATAGACTCCAGCCCACAATTTTCTTGGAATAGGCATCTGTAATCAGTGAGAGATAAACAAATCCCATTTCTGTTCGAATGTAAGTTATGTCACTAACCCAAAGTTTACCTGCGCTTGATAACTTAATATCTCTAATCAAGTTGGGGAACTTACGGTAGAAATGATTTGAATTTGTAGTTTTCGGACCACGCTTTCGATGCTTAACCAGTAAGCCATGTGCACCAAGGATGTTATAGAACTTATCTCGTCCACACTTTATCTGATGCTCTTGTAGTGTGTCTGATAAAAGTAATAACAACTTTTCAGCTCCCATTCTCTTGTGTTCAGATCTTAACTCCTTAGCTAATTTAAGCAAGAATACTTCTTGCATTTGACTATGAGATTGGCGATTTTTATTTTCGTACCATGCCTGGCGGCTATACCCAAACAGACCACAAAGGATCGTTTTTGAAGTATCAGGATACATATGTGTTAGTACATCTACTGTTTGGGGCCAGACTTTTTTCTAATAGATAATTTATAATCTTTTTCAGCGATATCAATCATAGTCTCTAGCGCAACATTTTTAAGTTGGGCTAATTCCAGTTGTTTCTCCAAAGCTTTTATGCGTTGGTCTAATTTGCTATTGTCTGCTCTTTCTTTTGAACTCATAGCCTGCAAAGATAGATGTAGTTGATCAGAATACCTTTCCTGCCAACGCTTTATTATTTTTTTATACTCTATTGGACTTAGTTTAAAACGATCTCGTGCTTCGATAATACTCATGCGATTGGAATCAATCTCACTTATAAGCCAACGACGAAAACTTATTTCATAGTTGTTGTAATTTATACTTTCACGTTTAAATCCACTCATTTCGTTGGTGAGCATCCCTTCTTTTCCTTTTTTCATTATCCTAACTTTTTGTGTCAAGCTATTTCAGGGTATTACAGAGGGTCATGTATGCCTGGGGACTATTAAAAATGGGGCTTTTAGCTTTTAAGCTAAAATAAAAAAAGCCATTCTCTGCTGAGAATGGCTTTCTGTATCTGAACGAAAATCTTACTTCAATTTTTTGAATAATTTTTTCATACTTACTTCGTTTTCAACGATTTCGAATAATTTTGAAATCTCAACACGCTCCTGTGCCATGCTATCGCGATGACGAATGGTAACCGTACTGTCTTCTAAAGACTGATGATCAACCGTTACACAGAAAGGAGTACCAATGGCATCCTGACGACGGTAACGCTTACCAATAGAATCTTTTTCGTCGTACTGACAGTTGAAATCGAATTTCAGGTCTTTCATGATTTCACGAGCTTTATCAGGAAGACCATCTTTCTTAGTTAATGGCATCACGCAAAGTTTTACTGGAGCCAGTGCAAGAGGCAAACGAAGCACTACACGCTCATCAACCTTACCATCTTCCTTCTCAATTTTTTCTTCCTTGTAGGCTTCCGACATAATTTGCAGGAACATACGATCAACCCCAATCGAGGTCTCAATTACGTAAGGAACATAGCTTTTATTCAATTCAGGATCGAAATACTGAATTTTTTTACCTGAAAATTTCTGATGCTGACTTAAATCAAAATCGGTACGAGAGTGAATTCCCTCTACCTCTTTAAATCCGAAGGGGAACTTAAATTCCACATCGGTAGCGGCGT
Source organism: Saccharicrinis sp. (assembly GCA_041595375.1). Taxonomy (GTDB): domain Bacteria; phylum Bacteroidota; class Bacteroidia; order Bacteroidales; family Marinilabiliaceae; genus Saccharicrinis. Next base: position 2,328 of record JBFHKL010000295.1, read on the forward strand.
TAGCGTAGTGAGCCAACTTATCGTGATCGTGAAAGCGGTACTTGTCATCCTCAAAACCAAGGGCTTTGTGCCAGCTCATACGAGTTGCTTTCCATGCCTCGAACCATTTCATTTCGTCGCCCGGACGAACAAAGAACTGAAGCTCCATTTGTTCAAATTCACGCATACGGAAAATAAACTGACGAGCTACAATCTCGTTACGGAATGCTTTACCAATCTGAGCAATCCCGAAAGGAATCTTCATACGACCGGTTTTCTGAACGTTCAGGTAGTTCACAAAAATTCCCTGAGCTGTTTCAGGACGAAGGAAAATTTTGCTGCTTCCATCCGATGTTGATCCCATATCGGTCGAGAACATCAGGTTAAACTGACGAACATCGGTCCAGTTTTTTGTTCCGGAAATCGGACAGGCAATCTCGTTATCGATAATGATTTGTTTCAATTCGTCCAAATCATTTTTATCCAAAGCAGCTACAAAGCGAGTGTGCAAAGCATCCATTTTTTCTTTGTTGGCCAACACCCGAGGGTTGGTAGCACGAAATTGAGCCTCGTCGAAAGTCTCGCCGAACTTCTTCTTCGCTTTGGCAACTTCCTTGTCCATTTTGCCTTCGTACTTGGCCATCAAATCCTCAATTAAAACATCAGCTCGGTAACGTTTTTTCGAATCTTTGTTGTCAATCAACGGATCGTTAAAAGCATCAACGTGGCCCGAAGCTTTCCAGATTGTAGGGTGCATAAAAATAGCAGAATCGATCCCCACCACATTTTCGTGCAGCTTCACCATGGAATCCCACCAGTATTTTTTAATGTTGTTTTTCAATTCAACGCCCAATTGTGCGTAGTCGTATACAGCACTCAAGCCATCGTAAATCTCCGATGATTGAAATACGAATCCGTATTCTTTACAATGCGCTACAAGTTTCTTGAAAACATCTTCCTGTGCCATAAATCTTATATTTTGAGGTTGTTAAAATTTTGGTTTTGATAAATACTGTCTTTTTGCTTGAAAATCAGGAGTCCCCAAAAACAAGCAGGGAGCAAAAATACAAAAAAAAGCCAATTAACGCTTCAGTCAATTGGGTTTTTAATTCTACAAGAATCTTAGCCGAATCAATCATCCACTTCTTCAAAATCCACATAGTCGCCCACATCCTTTTTAGCCGGATTGCCTTTGGAACTACTGGTTCTGTCGATGGTAACTTCGCCTTCTTTTTTGGTCTGCTGCTGCTGTTTCTTTGCCTGATCCTGCATCTTATCGAAGGTTTTCTGCACTAAAAAAGGAAAGATGGCGCGAATCGTCCACTTGAGCAGGTAGTAAACGCCAACAGCTATGATGATAAATTTTAATAATCCCATGTTCTTTTGTTTTGATGCACAAATATAAGCATTTCATTTTTTTATCAGCTGTTCTTTGGCAGGCTCTTTTGGGCGTTCCCTTCGGGCGGGCTTTCCGCTGCAAGTCCTCGCTCATTCTTCGCTGTGGGCTTTCCACTATAATCCCTAACGCAGGCTGTAATTTTGTTAATCATAGTTCCAGCTTGTAAAATCTTAATAATCTAAGCCTAACTATTTTGATGGCTGACATTGTTTTCATAAATTTGATTCTTATAAATTATCTTATGATGTAGTAAACAATCAAACAAAGGGCTTTTATAAAATCAATTTTACTCATGGATAACAAACTTCACAATACCATTCAAGAGCTTGGCCGCAGCATACAGTCTGCCCAGGAAGCTGCCAAAAGGCAGTGCACCAGCTCCAGTGTAAACCCGCAAAATGCATTTCAGTCGGAGCTGAATTACAAAATGCAGCAGTATGTACACAATATGCATACCTACCTAAATATCGATCGGGTACTGGGTTTTCCCATTCAACCTATGAGCTATAGTAGTGAAACGCGTGTTTCCGATCGGGGTGTAAGCATTCGGGTGGCCATCCATCATTATCCGCCGGTAAAACCCATGATTATTGAAGCACCCGAAATGGTATTGGAATTACGGGCGATCGTAGACAAAGATGGGCAAATGAGGTATCATTTTACGAATCGCTTTGCCAATCCAGAAGATTTGAAAGCATTGGGTAAAAACTTACCTGAGGGGGCATGTCTTGTTTTAAATGAAAATGGAGCATTAAGTGTTGAATATTTAGAAGAGTCTTTACTGAAATCTTCAATGGATAGTTCCTTTTCGATAACAGAACAGGATGCCTTTACTAATAGTGGAATTACTGGCAGAAAGGTTGTAGAAGGAGCTTTAACAACGGAAGGTGCTTATAGTACATTGTTGCATAATCATACGAGTTATACAACAACTAATGGATTGACAAAAAATATTTATAAGGCAAATGGACGCATTAGATCAGCTAGAGCACGAGGCTATGCAAATGCATCAAAAACCTTGAAATATATTGGAGAAGTAGGAAATGTTGTAACCACAGGAATGTCTTATTATGATATTGCTAAAGGAGATTCACAACCGATTACTTATGTTGATGCTGGGGTTGGAACAATGGGTATATTAGCTTCTGGAGCCTCTTATTTTTACGGTGTACAAATACCTTTAGTTGGAGAAGTGGTTGCGATTTATGGAACGCTTAGATTAACTTGGGATGTATCTTTTAATTTGGGCATACATTATGGGCCGAGTACTTGGTATGGTGATAATGATAATAAATGGTTTGAGTAAAAACTTATGAGGAATATATATTATTTAATTTGGTCTGATGCAATTATAAGTTTTAAAAAGCATCAGCCAGATAGAA
>JBFHKL010000296.1:0-5085 GCA_041595375.1 Saccharicrinis sp.
GAAAAGATGAGAAAAATAATGTGGGCTAGTAAAATTAAGGATGATCAACATGAGCTTTGTTATTCTTCTTTTTAAGCCAGTATATCATTATTATCACTACTGTAAAGCTAAGTATCACCCATCCAGTAAAGAAATATTCATTGCTAGGTTTTAGTGGTTCAAGGCCTTCATCGGTTTGATATTGAAAGATAATAAACGCCAATAGGTTATTTGTAAAATGTGCTGCAATGGCCAACCATAAATTACCTCCATATACCACTAAGTAACCAAAAACAACACCAAGTATCCATCGGGGAAGTAATCCAAAGAACTGCATATGCATCAGTGAAAACAGAAAGGCGGTAAGCCATATGGCCATATGGTAATTTTTTAATATACGCGTAAAAATCCTCTGTAAGGCTCCTCTGAATAATAATTCTTCTCCTATAGCCGGTAGTATGGCAACAAGAAACACATTAAAAACTAACTCGTGCCAGGTATTAGTTTGAAGAAATATCTTAGTGACTTCCATGGCCTGATTTTCTTTGAGTCTTAACCAGGATTCTATTTGTTCCATATATGTTGGGAACTCGATGTTGTAGTTGAATGCACCTATAAAGTTAATCATAGGCTGGGCAACTATAATTATAAGGATAGCAAGGAATATATATTTCGAACGAGGTTTTTTAATATTTAATTCCTTCGTGGGAGATCCGCTGTAGAGCCATGAAAATATAAAAGGAGGTAATATAAATAATCCTATACTCTGAATTGTTTGAAAATATTTGAGATAGCCGGGGTTGCTTATGGCCACATCGGGGGAATTGGTAACATTTAATCCATAAATTAAAATACCCCCTAATGAACTTAATATGCTTATCGTAGTCCACGATGTTAAGGTGATAATAAGTAGAAGAATTAACTGGGCTACAGGTGAAGCGTTATCGAAATACTTTTTTAACATACTCAAATCCTAATTTATAGATGCGAATATACAACAAAATAAAACCCCAAACATCTATACGATGAATGGGGTTGGTACTTATAATAAAAGTTCTAGTCTATGCAAATTTTTGTACAAGCTCTGTCTTAATGCCTTCTATACTGTTGGTATGGTTTCTTTTTTTGATCCTTTCGTTGTATCTGTTGCTGTCAATCCTAGGGTAGTTTAAAAAAGTATCGTAGAATTTAACTTGCTCAAAATAATTTAGCTTTATTTTTGTAGGAGATGTTAGATATATCTTTAACCAAAAATTCATGGGTTTATTAATGTTTAAAACCTGCAAGCCTTTTATTTTATAAAAGTAATCCAATACTAAATCATCGTTTAAGCGATTAGCGGTAAATTCATGAATCGTTTCAAGTACTTCTGTTTTGCTCACTCTTTGGTCTGAGCCTGAGAAAATAATACTTTCAATTTTTGAGATAGCTCTTTTATGAGCAATCAGTCTTAGCAATGGTTTGTGCATAAGTGTAATGGTGACGATAGTGCCTGTAACTAATGCTAAAATTATATAAATCATGTTTATTTATTTTGTTTGTTTGTTGCTCTTGTACTGCGTGTTTATGTAATTGGTTTGTTTTTATTGATGAATGTTTGTTAAAACGAAGTAAACGGATCAAAAGTTACAGTGAATCAATGAAGATGTCAGTGAGTTGTTGTAAAGGGCAGTGAAATAGTGAGTTATGGTTTGGTATTTAAACTAAGTTATTAATTTCCTTTAGGTTGCCAAATTTATCCTGTTGTAAGGATGGATATTTTCTTTTCAAATAGAGCGACAGATATTCTTGTTCCGTTTGTCCCGGTGTTGGAACAAATAACACTTTCGTGTTAAGGTACTCCAGATCCATTATTGTTGAATATCCCGGACGGCAGATAATGCGCTGAGCTTTTTCAAGGAAAAATTTTGTTTTGAGGGCACTTAAGGACGAAACAATGGTGATATTGTTGAGTTGCGTATGGTTGTTGAGTGAAGGTTTACCCTGAATTATTAATACTGACTGATGTGTGTTATGGAAACAGGAGATAATCTTTTGTTCAAAATCTGATCTGGCGGGTTCAGGGCCTGATAATATGGCTACTGTATCATAAAGTTCTTTTAATACTATGGATGGTGTGATGCTAAATCTACTTAAAGGACCGATAAACTTTGCGTTATGAGGGAGAGGGTATTTGTGCGATAGATCTCCACTGAGCGATTTTTCTTTCGTAGCATAGTCGGGAATCCAGCAATAGTTGTATTGGCAAATGATGCTTTTTAAGCAAAGATGAACAGGCCATTCCATGAATTTAAAAACGCAGGGTAATTTTATCATCATTTGATGGGAGATAAAAATACTTTCTATCCGCTTATTCCAGAGTCCGTAGCGATTGTCCGATATAATTACATCGATATTAAAATCAGAGATTATTTTTTTTACCCGTTGGTGTTCTTTAAAAATGTTGATGAGAAGAGCGGGTATGAGTTGAATTAATTTAAAGGCTGATTGATGGGAAGAAAACTTGATTTGTACATCAGCTAACTTTATTGTAGTTAATTCAGGAAAGGATTGCTGTAATAGACCCAAAGCGGAACCATCTGCCGCTAATATTACCTGGTGATTCTCTTTTATTAAAGAGGTAATGACAGGGATCATCCGGGAGGCATGTCCAAGACCCCAATTTAATGGGCAAACCAGGTATCTTTTGGGCTTAGGCATAATTTATCCCGAAACTTGCGTTTGAATGCCTAATAGGTTAACGCGAGAGGCAATTTCATTTAGTTTACTCAAGGAAACCTTTTCAAGTCCTTGTGCGGGGGTATCTCTTTCGATGGTGTATATCATCACCATTTTGGGTGCAATTTTTTTGAGTAGTTTAAGCCAGCTATCAATATCCTTCTCGGTAGTATTATCAATTGGCTTATTATCATAGGTTCCTTTTATAAACATCGTTTGTATAGTGAGGTTGCCCTTAAATAGAATTAGATTGTCGACTAAATTTTGTAAGGAAAAAGGAGCAACGGGCTGATCCAATTGCACAATACGGTTCTCTGATCCCGAATCAAGTTTTAAAATATTATCATCAACCTTATTTAAAGCACTAAAAACAGAAGGCTTATGAATTAAAGTGGCATTTGATAAAACAGCGATCCGGGCATCCGGAAAATACTGATTGCGCAGCGCTATAGTGCCATCTATAATTATTTCAAATTCAGGATGTATGGTGGGCTCTCCGTTGCCGGCAAATGTAATTACATTAGGGGCAGTGTTTTTGTCTTTCATATCTGCTAGTACCTTCTCCAATTCTGTCAATACCTCTGGAGTGGTAGGCATAACTGTTTTTTTAGCAGCGTCCTGTGTGTTAAAACCACATTCGCAATAGATACAATCGAAGGTGCATATTTTTTTATTTACAGGCAGTAAGTTAACCCCGAGAGAAACGCCTAATCTTCTGCTTTTTACTGGTCCAAATATGATATCTTGAAAAAGAAAAGTTCCCATTCTATATTTTGTTTTACTGTTTTTTATTGACTTAGTTTAAGTAAAATTGTGCTAAGTAATCACAAAAGTAGTGTATTTTTTTAGAGTTGAGTTTTTTTAGAAAGTATAGTTGTTTAGGATAGATTAAGATTGTATTTTGAATTTACTATCTTTGGCAGATTGTAAAGTAAATGCGTATTTCACATGCTGTTTAATCAAGTTGTAGGACAAAAGGATATAAAATCAAGACTTATTCGTATGGTTAAGGAAAACCGGGTAAGTCATTCATTGCTTTTTACAGGCCCCGAGGGGAATGGAAAATTAGCTATGGCAATTGCATTTGCTCAATATTTAAATTGTTTGCATCCAGGAGAACAAGATGCTTGTGGTAAGTGTTCTTCCTGTATAAAATATGCCAAATTGGTTCATCCGGATTTGCATTTTGTTTTTCCGGTTATTAAATCCAATTCCGAAAAAAATCCTGTCAGTAATACTTATTTATCAGAGTGGCGCACCCTGGTAAATGAAAGCCCATATTTTAACCTGACCACCTGGTTGAACGTTATTCGTAAGGAAGGAGAAAATAAACAAGGAGCCATTTTCACATCCGAGAGTTCTGAGATTATCCGAAAGCTTAGTCTGAAAACATTTGAGGGAAAGTATAAGGTAATGATCATTTGGATGCCTGAAAAAATGAATGAAGCAACGGCTAATAAGTTGTTAAAAATTCTCGAAGAACCCTCAAAAAATACGGTTTTTATATTGGTGTCAAATAGTCCTGATCAGATGATATCAACCATCTTATCCAGAACTCAACAGTTAAAGATACCAGCATTGCCTCAGGCCGATATCCAAGCGTATTTGATTGATAAATATGGTATTAATCAGGATCAGGCAGCGGGCGCGGCTAAAGTAGCTAATGGTGATTTAATTGCAGGTCAGGAGCAGGTGCAAATGAGTGAGGATAATCAATTTTTCTTCGATCAGTTTGTGCAAATGATGCGTCATAGTTATGCACGTAAGGTCAAAGACCTGCTTGCTTGGGTAGAGAATATGAGTAAGCAGCCCAGAGAGTTACAGCGTAATTTTTTAAATTATGCAATAAATATGATCCGAGAGAATTATATTTTGAACTTTAACCAGCCTGATATTGTTTACCTCACGCCTGAACAGTATGAATGGTCAAAAAAGTTTTCGCCTTTTATTAATGATAAAAATGCCTTACTGATTACAGAAGATCTGTCGCTGGCAGATTCTCATATAGGCCAAAATGGGAATAGTAAAGTGGTGTTGTTTGATCTGGGATTAAAATTAATTGTATCCATAAAAACAGGCGTCGAGAATTAGTATAAAAAAAGTTGGGTATATTTCCGTTTGGAAAAGTTACCTGTCTTGGTTATTTTTAAGCAAAATAAACCCATTAGGGTCACTAAAAATAATTCGTTTACAATAATGATATGAATGTTAGTAATCATTCATTATCCATTATTTACTAAGCGAATTGTTGTATATAAAACAATAAACATGGAAGAAGTACAATCAAAATGTAGTACTTGCAGTGATAAATGTGGAAAATTAGATGTATTTGACTGGTTGGCCGATGTGCCTGAAAGTTGTAATGTTTCAGATATTGTTGAAATTAAA
>JBFHKL010000297.1:0-5072 GCA_041595375.1 Saccharicrinis sp.
ACAAAAAGGATCATCGACAGAAATAATGCTAATTTCCGCATAAAACAAAAGGTTTAAATTAATATGTGTATTTATTTAAAAGACAATACAATTCAATAGTGCTAATACGATGACAAATCATACGACACACATAAAATCATATATAACGAGTACATATAATTTCTAATTACAAGCAAAATTTCTAAATTTTATTAGGATCAGAATTAGGGTCAACAACTTTTAAATTGGATTTTTATCAAACCAAAAGAAGTTACAATTACAATATATTTTAGGGCTTAAACTAACAATTTATCTATAAGTACAGCTTTTTACTTACATATCATGTACTATCCGACAAATATACGATTATATTCAAACATACAAAATCAGAACAAAACACAAATAATAGCTTAACAAAAAAATAACCCTTTAGACACTAAGCTACCTTATTAATAATCAGTAAGTAATCATATTTACTGTACTTTATAGTAATTTTTTATTTTTTTTAAAAAACACCCCCAATTACAACATATAAACTATATAATTTATGCCTTATTTTAACTTCATACCCCTTTAAACTCCACATGGTTTATTCAACAATACAATCCTCACAATATAACTTCCGTAATCAACTTTCCATATTCAACTATTAAACCAGTACAAATAAACACATATACAAGCAGCCTACTCTGATTTGAAAACATGCATAAATGATTAGTAAATGAAAAAGCAATTACGACCCTAAATCCAATTAAAACTCATCCATCTTAAATACTTATGGACAAAAAAAGGGCTGCTCAAAATTGAGCAGCCCTATATATCATATACACTCTTAAAGTGTCACATCAGAAAACTTAACATAATACCCGCAGCAACAGCCGATCCTATCACACCAGAAACATTAGGCGCCATAGCATGCATTAATAAATGGTTGTTAGGATCTGTTTTCAACCCTTCTATCTGCACAACCCTGGCCGAATCAGGTACTGCAGATACACCGGCAGCTCCAATCAACGGATTAATTTTATTACCCTTCTTCAAGAATACATTCAGGAACCTAGCAAACAACAATCCGCCTGCAGTAGCAACCATAAACGACAATGCGCCCAAACCAAATATCTTAATTGAATCAAGAGTTAAAAACACGTCAGCCTGAGTAGATGCACCTACAGTAATTCCCAATAAAATAGTAACAATATTAATTAACGCATTACGAGCAGTATCGGCTAAACGCTCTGTTACACCTGACTCTTTTAATAAGTTACCAAAAAACAACATGCCCAATAATGGCAAAGCAAAAGGCGAAATACTCAAAGTCAATAACAAGCCAATCAGAGGGAAAAGAATTTTTTCTGTTTTAGAAACCGCACGAGGAGGTTTCATCTTAATGGCACGTTCTTTTTTAGGAATAATCAAACGCATAATTGGAGGTTGAATAACCGGTACCAATGCCATATAAGAATAGGCCGCAATTGCAATTGCCCCCATTAAGTGAGGTGCTAATTTTGAAGACAAGAAAATAGCTGTTGGGCCATCAGCTCCACCAATAATACCTATGGCTCCAGCTTCTTGCAAATCAAAACCTAAGGTAGAAGCTCCCAGAAAGGTAGCAAAAATACCAACCTGAGCCGCAGCCCCAAGAATCATTAATTTTGGATTTGAGATCAATGAAGAAAAATCTGTCATAGCCCCAATTCCCAAAAAGATCAAGGGCGGATATATACCTTGCTTCACCCCAAAATATAGATAATTCATCACAGAACCATCTTCATAAAGTCCTATCTTATAACCTTCCACAAAAGGCATATTTCCTAACAGGATTCCCGTTCCAATAGGAATAAGCAACAAAGGTTCATAGTCATATTTTATAGCGAGAAAAATAAAGAATAACCCGACCATAATCATGATCACATGTCCGAAAGTAAAATTAGCAAACCCGGTTGAGTTCCATAATTTTTCTAATCCTTCCAAGGCAGCAGAGCCCGCTCCAGAAGAAACAGTTTCATTCACAGCCCAGGCATCTGTTCCAAAAATCATCTGCAAACAAAATACCACCGCCAGCATAGCACAAATGGTTAAAGCTCTTTTCATATTATTCAAATTCAATTAGAATATCATTTTGAAGAACAGAATCACCCACCTGTACTTTTATTAATTTAACAACACCCGCTTTCACTGCCAATACATTATTCTCCATCTTCATTGCTTCCATAATTAAAAGCACATTTCCTGGCCTAACAGTATCTCCAACAGCAACATTTATTTTAGAGATATTTCCTGGTAAGGGAGCCACAATTGCCCCTGCCCCTGTAGCTTTTTGTGGCACAGCACCTTCTCCAGGTTTATTCTCAACAGGCCTACGAACCAACTTAGGTGTTTTGGATTTTCTAACCTCCTGATGAACTTCTACCTCGTAAGAAGTACCATTTACATTTACTTGAGCTACTGAATCATCAAAATCCTTAACCTCAACACTGTAACGGTTACCCGCTATAGTAAATTCAAACTTTTTCATACGCTATAATATTTTCTTTGCATGTATGCTCTCCATCCAGGCAAACAAGGAAAACCGGCACTTAACAATCTATTTCATTACGGCTTAGAATGTCAATGCTTGTTTTATAGTTAATTTCTTAAGTTAATATATGCTGCATTATTCATTCCATACAACTTAGAGTTCCAAGGAGAATATCGGCGACGCACTTGTTTAATTGTAATCACATTACTCTCCTCATCATGCATTTCGTTAAAATACAAGTAAAGAGCAGTTGCAATAGCGGCATTGGTTTCACCAGAAATGGCCAGATCATCATCTGTAGCACTTGCTTTTCCTTTTGTTCGTAGATGTCTTTTTGTATTCCAGGTAAATATTTTTGGAACCAATAAAAAGATACCTACCAAAAACAGCAAGGCTACAAAAACAATACCCCACCCTAAAAAGGTGATGATCCAGGTTTCTGTACTAACAACTAGAAGATTCATGGATTAATAATTTTGAGTTTAAAGAAAAAAAAACCTATCGCGCCAAGCACGATAGGCTAAATATATACAATTAAACTGTTTACAAAGGAATATTTCCGTGTTTTTTAGGAGGCATACTTGCTTTCTTTGTCTGAAGGCTCTGAAACCCTCTAATTATGCGGAAACGAGAGTTACGAGGCTCAATGATATCATCGATATAACCATGAGCAGCAGCATTAAATGGATTAGAAAATTTCTCATTATACTCAGCTTCTTTATCAGCAGCATACTTCAATCTCTCCTGTGGATCCTCAATTTTTGACATCGCACGACCCTCAAGAACTTCAATAGCTCCTTTGGCACCCATCACAGCAATTTCGGCTGTTGGCCAAGCATAGTTAAGATCAGCCTTAAGCTGCTTACAACTCATCACATCATGTGCTCCACCATATGATTTACGCAAAGTAACTGTGATTTTTGGCACAGTAGCCTCTCCGAAAGCAAACATTAACTTAGCTCCGTGAGTAATAATACCTGCATACTCCTGACCACTACCTGGTAAAAATCCAGGAACATCAACTAATGTTAGGATAGGAATATTAAAGGCATCACAAAAACGTACAAATCTAGCTGATTTACGAGAAGCATCACAATCTAATACACCAGCCAGAAAACTTGGTTGATTAGCAACAACACCTACTGATTGACCACCCATTCGGCAAAAACCTACGATAATGTTTTTAGCGTAATTTCTGTGTACTTCAAGAAATTCTCCCTCATCGGCCATTTCGTAAATAACCTCTTTCATGTCGTAAGGTTGGTTTGGATTATCTGGTATAATCTCATTCAATCTATCCGACATTCTATCAATTGGGTCCTTTACATCAACCATTGGAGGCTCCTCTAAATTATTTTGAGGCAAGTAGGAAAGTAATTTTCTAATCAACAACAATCCTTCTTCTTCATTCTCCAACTCAAAGTGAGACACACCCGATTTTGTAGAATGAACATGGGCTCCACCAAGGTCTTCTACAGTAATATCTTCGCCTGTTACTGTTTTCACCACTTTAGGACCAGTCACAAACATATAAGCGTTCTGCTCAGTCATCATAATAAAGTCGGTAAGCGCAGGAGAATAAACATCACCTCCGGCACAAGGACCAAAAATAGCTGATATCTGAGGAATAACACCCGATGCTTCAATATTACGCTGGAAAATATCAGCATAACCCGCTAAGGCAGTAACACCCTCTTGGATACGAGCACCACCTGAATCGTTGATTCCAATCATTGGGGCACCAACTTTCATAGCCAAATCCATTACCTTACAAATTTTACCGGCCATTGTCTCAGATAATGAGCCACCTAACACGGTAAAATCCTTAGCAAAAATATAAACAACACGACCGTCGATGGTACCATGACCAGTAACAACACCGTCACCCATGAATTTTTTCTTATCCATACCGAAGTTAGTACAACGGTGAGTAACGAACATATCAAACTCTTCAAAACTTCCTTCATCTAAAAGAGCCTCGATGCGCTCACGAGCGGTCATTTTTCCTTTAGCATGCTGACTGTCAATTCTTTTTTGACCACCACCTAATTTTGCTTCTGTACGAAGATCAATTAGTTTTTTTACTTTATCCTGACTAGACATTTGATTCTTATGTATTTAATATAAATTATTTAGAAGGATCTTCACACAACTCTGTTAAAACACCAAAAGTTGATTTTGGATGTAAGAAACCGATATTTAAACCTTCAGCTCCTTTACGTGGTGTTTTGTCAATTACCCTTACCCCAGCTTCCTGAATAGCAATTAATTTTTCTGCCAAATTTTCAACAGCAAAAGCAATGTGATGAACACCTTCTCCTTTTTTCTCAACAAACTTACCCACAGGACCTTCTGGATCTGTTGACTCCAACAACTCAATCTTCGTTTGTCCAACCTTAAAAAAAGCTGTTTTTACTTTCTGCTCAGCTACTTCTTCTACAGCATAACACTCCAGTCCAAATGCTTTTTCGTAAAATGGAATTGCTTCCTCTAAACTTTTTACTGCAATACCAATGTGCTCAATGTGCGATGGTTTCATATTATTATAAATTTTTATTTATGAAATATACTTGTA
>JBFHKL010000298.1:0-4975 GCA_041595375.1 Saccharicrinis sp.
CTGTTGTAGGTCTGGAAACATGGGCGACCTATAGTATGGGTGAAGAAAAAAATGGTACAACGTATGCTAATCGAGGCGACGTGTCGTTTCGTAGGTTTCGTTTTGGAGCCAGTGGTGAACCGTATTCCTGGTTAAAATATTATTTTCAACTGAACCTTGACCGTCTTGGAGAAGATCCTTATGCATCTACCAAGGGATCCTATAGTGGCTTGGGTATATGGAATGCCAATATTACCGTAAAATTAATTCAAAACAGCGAGCTATTGCATATTGAAGCAGGTTACTTTTGGGCTGCTATAAGTCGTGAGTTTAATACCAGTTCCTGGGCCGTTGGTTCACTGGATAAGATGCGTTCCGTGTGGTACTTACGTAATTTTGTGACGGGTAGGGGTAATGGTATTGAAAGTGGTATTGCACTGGGAGGTCTGAAAAATTTTGATCGGTTTGGAATCAGTTATCGCCTGGGATCCTATGAACCGGCATTGTATCAGAGTTCTAAATATGGCAGTCGTCTGTATACCGGGCGTATTATGTTTTCATTCGGAGATCCTGAACAAACAAGCTATAAATATATGCTTAGCGGTAATCAATGGCGGAAACGAAATGGAGTAACACTAGGGTTGGGTGGTTCAACTCAAGCCAATGGTGCTCTTACCGACTCTACCTATTTTGATCATTCCTCAGCCTACGGTGCAGATATACTGGTTAATTATAAAGGTTTACGTATTGATGGGGAATATTTTTTACTCAATCGTAATGCTGAGGATATAGAGGATTTTGACGGAACTGAATATCATATACGGGTAGGTTATTCCTTTATTATTAATGGAAAATATATTGAACCGGTAGTGACTTATAGTCAATTTGAAGGAGAAGGAAACTCAACACTTTATTCATATATCGGTAATGACGATACACTTGATGTGGGGGTAAACTGGTATATAAATAAAGAAAAATTAAAATTGGCTTTGCATTATGTAATGCAAGAAGGAAGTGCTTCGTCGAATACAGGCGACTATGTTGGACTGTGCTGTCAGGTAAGATTATAAAATAAGATAGTATATACAAAACCTACAGGATTAGGATATTGCATCGGATACAGATGGCTCTCTATGACTTTGATTCATTGATCCTGATGCGGATATAAATACCCTGTTATAAATTTAAGCGTATGAAAAAGAATTTTGTACAGTTATTGAGCTTATTAATGGTATTTGCACTTGTTGTATTTGTTTATTCCTGCAGAACAGGGCACCAAAAGGATACAAAAAACAATAATACCGATTCCAAAGGTCATCAAACCATTATGGTTTTTGCCGGCGCCAGTTTAACTGATGTGTTATCGGAGCTGATTGATTCATTTGAAGTAAAATATCAGGTAAAGGTACAAACCAATATGGCATCCAGTGGAACATTAGCTCGTCAAATAGAACAAGGAGGTACTCCTGATGTTTATATCTCGGCGAGTAAGAAATGGGCGGATTATGTAGATAGTGTGGGGTATTTATTACCCGGGACAAAATCAACGATTGCCCAAAACGAACTGGTTTTAATTGCTCCCTTGAATAGTATGGCTGAAGTAGCTAAAATTGACAGCACCCTTGATTTCAAGCATTTGCTTGGCAAGGAAAGGTTATCTATGGGCGACCCGGCACATGTTCCTGCTGGCAAATATGCCCGACAGTCACTTGAATATTTTGGTTGGTATAGTCTGCTTCAGGGGAAAATACTTCCGGCCAAAGATGTTAGGTCAGCTTTAATGGTAGTAGAGATGGAAGAGGCCCCATTGGGTATTGTTTATCGCACAGATGCACTCAAATCAGCGAAAGTGAAAATCTTAAATACTTTTCCGATATATTCGCATAAACCTATTGTGTATGTGGGAGGTGTATGCAAAGATAATAGCACAGCTAAAGCTTTTTTCGATTATATCAATTCAGAGGCTACCAAAGCTATTTGGATTAAGTACGGGTTTGAGAAATAAGTAAAAATTATAAAGTATAATGACAGAATTATTTAGGTTGAGTGGCACGGAGATACAGGCTATCAGACTATCGGTAGAAGTAGCGGTGTATTGCACCCTTATTTCTATCCCCTTGGCTTTGGTAATTGGTTATTTTATGGCAAGGCGTGAATTTTTTGGTAAACCGGTTATTGAGAGTATACTGCACTTACCTTTGGTGATGCCTCCGGTAACCACGGGTTATTTATTGCTTTTGGTGCTGGGCTCAAAAAGTTTTATTGGTAAATGGCTGTTTGCCGCCTTTGGTATAAAAATGGCCTTTACTTTTCAGGCAGCTGTAATTGCTTCAGTTTTTGTTTCCTTTCCCTTGATCGTGCGTTCAGTTCGTACAGCCATGGAGATGGTAGATGTTGGACTGGAAGAAGCTTCCCGCATTTTGGGAGCAGGTAAAGTCAAAACTTTCTTCAGGATTACCATTCCGCTAGCATTGCCGGGTGTGGTTTCGGGAGCTATTTTAGCCTTTGCCCGATCGCTGGGAGAATTTGGAGCTACTATTACCTTTGCAGGAAATATTGAAGGAGAAACACAAACTCTTCCGCTAGCCATCTTTGCTTATATGCAAGTGCCCGGAAAAGAAAGTGCAACGCTTAGACTGGTCATTGTTTCCATACTTATCTCATTTATCGCTATGGCCTTATCGGAATGGTATATAAAAAAAATGAAGCATGACAGAAGTTGATATTTTATTGCCACGTAAGAATTTTGATGTTCAGATCAAAGAAACGTTCTCAGAAGGAATTACCGGAATTTTTGGACCCAGTGGCTCAGGTAAGACCTCTCTGATGCATGCCATTTCAGGACTTGATACGCCTGTGGCGGGGCGTATTTCTATTGAAGGTAATCTGTTGTTCGATAGCGAAAAAAATATTTATGTGCCGGTTCAAAAACGAAACATAGGCTATGTTTTTCAGGAAGGAAGACTTTTTCCTCATATGACGGTGGAAAAAAACCTGTTGTATGGGGCAAAGAAAAATAATAAGTCAAAAGTTAGTTTTCAGGAAGTAGTTGATTTACTCAATCTCAAGCATTTGCTCAACAGTAAGCCTTCTCAAATTTCTGGCGGTGAACGTCAACGCACTGCGTTGGGGCGCTCATTGCTTTCGTCACCCGATATTTTATTATTAGATGAGCCATTTTCAGCAGTGGATATGAACCTCAGGAGCCAGATATTACCTTTTATCATGCGCATTCAGCAAAAAGTAAATATCCCCATACTGGTAGTTAGCCACGATTTGCCCGATTTGTTAAAGTTGACCAGCACTCTTTTTGTTATTAAAAATGGGAGGTGTGTAGGCCATGGTGAGTATTACGACTTGCTGAAAAATCCGCAGGTCTCTGAAATATTCGGAACTGAAGCTATAGTAAATGCCGTAGAGATGAGTGTGGTGGATCATACGCAGGAAAACGGGCTGACATGGCTCGAATATCAAAAGAACAATAAAACGGTAATTATAAAGTGCGAGAGAAGTAAGGAACTCTATGAAACTGGGCGAAAAATTAAAATTTTTATTAATGCTGATGATATTGCTTTGTCGCGAAAGTTTATGCCTGGTATTACCATACAAAACCAAATAGAAGGGACTGTTACTGACCTGATTAAGCGTAATAATACCTTACTGTGTATTATTAATGTGGGGTTTAAGTTGGTGGTTGAAATTACCGTTGAATCGCAAAAAAGATTGGATATTTTAGTGGGAGGAAATGTATGGTGCTTATTTAAGTCAGTGGCGATCGATGTGGTTGGTTAAATAAATTATTTAAACAATCTCGGATTACATTTTTGGGTCTTGAATGTGTTTTTACAATAAACTTTAGGATGAAGTAATCCTTTTAAAAAGTTGCTCATATAAAAACCGCCAATACCAGAGGTATTGACGGTTTAGTCAGAAATGTAATAGCTATACAGATAAACGTATTGCTATAAATAAAAATAAAGCCTGTTTATTACCTTATACTAAATTATTCATTATAAGGAGTGCCATCAGAGTTGAAGAAATAGTTTTCAACTTTATTATCAGTATTTTTAATGGCTACTTTATATACAGATTCACCTTCGGCTGTAGTGGCTTTGCTGGCACTCACAACGCTATAGTCAGGATAATCTTCTGCAATAGCATCGCTTACCTCCTGAGGAAGTTCTTCAGTTGAAATCTTTGTATATGATAATTCTTCTTGTTGGATTATTTCCTTCGCTGCATTCATTGAAGAACTGGCTTGAATACTAAATACAGGAGCTGAAATCATTGTTGCTACTAAACCTACAACTAAAATACCTTTTTTCATGTTCATTTGTTTTATTAATTAATATTAATGATTGATTTCGTATACAATCATTTCTATTAGTATAAAATATGTGCCAAAATATTAAATCGGTAGTGTACGTAAGATTTATTCATTGTTATATAGTACTTTACAATATCATATATTCTATATCAATAAAAATGTAGGAAAATTATCTGTGTAATTGCTTCCACAGTCTGTGTAACAATATGTAGATAATATTACATACATTATATTGTATGATTATAGTGAATAATATGTAATGATGTAAAGATTTATCTTAACTTCTTATTTTAGTATAAAATTGATAAGAAAAAGGTAAAGAGGGGGATGGATGAAAACAAAAAGATGTGAAACGACTGAGTTATCGAATGTGGGTTAGAGAATGGTTATTTTCCAACCATCTTTTAACTTATATTTGATCTTTTTACCATGGAATGCCAATTTTATGGTAAAGTGAGTAGCCAATCCTGTGGCAGTAGAGAATAGAAGTTTCTCGGTGGAGGTGAGGTTCTGGTTGTCGCTAAAGGTATAATAGGCTCCCAGAGTGGCACCTGTGGATAGCGCAAATTTTAATAATTGCGAACCCGCAGAAATCTTTCTAAAGCCAGTGATGTCATTCAAACGTATTTCTCTTCTTTCGAGTGGTTTACCCAATAGTCGTGGTTTGCC
>JBFHKL010000299.1:0-4954 GCA_041595375.1 Saccharicrinis sp.
GTAAATTTATTCTCTACATATTTAGCCTCCATATTTCAACATATGGAGGCTTTTTGTATTATTGCCATTTCAATAGTATCATATGGTTTTTAAATTTTTATTGGGGAATAGGAAAAATAAGGGATTAAACGAAATGAAGTTTTTAATAGTAGGCCTCGGAAATACCGGTAGCGAATATGCAGACACACGGCATAATATAGGTTTTAATGTGTTAGATGAGCTTGTTAAGCAGGAAGGTCTGGCTTTTGATCAGCTTCGTTATGGAGCCGTAGCTAATTATTCGTTTAAAGGAAAAAATCTCATTCTTTTAAAGCCAAGTACGTATATGAATTTGAGTGGTAAGGCCATACGCTACTGGATGCAGCAGGAAAAAATAAAACCGGAAAATTTACTGGTCATTGTTGATGATCTGGCTATTCCTTTTGGTGCTATTCGTATGCGCCAAAAAGGAAGCGATGCTGGGCATAATGGCTTAAAAAATATTCAGGAGATATTTGGACATCATAATTATGTCAGAGTAAGGTTTGGTATTGGTGATAATTACCCAAGGGGAAAGCAAATTGACTATGTGTTGGGAAAATGGACTGATGATGAATCGGCTGAATTACCTTCGTTAATTGATGTTGCTATTAACATGATTAAAGGTTTTGTGACTATTGGTGCTGCCCGTACAATGAGTTTGTATAATAAAAAATAAAGCCATGGACGAGAGTGTAAGGATTGATAAATACTTATGGGCGATAAGGATTTTTAAGACACGGAGTATGGCTGCAGAAGCCATTAAAAAGGGAAGAGTGTTTATTGATGGATTACCTGTTAAGAATTCACGTATGGTTAAAGTAGGTATTACCATTGACGTTAAATTTCCGCCGATAACACGCTCCTTTAAGGTGCTGGCCATAACAGGTAAGCGAATGGGGGCTAAACTGGTGCCTGAATTCATGAAAGAAGTAACCAGTGAAGATCAGATAGAATTAATGGAATTGACCCGATTGTCAAATGCAATGGGGCGAAGAAAAGGACTTGGAAGACCTACGAAGAAGGAGCGTCGTGAACTCGATAAATTTGATGAAACAGACGATTGGGATTTCTAATGTAGTTATCGGGCAGTAGTTAATTGCAACTATACAGATAGTTCGTAATAGAGTCGCCTTAACAGTCACTAATATTTTTATCAACTATAGTTTAATACAAACAGCGAAGGGCAAAGTGTTTATAGCTAAAAGCCTCTTGAATAATGACAATTGAAATATGATTATAGCCAGAGAAAAACGAAACACTAATATTGTAGAGTATATTTTATATATGTGGCAGGTAGAAGATTTAATACGTGCCTATCAATTGGATATAGAAAGTATAAAAAAGGAGGTTATTCCTCAGTATAACATGTCGGGTGAAATATTGCAGGAAACAATAAATTGGTATGATAACCTGATTGAGATGATGAAGCTTGAGCAGATTAAAGATAAAGGGCATTTGCAGGTGATAACCAATCTGGTTAATGATTTAAATCGCATGCATGAACAATTGCTTGCTAACCCATCAGAAATTGCATACAGGCATATCTATAATGCCACACTTCCTTTTATAAACGAGTTTAACGAAAAAACAGGAAAGAAATTAAGTAACGAGATAGAGTTGTGTTTAACAGGTATCTATAGTCATTTTCTGTTAAAGCTGCAGAATAAAGAAGTTTCGAAAGGAACCCAGGAGGCTATTAAATCATTCAGTAATTTCCTGGCATTTCTTGGCGGTAAATACAAGGAAGAGCAAGACGATGAGAAAAATAAAGATCTGGGCGAAGGTATTCTTTAGTCCGTATTTTTCAGTATCCCTGCTCAAAAAAAAGGAGGGATACTGAAAAAGCAAACTACTCTCTCAATGCTTAGTCTTTATTCTTTAAGGGATCAGGCTTAATAATGATAATATCAGCTCTTCGGTCCACATGAATCATTCCTTCATCTTTTTGGTTGATAGTCAGATTTTCCGAATCACCTTTAGCTGTTATTTTAATTAAATTAGCATTGATAGCATAATGCTCCATCATATAATCCTTGACTGTAGCAGCCCTTTTTTCACTTAAAAATAAAGGGTTATCTTCTAATGAGGAGGCATGCCCCGCTATTTCCAGACTCCAGTCGGGATGTTTTCTGAGTAAAACAGCTATTTGAGCCATGGTAATCTGATTCTCATAATCCTTAAATGTCGCTCCTCCCGGCATAAAATAGATAGGGAAGGTATTATCTGCAGAATAAATTTTAGTGTTATTCTCCTCTGTAATAACAGAATCAATTTGTAACCTAAGAAAACCGGCATGTTGTTGCACTAATCTTTCAAACTGGTTTACCTCATCCTCTAGAGGATCTTTCTTTTTATTACCAAAAATATTGAATCCATAGGTGCGATAGGTCCATTTACTATGTCGTTTATCCTTTTTACCTATTTTATAGCTTAAATTAAAGGTGGTGTGCCAATAATTATCGTTTGTTGCACCCAGTAAAATACCATCTAAGTTATCTTCCAGTCCGTTATTAAGTGTACTTTCAATACCTATATCAAAACTTCGGTTTAAGCGATACAATACCCCTGCGCCTACAGGAAGTACTAATTCTTTCTTTCGCTCAGTCTTTTGGGATGGATTATCTGTATCATAACCTAATACAAAATAACCATCATCATAGGCAGTACCTTCTAAATCACTTCCATTAAGTACTTCACCTGTTGAATTAAAATATACCTTATTACGAAAGGCGTGAAAACCAAAGCCTACTTTAAAATAAAAGTTCCATTTGTCATTTACCGGACCCGGATTAGGGAGCATTTGGTTAATATAAAATCGAGCATGGCCGGTGTATTGTTGAAAGTCACCATCAAAATAATAAGTAGTCCCTTTTCCATATAAATCCCCTTGCATATACCTAATATCAAAAGCTAAGGCTGGAACCAGCTGATAACTTAAGGATACGATAGGACTAAAATACCATTTGCTGTTAGGAACTAACATATAGTTGGTAAAGTCTGTATGTAATACATTCGGACCATAACCAACCATAATATCCCATTGGTTGAATTTTTTTTCTTCTGAAAAGCGCTTATACTCTTCTATAACACGTTTGTCGGTGGTGAATTGTGCCACTGTATGACCTACCTGTAATAGAAGGATTATAAATAGAAGTATAACTTTTAATTTTGTCATGAGCTAACAGGTTATTCTTCGACAATCATTAACAAATCAACACGACGGTTAGCCATATGCAGACCTTTTATACTCTTGTTTTGTGTATCTGACAGTAATTCAGATTTTCCTTTGGGGTCAGTTTTGAACCTGGATGCCTCCAGACCAAATTCATTGACCAGCGCATTTAATACTGAGTTACATCTTCTTTCACTCAACTTTAAATTGTATTCGTAGCTTCCCCTGTCGTCGCAATAGCCTGATATAACCATTCTAATGGTCGGATCCTTCTGTAATGCTCTTGCTACACGAGCTAGCTGGCGGTTTTCGCTCTTTTTAATATCGTATTTGTCGAAATCAAAGAAAATGGAAGCAGAGACGCCTTCTTCATATATAACCTTTTCAAATTTCTGATAGGATTTAGTAGTGATTATAGAATCCAATCCTGCCAGCTTATCTAATTCGGCCTTTAAAGAATCCAGTCTGATTGCCAGAGGATCTGCTGCTCTTTGGGATTCATAGGCTAGATTAAAGTCTTTGTATGTCCAACGGGCATGTCTTTTGTTTTTCTTTCCTATTTTGTAGGTAAAAGTAAAGGCCGTATGCATATAGGTGTCGTTGTCGGCACCAGTCATGTTCACATCCAGATTATCGGAAGTCAGATTTCGCATGCTGATTTCTACCCCGGCATCGAAACTCTTATTAATACGATAATTTACACCTAATCCCAAGGGGATCACCATTTCTGCGTGTCTGGATTGTTTATCTTCAGGGTTTTGTTTATCATAACCAATTACCAAATAATCATCTTCATCCCATCCCGCAGGAATAGGATAGCCACCCAGATTATCATATACTTCACTTACAGTCATAAAACTATCGTCATCAAGTCTTCTGAGTCGGCTTCTGAAAGTAGTTACTCCAAATCCAACTTTACCGTATATATCCCATTTGTCCCTTAATGGACCGAAAGCAACCAGCTGATTGATGCTAAACCTGAGATTTAACGAATAATCAAGAAGATCCCCTTTGAAATAACGATTGTTTTTTTGGCCATACATATTCGCCATAATGAATTGGGCGTCAATTCCCCAAGGTCTTCCCAATTGTTTAGATACCATAACGGTTGGCCCAAGCTTAATGTTGCTGTTTGGGAATATGGTATAATCAATTACATCGGTATAGTAAATAATAGGACCGTATCCAATGGTAGCACTCCAGGTATTGTATTTGTTTTGTTTGCGGTAAATTTGCTCGTTGGTTAAGTTGCTGAAGTCTGTTTGAGCGAACGACAGAAAGGGGCAAAGCACATTAACAGTAGTGAGAATAAGGATAAGATATAATTGCCTCATACCTGTATAGTTTTGTTAAATTGGTTTCAAATAAGTTGCTAAAATAAAATATTATATTCTATAATGTGATATACAATTTGTTTTTTTACATTAAACATAGCAATTAATTGACCGATAGTTATTTTGGACTTGTTGCTATTTTGTAAATGGGGAGGAATTATAGGGGGTCTGCTCTTTATTGCAAGGTATAGGTTAAAATACAATAAATTGGGAGCGAGAAATGGCGTTGGTATTTTGGATAGGTATAAGAATGGAGTTGGAGTAGGGTATTTCATAAAAAAAGGTCGATCTTTAAAGATCAACCTTTTTATTATTTTCATCTAAGATCTTGAACTCCAAAAAGCTTAATGAGGCGGAAGGTATTAATTTTAATCCAAATCCGTATTTCATCTTCCATTTAAAGAAAATAGAAGGGAAGCCTTTTTTA
>JBFHKL010000300.1:0-4952 GCA_041595375.1 Saccharicrinis sp.
CTGAAGGCAATGGAACTTTATCTGAAGGAGGTGATAATATGGCTATCTCTTCTGATGGTAACTATACGATTACTTTAGACCTTAATGAAGCAATTTATCGTTATACAGTAGAACAAAACTAAACTGTGTTAATCTTGCGGGTAGCTGAGGGCTACCCGCATTTATTGTATTGCCAAATGCAATTAGTAACTAATCTGGTTGCTTATTGCATTTTTTAGCTAAGTGATTTGTTATAATAAGATTGAAATGTTGTAAATGATTGAGAGTAAGTAAGCGTTATGTTTGTAAATCTTCTTTAAAAATATTGATGATAAACCAGTTAATAAAATTGCCTGAATGAAACGTTTTTCTACCATTGATATAATAAAATCAGTAATATTTACTGTTGTGCTGGGCGTTTTAGTGTCCGCATGTAATCAAATACCTCCCAAAGAAATTGATATTAAAACTCCTCCTGATTGGGCCAAATCAGTCATCTGGTATCAAATATTTGTAGAGCGTTTTAGTAATGGCGATCCTACGAATGATCCTAAGCCTGAAAATATCTATGCGGCTTCAAACTTTATAAAAACACCCGATGACTGGTCTATTACTCCCTGGACACAGGATTGGTACAAACAAGAGAGATGGACGCAAAAGAACACGCAAAATTTCTATAGTAATTTACAATTGCGCCGTTATGGCGGCGATTTACAAGGGGTGCTGAACAAACTTGACTACCTGAAAGAATTAGGCATTACTGCTATTTATTTTAACCCCCTGAATGACGCTCCTTCCTTGCATAAATACGATGCGCGTAACTTTCATCATATTGATGTAAATTTTGGTCCCGATCCTAAAGGGGACAGAGAGATGATGGCCAAAGAGCAACCTAATGATCCATCAACCTGGCAATGGACAGCTGCAGATCTTATGTTTTTGCAGGTCATTGAAGAAGCACATAAAAGAAATATAAGAGTCATCCTTGATTACTCATGGAATCATACAGGAGTGGAATTTTGGGCCTGGAAAGATATTGCGAAAAATCAGGAAAACTCAGAATATAAGGATTGGTATATCATTAATTCATTTGATGATCCAACTACCCAAGAAAATGAATTTAAATATGAAGGCTGGTTAAATATTCAAAGTCTTCCAGCCTTAAAAAAAATAAATGCTCCTGCCGAACATAAAATAGGTCATCCTTATGAAGGAGATCTGCTTCCTGCGGTAAAAAAGCATGTCTTTGCAGTTACCAAACGATGGCTGGCTCCGGAGGGGGATGTGTCGAGAGGTGTGGATGGGTATCGTTTAGATGTGGCCGATCATATCCCAATGGGCTTTTGGCGTGATTATCGCACTTTTGTGAAATCCATTAATCCTGAGGCTTATCTGGTTGGAGAAATTTGGTGGGAGGAATGGCCTGATCATTTAATGAATCCTGTTCCTTATGTGAGAGGAGACGTGTTTGATGCCATTATGCATTATCAGGTATATCGCCCGGCTCGTTATTTTTTTGCAAAAACAGATTTTGATATTGATGCAGCGCAATTTGTAGATAGCCTGCAGATGCAATGGAATAGAATAAGCAAAGAAACAGCAGAGGTAATGATGAATGTTGCAGCTACTCATGATACTCCCCGATTACTGACTTCCTTTGCCAATAAAGGTAAGTATAAATACAAAGCTAATCCTGTTGATGACCCTGACTATATTACAAGCAGGCCATCAGAGGAAACCTATCAAAGAGTCCAACTCTATTTATTGCACCAGTTTACCAGCGTGGGAGCTCCTCAAATTTGGAATGGCGACGAAATGGGTATGTGGGGAGGAGATGATCCGGACTGCCGAAAACCGCTTTGGTGGCCTGAATATCAATTCGAACCGGAGAATAAGAATAGTATTCTGGACAAGAAAGAAGAATATGAGCAAGTGGACTTTAACGAAGAGTTGTTTCAATATTATAAACAAATAAGCTCTCTTCGTAATCAAAACCTTAAAATATTATCTGAAGGTGAAATTGAGTTTGTAAAAGCCGAAGGAAAGCTATTGGCCTATACACGCACCAATGAAACAGATCAGATTTTGGTTATATTAAATGCCGGAGAAGAAGAAATAACTTATGATTTTGACAAGAATTATAGGTGTACCGATTTATTAAATGGAGAAACCATTGACTGTATGCAACTGACAGTGGCTCCCTTATCAGGTAAAGTGCTTTTAAAGAAATAAGCATATTGAAATAAGTATAAACGCATCAAGATAAAGTATTTAATACAAATGATGGTGATTAAACTACTCATCTGTTTTGATACTTACTACTTGGTATTAATTTATAGAGCGTATGAAACTGAGAGATTTATTTTTAATGCTAATGTGTTTTTGTGTTTCTTTGGGATATACAAATGCACAGGTATCAACCTCGCCAGAATCGCCCGTTGATAGTGAGTCTGTTCTTATTACTTTTGATGCCAGTCTGGGGAGCCAGGGGCTTATGGATTATACAGGTGATGTATATGCCCATACAGGTGTCATCACCGATCAAAGTACATCGAACTCTGATTGGAAATATGTAAAGGCCGGTTGGAGTGAGAATATTGAAGCCTGTAAAATGACTTCTTTGGGCGATAATTTATATCAGCTGGAAATTTCGCCTTCCATTATTGATTTTTATGGAGTTTCTGATGACGAAACCATTGAGCAAATGGCTTTTGTGTTTCGTAATTCAGATGGTAGCTTAGAGGGGAAAACAAGCTCAGGTAGCGATATTTTTGTGGATGTGAGCACCCTTAATCTTACCGTATCCATTCAGGAACCCGCAGATTATGCTGTTTATGCTTCGGGAGATAGTGTTGATGTGCAGATAACTGCCACCAATGCCACTTCTATATCTTACTATGTGGATGGTGACTTAATGGAGAGTGCAGAAACAGATACGCTTATTACTTCCTTTACAGCAGGAGATGCCGGAAAGCATACCTTGGTAGCTACTGCTTCAGCAGATGGTTCTTCAGTTAATGATACCATTGATTTTTATGTTCGGGGTGAGGTAGAAACCATAGCGATGACCGATGATTTAAAAAGAGGGCTCAATCGTATTGATGAGGAAACCGTGACTTTTGTGCTCTTTGCTCCGGATAAAAGTTTTGTACATGTGATTGGTGATTTTAATAACTGGGAACCTAATGATGATTATCTGATGAAGATGGATGATGATGGAGAACATTTTTGGTTAACCGTTTCTGGCCTGGATGCCAATACCGAATATGCTTATCAGTTTTATATCGATGGCGATATCCGGGTGGCCGATCCTTATACCAACAAAACCTGTGATGAATATGATGTTTATATCGATGAGGATGTGTATCCCGATCTGAAAGATTATCCGGATGAATTTACTTCTTATCCAACGGCTGTTTTTACTATTGATGAGGATGATTATCAATGGACGGTGACAGATTTTACCAATCCTGAAATTAGTGAATTAGTTATTTATGAACTTCATGTGCGTGATTTTACAGATTTAGGTGCCATAAAAACAGTGACAGATTCAATCAATTATTTTATTGATTTAGGCGTAACAGCTATTGAGTTAATGCCGTTTAATGAGTTTGAAGGGAATGATAGCTGGGGTTATAATCCATCCTTTTATTTTGCACCTGATAAAGCCTATGGAACCTCCAATGACTATAAGGAGTTTATTGATGTTTGTCATGAGAATGGTATTGCAGTATTGATGGATATGGTTTTAAATCATTCCTATGGTCAATCTCCTTTTGCCAGAATGTATCTGGATGAAGATGGAAATCCGGCAGATAATAATCCCTGGTATAATACAACGTCTAATTTTTTAAATCCCGATGTTCAATGGGGATATGATTTTAACCATGAAAGTGAGCATACGCAGGAGTTGGTAGATAGTATTTGTTCATTTTGGATGAGTGAGTATAAAATTGATGGCTTCCGGTTTGATTTCACCAAGGGATTCTCCAATACTAGCTATGACGAAGATTCCTGGGGGAGTGACTATGATGCTGATCGTATTGTTATTTTAGAGCGTATGGCCGATGAAATATGGGCCAGGAAAAGTGATGCTATCATATCATTTGAACACCTTTCGGATAATGATGAAGAAACAGAATTAGCTAATTATGGTATTTTGCTTTGGGGAAATCATAATTATGCTTTTAACGAAGCTACCATGGGATATTACGATAATTCCGATTTATCATGGATGTCGTATGTAAATCGTGGTTGGGATGAGGCGCATATTGTTAATTATATGGAGAGTCATGATGAAGAACGTATCATGTATAAAAACCTGACTTATGGCGATTCAGAAGGTGATTACGATGTAACAGAGTTGGAAACAGCATTGGAGCGTACCCAAACAGCTGCTGTGTTTTTAATTTCAGTTCCCGGGCCTAAGTTGATATGGCAGTTTGGCGAGCTGGGTTATGATTACAGTATCAATACTTGTACTGATGGTAGCGTTGATGATGATGGTGGTTGTCGTACTAGCAGTAAGCCTACTGGATGGGAGTATTACGGCGATGAAGATAGAATGGAGTTGTTTGCTGTTTATAGTGAAATAATTAACCTGAAAAAGAATGAGCCCGTGTTTAGTACCGATGATTTTTCCATGAGTGTATCTGGTGCTGCCAAACGGATTGAACTAAACTATACCGATTCTGATGTTCGTTTAATAGGTAATTTTGATTTGGAGGAGCAGAGCATTCAGCCTAACTTTAGCTCTACAGGGGTTTGGTATAATCACTTTGCCGGGGATAGCATAACTGTTACCGATATGGATGCTTATTATACATTAGATGCCGGACAATTTGCCTTGTTTTCTCAAAAGAAACTGGAAGGGTTTATTCCTTCCACGGGAATAGGTGACCCTACTTATTTTGAGGATGCCTTTATTGCTCCTAACCCAACAAGTGATCAGGTAACTATTTATTCAGGAGATA
>JBFHKL010000301.1:0-4935 GCA_041595375.1 Saccharicrinis sp.
CTATAATTTTTATTACATCAATAATACAAAAATACCTATTGAAATCAAAAAAGGGTATCCTAAAAGAATACCCTTAATCATATAATAATTGTCAACAATTACATATTCATTCCACCACAAACATGGATTGTTTGTCCGGTAACATAACCAGAAAGGTCAGAACCTAAATAAACGCAAGTATCTGCCACATCTTGTGGAGTTCCTCCTCTTTTTATAGGAATACGGCTTTCCCATTCCTTTTTCACATCCTCAGGTAAAACACCGGTCATTTCAGTAATGATAAATCCTGGAGCAATGGCATTATGCCTGATACCTCTGGCGCCCATTTCTTTAGCAGCCGATTTTGTAAAACCAATAATACCTGCTTTAGATGCAGAGTAGTTACATTGGTTAGCATTACCAGAAACCCCTACCACTGAACTCATGTTAATCACACTTCCACCTGCTTGTTTCCACATGATAGGCTGAACAGCCTTGGTAAAATTAAATACAGACTTTAAGTTAACTGAGATAATCAAATCCCATTGCTCTTCGGTCATTCTTTTTAAGGCACCATCTTTAGTAATACCTGCATTATTCACTAAAATATCAACTCGTCCAAATTCCTGATGAATTTCTTTTACTACGCGTTGTGTATCTTCATAATTGCTGGCATCCGAAGCATAACCTTTTGCTTTAACACCTAAAGCAATAAGTTCTTTTTCTGTTTCCTGTGCAGCTTCATTTATTACTAAATCGGTA
This sequence comes from Saccharicrinis sp., assembly GCA_041595375.1. GTDB lineage: Bacteria > Bacteroidota > Bacteroidia > Bacteroidales > Marinilabiliaceae > Saccharicrinis. The sequence goes on from JBFHKL010000301.1 coordinate 742, forward strand.
AAAGCTACATTACAACCGTTTTGTGCATAAGATATAGCAATGGCTTTACCAATACCACGTGCAGCACCAGTAATGATTGCTGTCTTTCCTTCTAATAATTTCATTTTTACTGTTTTTATATTAGAAATATTATTTTTTACAAACGAAAGGCAAATGTAATAATTAAAGCGGAAAATCAGATATCAATTATCAAGACTTATAAAATAGAATATTAATACGAAATATTCGAACTATATCTGCTTTACTTTAAACTGAGCATCTAATTTTTGTTCATCGCTTCCCATATCTTCATCATCCCTTCACCAGCATTCATCTTCAGGTGGAGATCAGTAATTTGATGTGTAAAATTTGAATCCCCAGGATTAATTTCTATAATAGTTGCCCCATGCCGTTTAGCTTCGTAAGGTACATTACAAGCAGGCACTACCTCTCCTGTTGAACCAATCACAATAACCACATCGGCTTTATGGGCAGCTTCAAAACTTTGCTGATAAGCTCGCGATGGGATTCCTTCCCCAAAAAATACAAAATCAGGTTTTAATAATCCTCCACACTTTTCACATTTGGGAGGAATTTCCTTCAAATCCACATCTTTAACATGATAAGTGTTATTACATTTCAAACATCTTAGTTTTTGAGAGTTACCATGAAATTCATATACTTCCTTACTGCCTGCTTCATAATGAAGATTATCAATATTTTGAGTCACTACGGCTTTTAAAATACCTTCTTGTTCCATCCATGCCAACACTTTATGGGCATTATTAGGCTTAGCTAAAGTGAAAAAATCATAAAATATTTCACGAATAGCCTCCCATGATTGAGATGGCTTATCTAAAAAGTAAGATATATCGAGTAATTGAGGATCGTACCTATTCCAGATGCCTCCATCTCCTCTAAAGGGAGGAATACCACTTTCAACACTAATACCTGCTCCAGTAAAAGCCATGCAATAATTGGACTTTTTGATAATTTGAACAATATTCTGAATCATTTAGTAACAATATTTTAAATTATTATGACATTAACCATCCTTTTTATGCAACTCATTTATTATTTTTGCGTAAAATAAAAACATAACCCTCCCTTCAAACATAGCAAAAACAAAATAATTATGAAGTTCAAGAGTCGTTTACAAAGGAAGATATTATTTAGTATCGTCATTCCAGTATTTATTATATATGTACTGATATTTTTATTCATCGGCTACCAATTTAACAAAACAGCACACGATAATGCATATAAAAGTACAGAAAAAATAGCACAATTATATGCCTCACAAATATCTGAAAATCTGAATAAAGATTTATATATGGCCAGATCCATGGCACAATCACTTCAGTCATTGATTGATATTGAAAAAGAAGAACGTATCGAGATCTGTAAAAAAATAATATTAGAAATAACACAACATAACTCTAGTTATAAAGGAGCGTGGTTTAATTGGCAACTTTTCACTTTAGATACAAACTGGCCACATCCATATGGACGTTTAAGAAGTACATATTTCAATCATAGCAACCAACTTACCTTAAGAATAGATACGCTGGACCTTACGGGAGAGAATCCTGAGGGTTTATATGGAATCATTCATAATAGCAATACAGAATACGTTACTGATCCCTATTACGAAGACTATGAAGGTTTGCTTGAAGATCCTATTTTGGAAACCAGTGTTTGTGTTCCTTTATTAAACAATAATGAGTTTGTTGGTTTAGTAGGTTTCGATCTTGAGCTGGACAGTTACCAACCTATTTTTGAGAAACTTGAAACTTCTGAGGGAGGCAATGCAATATTATTTTCGAATAATGGAGATATTATTGCTTCTAAAAACAAAGATTGGTTAGGAAAAAATATTGTTGATGTGAACAACTCCTACAAAGAAGCACAGGAGATATTTTTAGCAATGGGTAAATCAGGATTGTTTAACAGCGTATACAAAGAAGGAGATGACAACCATTATCTCTCTTACTCAAAAATTAAATTGGGTAATTCACCTACTACATGGGGATTAGCCTATAGTACGCCTGAAAAAGTTATACTGCAAAAAACCGATAGAATAAAATATTTACTGATTATACTATTTATAATAGGCTTTGCCGGTATTCAGTTTTTCTTAATCAGACTCTCTAAATATATTTTAAGTCCTATCAATAAGGCTGCAAATTTTGCCAACAGAATGGAAACAGGTGACCTTTCTGCCAATATTACCTTGTTGCAGAAAGATGAAGTAGGAGATATGGTAAACTCACTTCAATCCATGAGTACTAGATTTAAGCAGGTTATTTCAAAAATAAATAGTATTTCCTCTACAATAAACAACACCTCTCAGCATATCGAAAAGGAAACCCAGAAATTGGCTGAGGGAGCTGCTGAACAAGCTGCTTCTATGGAAGAAATATCCACTTCTATGACTGAAGTAATGAATAGTATTCACTTAAATACTAAAAATGCTATTGAAACAGGTAATATCTCTAAAAAAGCAGCCGATGACATTAGCTCTAGTCTTCATATTGTTCAGAATGCCAATAATGCTATGTTAGAGATTAGTAACAAAGTAAGCGAAGTTAAAGACATTGCAGCCCAAACCAATATTTTAGCCCTGAATGCATCAGTAGAAGCTGCACGAGCTGGAGAAAGTGGAAAAGGGTTTGCCGTGGTGGCTTCTGAGGTAAAAAAATTGTCAGAACGCATTCAGGTATTAACTAAAGACGTAGACGAACTTGCAAGTTCAGGAAGTAATATATCAAATAATGCGACTAAAACATTGGAAGCTATTACTCCGGAAATCATAAAAACAGCAAAGCTAATAAATGATATTTCGAGCGACTCACAAAATCAAAGTGTGGCAGTTGATCAAATCAATTCGGCATTGGCACAATTAAATCAGATAACCTCTCAAAATGCCTCTCAGGCAGAAATGATGAGCCAGTTTATTGAAAAGTTAACTGCTGAATCAAAAAATATGGATGAAAGTGTGGATTATTTTAAATTATAGCTAAACATAGTCAATGAAGAAAAATAATTCACAATGAGTCTGCTCATTATTGCCATAGCCCCTGTCCTGATTATTTTAGCTTATGTTTATTATCGCGATAAATATGAAAAAGAACCCTTATTGCTTTTAGTTAAGGGTTTGATCAGTGGAATGATCATCGTAATACCGGTCATTATTGCTGAGCAGCTGACATACTCATTGCTACCCTACTTATTTAAAAATGAAATAGGAATGGCTTTTGGCAATGCCTTTTTTGTGGCAGCTTTATGCGAAGAGGCGTTAAAACTGATTGCCGTATACCAACTTATATGGCGCAATAAAAATTTTAATGAACGTTTTGACGGTATTGTATACGCTGTATTTGTTTCCTTAGGATTTGCTCTGGTAGAAAATATTATGTATGTATTTTCAAATGGTCTTTCTACCGGTTTATCCAGAGCATTTACTGCAGTCCCTGCTCATGCTATGTTTGGCATAATGATGGGCTATTACCTGGGAAATGCCCGCTTTATTAGAATAAAAAGACCACTGTATTTAACAATGGCCTTTGTGGCTCCATTTTTACTTCATGGTCTCTACGACTTTATCCTTATGGTTAAAATAAACTGGATACTCTTCTTTTTCTTTCCATTTTTATTTTTCATGGTTTACCGTACCAACAATAAAATGAAAGAACATATTGAAAATTCTATTTTCAGACCCTGACATAGTCGCTAATTAGCTTATCGAATAAAAAAAATTTTGCCCACTTAAGTTAAGAACCTTTGGGTGAACTTAAGCAAAGGATAATACCTATTAAATTTCAGACTTAGGATAAATAGTCATGAACCACCTTATGCTACCTCAGTAATAAATCCACAATTAATTATAAATAGCTCTTAGTGCAGCCTTCTTTCGGCTATCCTGACCTACATTCTTTTTTGCCTTATTGAAATTAATTGAATAACTTACCTCTTGTAGTCACCCTTATAAATCAGCTTGATATGAAATCTCTTAATCGCAGAAACTTTATAAAAGCATCTACCGCAGGTGCAGTAGGCCTTGCTGTAACGTCACACTTGAATGCCAATAACACAGTTAAAAGCCAACAAGAAATAGAGAAAGAAATTATCACCCGAAAACTAGGTAATACAGGCATTGAAATTCCTGTATTAAGTATTGGATGTGGAGGCGTTGATAGTCCTTCTATTATTAGA
>JBFHKL010000302.1:0-4930 GCA_041595375.1 Saccharicrinis sp.
AGGTCATTTCCGGCAAAAGCCATGGCTAATGCAAAAGTTCCTACTAATACTGTAAGCTTTAAAATGTTTAATTTAAAAATCCATTGCGCTAATTGAAGCAGTAGTGTCCATGCAATAAAGCTGTAAAAGATAATAGTGGTTCTATTTAAAGTAATCCATTCTTTAGTATCTTCATGCATAAATGAGGCTCCTTTTGCCCCTTTAATTAGGATGAAATAAGTAATTGCAGTGATGGCAATACCTCCCCAAATAGCTCCTAAATATTTCACACGTCTATCATAATTAAATGAAAACGCTAGGCGTGCTATGTATTGAATGATAGCGCCTACGGTAAAAGCAACAACTACAGAGAGTAAAATCCCAGAGATTATTTCTAATGCTTTGGCTGTATTGATATATTCACTTAAATGTATGTCGGGATTATTGGCTGCTTTAATTAAGGAAACAGCAACAGAAGCGCCTAATAATTCAAATACAACAGATACGGTGGTTGATGTCGGCATCCCAAATGTATTAAATAAATCCAGCAGGAGGACATCCGTAATCATGACAGCCAAAAAGATGATCATGATTTCTGAAAAGTAAAAGTATTGCGGATTAAAAATACCCTTTCTAGCTACTTCCATCATACCACTGGAGAATGTGGCACCTACAACTATGCCTGCTTCAGCAATAATCATGATGATTTTAAAGGGTGCTGCTTTTGAGCCTAATGCAGAATTTAAGAAATTAACAGCATCGTTACTGACTCCTACTACTAAGTCTGAAATAGCCAGTGCGAAAAGCACAACTACCAGAATTAAATAAATATTTTCCATTTAGAAGATTAATTTATACTTAAAATGTGCCGCAAACATATATAGTAAAAACGCTATGCTTGTTTGCTAAAGGTTAATTATATGTTATCACAATGTTAATAAACTAACTCAAATTAACTTATCGACAATAGATTGAAATATTAAGATAATGTTTTTTTTAATGTGATGAAGGTATTTTATTTCGTTTTAGGTTTAAATTTTCAGCTTTGTTGTTAAAAGACAATTAATAATGAGTTTAAAGTTTTAGTATTTTTAATATTCAGCTATTTTTGCGCTGTCTTTAAAATGATATTTGTAAATTGAGTTTTTGGGCAGTGTAGTCAGCAGTTAACTATTGTGGAAGGTGATGATTTTAAATACTATATTAGACGGAATAATTATTGGTTTTTCAGCCTCAGTACCTTTGGGTCCAATAGGTGTGTTGTGTATACAAAGAACCTTAAATAAGGGTAGGATGGCTGGTTTTTTCTCTGGCTTGGGAGCTGCTTTTAGCGATACAATCTACGCCATTATAGCCGGGTTTAGTTTGTCCTTTATTGTTAGCTTTATTGAAAAACAGCTGTTATATATCCAAATAATAGGGGCTGGTATACTTATTTTTTTAGGGGTGCGTATATTTTTTAGTAACCCTGCCAAGCAACTTAGAAAACAAAGAAAAGGAAAGGGGACCTTATTACAAGATTTTGCTTCTACTTTTTTTATTACCATATCAAACCCTTTAGCTATATTTTTATTTCTGGCTTTTTTTGCTGGTTTTGGCGTTGTTAAACCCGGTTCTGGTTATACTAATCACCTTCTTCTTATTGGCGGAGTTACGGTTGGTGCTTCCTTGTGGTGGTTTATTTTAAGTTCGGTTATTAATATTTTTCGTTCTAAAATCAATTTACGAAGGTTATGGTGGTTAAATAAAATTGCAGGGGCAACCATTGTGTTACTTGTGATTGTAGCCTTTGTGTTTTTTTTAATTGAAAGTCCTTTGGAGAGTCAATTTTAGTTCATGTTATAGAGTCTATTGAATAAGCAACAAAGAGTTGCGTAAAAAGGAGAGACTTGTTTTTGATTACTAATGTAATGTATATTGTCAGCTTAAAGGTGTACTCTTTTGAGTCTTTCCCTATTTCTTGTGTTCTTTGTTGAGTATCAATTTGTGATAAGAATTTTGCAAAGCCCTGTGATAGAGCCATGGAAATCTGTACAAAGGTGGACAAGCAAGGTATAATCCTACTATTTGAAGAACAAAAGTTTGAAAAGATTTTTAAGTTCGAATTTATTCTTTCGCTAAGAATATCATCTATTCTATTACTTCAGGCGTTGATTTATAAATCCGGTATTTGACTATGCTGTGTTTCAAATGATCAAATACCGAATCCTAAATATCATTTACTTGAAAGGAGAATCTGGTTCTTTGGCCATATGATAGTAGATTAATTTTTCAAGCATCCGGGGCATCCATTTTTTAAGCCAAACGGTTAGTTTACCTTCGATAAACGTTAAAATTAAGGTAGACTTGCGTTTTAATATAGCATGGGCAATATGTTTGGCCACCTCTTGAGCACTCATCATTTTACTTTCGTTACGGGGTGTTTCTCCCTGCGCTGAACCATCAGTGGTAAGGGCTGTTCTTCGTATATTTGAAGAGGTGAAGCCTGGTGCAGCTATTAGAACATGTAATCCATTCTTAAGATTTTCTACACGTAAGGTTTCCAGGAATCCGTGCATGGCATGCTTACTGGCCGAATACCCTGTGCGGGCAGGTAAACCAATAAAGCCTGCTATAGAGGAAATGCCAGTTACCGAGCCTTTTGTCTCTAAAAGGTAAGGTAGCGCATACTTAGTACAATATACTGTTCCCCAAAAATTGACATCCATTAATTGTTTGAGCACACTTAGGTCAACATCTTTAAATAAAGCACGCATTGAAATACCGGCGTTGTTAATTAAGATATCAATGCGACCAAATTTTTGAATAGCTTCGTTTATCAGGTTCTTGCAATCATCTTCTTTGCTAACATCAGTGGGAATGGCTATCGTTTCAAAGCCTTGAGCATTGAAATCATCTACCAGCATTTTAAGCTTATCAGCCGATCGGGCAGCCAGCACTAATTTTGAACCTCTTTGAGCAAACTCATGTGCCAGAGCTAATCCAATTCCAGAAGAAGCGCCAGTTATAATAACTACTTTATTTTGCATGACAATTTTTTTGTTCCTGCAAAAGTATTAAATGATTTTGGAATTGAATAATTATTTGCTTACTGCATCATCATTTTAAGATATTCTTTTGCCAAATTTTTATTTGATGTTCCGGATACACCATACAAACTGTTTTCTTTCTCAGTTATTAGGACAAGACCATTAAAAATATCGTTAATTTGACACATCTTTTCTTTTGTAGATTTGGGGTGAATCTCTGCAAATTTAAAGTAGGAATCTAGTATTTCCTTTTTCTCTTTTTTATTGCGGCAATTTATAATAAATAGTTTGAGGGTTTCATTGTTGATTATATAGCTGCATTCTAAGGCGTTTTTAAGAAAATCGTGTCCCATGTAATTAGCAGGAAAATATTTTTCTCCATATGCTATTTTGTTTTTCTCAGGGAACAGATCTAATGCCTTAATTTTTTGTGTGTTTTGTAGGTTTGTCGCCACAATAGCCCTGGCTATTTTTTCCATTGTTTGGATGGATGTCGTGTCATTTTGTGAAGTCCTAATTTTAATGTAATAATTATTACCATATAAATTTAATGCTGTTTCTTCAAGATAGGCTTCTGAGGCAATGTCTAAGAATGAGGATTTGTTAGGCCGTTCAAAGGCATAGATTCCAAAGGTCATAAGAGGCGAAGAGTGATGATATACTTCTGTGCTTATGTATTCGTCATTACTTATGGAATACTCTGCTATTTCCAGCTTTTCGAAACCGTATTTTAGGTAGTAGCTTGCAGCCCCGTTAATATGTTCCCATAGGTCTTCTTTATCATATGTTTTAATTTCTTCTGATTTTTTCCAGCCCTCAATATCGGGGAATATAACCTGACCTTTTATATTAATGATTATAGATAATAAAAATAGCGTTAGTAATGAGATATGTTTGGTCATAGAGTTTGACTTTTGTGTTAGCGTTAATCGGAGAAATTATGTTGGTTTAGGCTAAAAAATCATTCGGTATAGTTGCCAATCGGCTGATGGATTTAATTTTATAAGCCAAATCAAATCCCTTTATACACCTTGCTGTACAGTCGTTGCATCCGTCACATGGATTTTCACCGGTATTTAATATTGAAATTAGCTCCTTGGCCTGTATAGAATTATGATAGCCATAGGAATACATATAAGCGCGCATTAGTTCAGGGATAGGCAGGTTTTTGCGGCAACTACTTATACATGCTTCACATGCATTACAATATAAACCAATTTCTTGTTGTGCTATAGCTAAATCTTTGCTTTCCTTGCGGGTTAAGTTAATATCATTGAGTAAAGGCATGTTGGCTTTCAGTTGATCAAGGTTAATCATGCTTGGAATGGTAGAGTGAATGTTGGGATCATTTACAACCCATTTCAAGGCAGCCAGGTGGTTGATAGGTTTGTTTTTCGATTCATCCAGATAACCTCCTGCCATTACTTTCATTCCTATGATTCCTAATCCTGCTTTTGTGGCTTCGGAAATTTTTTCCTTTATTTTTAGATAGTGTTCCTGCTTGAAGTTGATAGCAGTTAAAACCACTTCGTATAATTTGCTGTCTATGGCTGCCTGAATAACCTCAGGTTCATTTTTGTGTGTAGATAAGCCAATGTGTTTTGCCTTGCCCAGTTTTTTAGCCTTTTGTAGCGCAGACAATGAAATTTTGTTTAATGCATTGCTGCGTGAACTGATAGCATTTAAATAAAGGATATCGACATAATCCATTTGTAATCGGTTTAAACTTTCATCCAGCATTTCTAAAAACCTCTTTTCTGTTTGTTGAGGTTGTATTTTTGTGGATATTATAAATGATGTTCTATCGTAATCCTTTAATGTTTCACCCAATAATTTTTCGCTGTTACCTTGTTGATAGCGATTGGCTGTATCGAAATGTTTAATGCCTACCTGCATTGCTGCTCTAATAATAGAAGGACTAT
>JBFHKL010000303.1:0-4929 GCA_041595375.1 Saccharicrinis sp.
AGGGGTTTTATTATTTTAATTAAAATTCACCCTTTACATTTTAATTCTTATTTCGTAAATTATAATTGATATTTTCCTTTAAAACATACACATATGAAAAAATTACCTATTCTACTCACGATTATTTTTCTTGCACTACTTATGATCACTGGCTGTAAGCACAAACCTATTATTGGGCTTTTAGTAGATAACTTAGTACGAGAAAGATGGGAAAAGGACATGACTCTTTTCGAAAAACAGGTAAATGAATTAGGCGGCACATGCATGATATCCATTGCTGATTCAGATCCTGATAAACAATTGGAACAGGCGAAAGAAATGATTAGTAAAGGCGTGGAGGTTCTAGTGGTTATCCCTGTTAATCAAGAGAAAGCAGCAGATATAGTTGCTTATGCACACAATAATTATGTACCTGTAATTGCTTACGACCGACTCATTAAAAACTGTAATCTTGACTATTACATTTCTACAGATAATATTAAAGTAGGTGAGTTACAGGCAGGATTTCTTACCAAAATTAAACCTATTGGCAAATACGGTATCATTGGAGGCTCTACGGTCGACCACAATGCCTATCTACTTAACTTAGGTCAGATGAATATATTGCAACCTCTGATTGAAAAGGGAGACATTGAAGTTGTATTTAACCAATACACCAAAACATGGTCGTTACACGAGGGTTACGAAATAACCAATAATTACTTAAATACTAATGGAAGTGTAGATGCTATTATTGCGGGTAATGATGCACTTGCTGATGGTGCCATAAGTGCATTAAAAGAGCATAATATGGATGGCCATGTATTGGTTGCTGGTCAGGATGCTGACATTAATGCCATACGTAATATTGTGGCAGGAAATCAGACCATGACTGTATACAAACCTATTGAATCTTTGGCTTATGCAGCAGCCAACGCTGCCATTAAAATTTCAGAAGGAACAGCTCCCTCAAATATGAACATTACCATTCACAATGGCAAGCGACTGGTACCTGCTATTTTACTAGACGCCCAGGTTGTTCATCGTCAAAACATTAACCTAACGGTAATATCTGAAGGATATATTCAGGAACAGGATCTTTCTAATGAGAAAAAATAACTAAGATTTCATAAGCATAAGGCAAGCAACATTTTTAATAGAACAACAGTGATTAATAGGAATATAAGAGAGTATTATTAAATTTTGGGATATATTTACCTGTTGCTTGCCTTTCTTTTATCATGCTTTGTTTTTGTCAATGACCTAAAAAAAAGATTATTCATTTTTTAATTTGTTATTTTAGCGCTAAAATAGCAAATCATGTCACAACTTAAAATATACCGGGCATCTGCCGGATCAGGAAAAACCTTTACACTCACCAGAGAATTTTTATTTCTTCTTTTTGAAAATCCATTAAATTACGCTTACACACTTGCCGTTACCTTTACCAACAAAGCTACGGGCGAAATGAAGGGTCGTATTCTTGAAAAACTCTATCAATTATCTATGGGTACAACCAACGATTATGTAGAGGAGTTGATGACTAAATTTAAGCTCAATGAAAAACAAGTTCGCCAACGAGCAGGTGTTTTATTGAGCTACTTACTACATGACTTTTCTAATTTTTCAGTGAGTACCATCGACAGTTTCTTTCAACGAATCATCCGTTCCTTTGCCAGAGAAGCCGGCTTAGAAAGTGGGTTTAAAATTGAACTAAATGCAGCTTCCATACTACAAAAGGCTATTGATCATTTATTAATGAAGGTAGATCTTCCGGAATACAATCACCTGAAAAACTGGCTGGTTCAATTTGCAGAGCAAAAATTAAATCAGGGAAAAAGCTGGAACCTAAGCAATGACCTGAATAAATTAGGAAATGAAATTTTTAATGAGCTTTTTCAACTGGAAAGCAAACAGATTTTATTGACCAATAGCAATAAAGAATGGATGCAAAACTACCTCAATGAGCTACAACAAATAATCCATTCCTTTGAAAAAAGAATAATGGCCATAGGCGAAGAAGGTAGCTCAATGATTGTTAAATCCGGATTATCATACGACGATTTCACAGGTAAAAGCCGTACGCCCTTAAAGTATTTTGAGAAGTTAAAAACCATAAACAACCCAGAACCAGGCCCTTCCGTTCTAAAATTAATTGATGAACCAGAAAAATGGGGCCGTAAGGACAATTCGCCCCATATTAATCAACAAATAGAAATACTATTCCCCCATCTTAATAAATTACTCAAACAAGCACTATTTATTATTGAAAATGAATGGGAGATATATAATACTGCAAAGGTGATTAGTCAAAATTATTTTGCGCTGGGTATTATTGCCGATATCGCCAACGAAGTTCAGAAAATTTGCCGGGATGAAAATATCTTTTTAATTGCCGATTCGTCTCATTTCCTTAACCGCATTATTGATCAAAATGATACGCCTTTTATCTATGAAAAAATAGGTAGCCGTTACCAAAACTTTATGATAGATGAGTTTCAGGATACCTCAAAATTACAATGGCTTAACTTTAAACCACTAATCGATAATTCATTGTCGAACAACGAGACCAGCCTGATTGTTGGAGATGTAAAACAATCTATTTATCGATGGCGAAATTCCGACTGGAACCTGCTCGACCATAAAATAACAGAAGACTTCAGGCAGCACGGCAACCAGCAAAAAACGCTGGATAAAAACTGGCGTAGTTTCTCAAACATCATTCAATTTAATAATTCGCTTTTTACTGCAGCGGCTCAATACATCCAGGCTGACTTTAACCATAGCCTGTCGGAATATATAAAGGACGAAAATATTCTTGCGCTTTATAAAAACAAAATATCGCATGCTTATCTAGATGTATTTCAGCAAACACCTAACCATAAAGAAGATAACAAAGGTCATATTCAGGCCTGTTTTATAGCTTCGGAGAAAGAAATGAGCTATCACGAACAGATGCTTGCTGCCATGGTGACTAAAATAGAGGATCTACTAGCTAAAGGATATACTTACCGTGATCTTTGCATCCTGGTCAGAAAAAAAGGAGAAGGTGAAATTGTAGCCAATGCCTTATTATCCGGTAGTTATTCAAAAGATGGAAATATGATCCCTGTTGTTTCTAATGAATCGCTTTTTTTATCAGGATCCACTGCTATAAACTTTATCATTGCACAAATCAAATATCTGCAGAATCCCAATAATATAATTTTAAAAGCAAATATGGTTTTAAACAGGCAATTACTCAATGAGAGTGACCTGGAAACCAATATTGAAATTGGAAACTATTTTAATTATTCCGCTTCGGAGAGTTTTACTGACAAAAACTATAGCTGGATAGACGAGTTGTTAAGCAAACGCCAGAAACCCTTACTAGAGCTCGTTGAGTATCTAGCACACCAACTCCCTTCTGCCGTCAAAGAAGAACAAGGCATTTTTATTCAGGCCTTTATAAACTGCACCAATCAGTTTATCAGGGATCATTTCCCTGACTTATCGGCTTTTATTGAATGGTGGGATGACAAAGGAAAAACTGAAGCTATTGCTGTTCCTGATGATCAGGATGCCATAAAAATTATGACTATTCATAAATCGAAAGGACTCGAATTTAAAGCCGTAATTATTCCTTTTTGCAACTGGAAACTAGATACCGAAATTAATAGCAATATCATCTGGTGTCAGCCTCAGCAAGAACCCTTTAATGCCATTAAACTCTTACCTGTAACCTATAACAGCAAACTGAGAAACACTATCTTTAAAGAAGAATATTTTCAGGAACGTTTATACCAGTATGTGGATAGTATTAATCTGCTCTATGTTGCATTTACACGTAGTTGCGAAGTATTAATTACCTATGGTCCTACTCCATCAAAAAACAATAAGGGTGGATTAAGCAACATTTCCGATTTAATGTATTTTTCGTTAGGTAATGGTAAAATTACAGAAGAAGAAGGCTATATTGATTTTAATACAGGATGGAATCAGGAAGAAAATACATTTACCTACGGAGAGATACCTGAAAAGAAAGAACACATACCTAAACAAAGTGATACAGCAAGTGAACAACTCAAACCCTTTACCAATAACCTGTTAAACAATGATAGTATTGCGATCAAAACGGAGAGTGATGATTTTTTCTCCAAAGATCTGAAAAAGAGCAAAGTCAACTTTGGAAAGATTATGCATGAAGCTTTTGAAAACATTACAAGCATTGAGGACGTTGAAAATGCACTCACAAAGATGATTTTTGAAGGCAAACTATCAGAAGATGACAAAGGACGCCTAAGTGTAGAAATTAAAAACATGATTTCACAGGAACAAACCCGGGAATGGTTTAATAACTCGCACCTGATCAAAAAAGAAAACACCATATTAACACCCAATGGTTCATACCGACCCGACAGAGTAGTATTTATTGATAAAGAAACTCATGTGATAGATTATAAGTTTGGTGATAAAGAAGAGACTAAATACGAAAAACAGATATTACAATATATCAGACAAATAAAAAGCATGGGTAATACGCAGGTTAAAGGCTTTATATGGTATATTACCTTGAATAAGATTATTGAAATAAATCCGGAAGCCGTACAGGGAAATCTGTTTTAGTTGGAGATGGCTTATAAACCAAACAGGTACACTCTTTAATTAACAAGACAAGTATAGCTAGTCTATTTTTAACAATTACAAAGGATTAAATCAATTACTCTTACAAACACGACTATTAAATTTAGTGTCATAATTGAATAACTATGAACCCTTAATGGAGTATTTATATGCGTAAAAAATCACTGTAAAATTTTCATTACCAAAATAAAAAATGTAATTTTGCGCCCGATTGTACAATCTGCATGTAATCTCTTATTGAACAGGTGGTTCACGTAATATTGCATGTATTTGTTAAATGCAAAAGATTTTATAAAAATGGATTTAATTAAAATTGCAGAAGAAGCA
>JBFHKL010000304.1:0-4927 GCA_041595375.1 Saccharicrinis sp.
AGGATTTAACCATTGAAGCATTTGGAAAGGCTTTTAAAAATATACATCAGTATTCGCCTAATTATGCCTTTAGTACATGGCTATTTAAAATTGCTTCGAATAACTGCATCGATTACTTGCGTAAAAAAAGAACAAATATTATTTCTATTGATGGTACGCATATTAGTGAGCAGAAAGAAAATGATCAGCCTATTCATTTAAAAGATGAAACACCCGATCCTGAAGAGGGATTGATAAAGCAACAGAAAGCCGTGTTGATGCGTACTGTGGTTAAAAAATTGAAGCCTCGCTACCGTACTTTAATTGAGCTTAGATATTTTAACGAGTTTTCGTATGAGGAAATAGCGCAGGAGCTGGATCTTCCTTTAGGTACAGTTAAAGCACAATTGTTTCGGGCTCGTGAACTTCTGTTTAACACCCTTAAGAACTCTGATGTTAAGCTCGATTAAATAATTTTTTTATAATTTTCAGAAGAATGTGATGGGGGTGATTGAGAACTATTTTCCTGAATTATCGGAGGAGCAAATCTGTCTTTATGCCAAATTAGAGGAGCTGTATCCTGAGTGGAATGAAAGGATAAATGTAATTTCACGTAAAGATATTAGTGAATTGGGTATTCGGCATATACTTCATTCGTTGGCTATTGCGAAATATATACATTTTGTACCTGGTACAAAAATTATTGACGTGGGTACAGGAGGAGGTTTTCCGGGTATTCCATTAGCTATCTTTTTCCCAGAATGTAAATTCCATCTCGTTGATTCGATTGGAAAGAAGATTAAGGTGGTCAATACAATTGCAGAAACGCTGGGATTGAAAAATGTTACGGCACAGCAAGAACGTTCTGAAAAAATTAATCAGAAATACGATTTTGTAGTGAGTCGAGCAGTTACTGCTTTTCCCAGGTTTGTGTCACTCACCAAACATCTGATAAGTGATCAAAATAAAAATGCCATAACTAATGGTATTTTATATTTAAAGGGGGGTGATTTTGAAGATGAAATAAAGCCTTTTGCAAAAAGAGCTTCTGTTGTATCTTTAACACAGTATTTTAACGATGATTTTTATGAGACTAAGAAGTTAATTCATTTGAGTGTATGATATGTACTTCGAATATGTTCATAAAAAACAGCAAAAATTAAAATAAAAACAGCAAAAATTTTTGGAAGAAGAAAATATAAGATGTATTTTTGCAGTCCGAAAATAGAAAGTAAACGAATTCTCGAAAGATATAAAATTAGAATACGATGAAAAGGACATTTCAACCTTCTAACAGAAAAAGAAGAAATAAGCACGGATTCAGAGCTAGAATGGCCAGTGCAAATGGACGTAAAGTGCTAGCCTCAAGACGAGCTAAAGGAAGAAAGAAACTTAGTGTTTCTAGTGAAAAAAGACACAAAGCATAAATAAGTGCTTAATCGGATATTAAAAAGGATTCATTGCGAATCCTTTTTTTTTGCTTAAATTTTATCTTTTATTAAAACAAGAGTATTCTGATATAGTTTGGTTTAAGATTATTTACTTTTTTATATTATTTTTGAATCCATCTTGATAAACACACAACTATGTCAGTACTTAAATTTTTTATTAGCAAAAAGTTTTTTATTCATATTGCCCTGGCCATTGGTTTAATGATGCTCATGCTTATTGCTACTTTTATTGGCCTTAGTATTTATACACATCATGGCGAAAGCTATGAAACTCCTGATTTTACCAATTTAACGGAGCGGCAGTTTATTGATCAGGTACAACAAAATAACCTGAGGTATAAGATTATAGACTCAGTTCATATTGATAATATGTTACCCGGTGTAGTGGTGGAACAAACGCCTAAGGCCGGTAGTCTGATCAAAGAAAACAGAACCATATTTTTTACGATAAATGCCTATACTGCAGAACAGGTGCCTATGCCTAAGCTTTCTGAAATTTCATTACGAAATGCACAGGTTACATTGGAGTCATATGGTTTACGTGTAGGACAGCTGATCTATATTCCCTCAGAATATACACAGCTGGTTCTTGGACAGCATTATCATGGAAAACCTATTGAGCCAGGCACATTAATTGCCAAAGGATCAGCCATTGATTTATTGGTGGGACAGGGATTAAGTAATGAACAAACAGCGGTTCCTCATTTAGCTGGATTAACCTTAGAAGAGGCTCGTAGCCTTTGTCAGTCTAACTCTTTAAATATTGATGTAGTAATTTACGAAGATACGATTGTCAGCGATGAAGATAGTCTAAGAGCTTTTGTATGGAAACAACTTCCCGAAGCCAATATGGGTAAGATGCTTCGTTTGGGTTCTTCTTTGGATATATGGCTTACAATTGACTCTGCAAGAGTTTGGGGTGATACTTTGACTACTGATTCAATTAAAACAGATTTATTAATGGCAATGCCAGAACAAGAATAATTATCATGCTGGAGGAGAAAGAGAAGAGTGAGGATTTAAATGAACTGGAAGAAGAGCAGAATGAAATGTTTGAACATTATCGTTTTGTTACTGATCCGGGACAAAAACAATTGCGCATTGACAAGTTTTTGGTGAGCAGGATTGAAAATGCTTCGCGCAGTAAAATACAGGAAGCTGCAGCTGCCGGTAATATACGTGTGAACAATATTCCGGTTAAGCCAAATTATAAAATCAAACCTAACGATATCATCTCCATAGTTATGGAATACCCTCCAAGGGAGATTGAGATTATTCCTGAAGATATTCCCTTAAATATTCATTATGAAGATGAGCATTTAATGGTCATCAATAAAAATCCGGGAATGGTTGTTCATCCCGGGCATGGTAATTATACGGGTACCTTGGTCAATGCACTGGCTTGGCATCTCAAAGATTTGCCTTTGTTTAATGCTCAGGATCCGCGACCAGGTTTAGTTCACCGTATCGATAAGGATACATCAGGTTTGTTAGTGATTGCTAAAACAGAGCAGGCTAAAAATCATTTGGCTCGCCAGTTTTTCGAGAAAACAACAGAACGAAGCTATGTGGCTATTGTGTGGGGAGCGATGGAAGATGAGGAAGGAACCATTACAGGTCATATAGGAAGAAGTCTAAAAGACAGGATGCAAATGAGAGTGTATCCCGATGGCGAGACAGGTAAGCATGCTGTTACTCATTATAAAGTGCTGGAACGATTGGGTTATGTTACGCTGGTACAGTGTGTACTGGAAACAGGACGAACTCATCAGATTAGAGCGCATATGAAATATATTGGGCATACCCTTTTTAATGATACACGTTATGGTGGAAATGAAATTTTAAAGGGAACTACCTTTAGTAAATATAAACAGTTTGTACAAAATTGTTTTAAAGAGCTTCCTCGTCAGGCCTTGCATGCTAAGTCCTTAGGATTTGTGCATCCTCATACAGGAGAAATGATGCGGTTCGATACTGATATTCCCAACGATATGGTGCGTTGTATTGAGAAATGGAGAATCTACATAGCTAACAGGGAAGAGTAGTGATAAGGAAAAAGGCAAGAGGTGGTGGGATATATTTATAGGATTATAAACAGATGGACAATTAGAATATAAACCAGTTTTAATAATATACAATGTCTAAAAAAAATATAGCTGTAGTTTATGGCGGAGACTCTTCAGAGATTGTTGTATCCCGAAAAAGTGCACAAGGGGTTCTGTCCTTTATTGATAAAAGTATTTACCATGCTATAGCAGTATTGGTAACGCGTGATAAGTGGGTGGCTGAATTGAATGGTTGTGAGTTTCCTATCGATAAAAATGATTTTACCTTCTTTAATGGAGATGAGAGAGTTGTTTTTGATTGCGTTTATATTACTATTCATGGAACTCCCGGAGAGGATGGTAAACTGCAGGGCTACCTAGATATGTTGAATATTCCATATTCTACCTGTGGCGTTCTTCCTGCATCTCTTACATTTAATAAATTTACCTGTAATACTTATTTAAAAGGTTATGGTGTTTCCGTGGCTGATTCTGTTTTAATTCGTAAAGGAACAGAATTCGACGTGGAAAATATAGCAGATAAATTAGGCTTGCCTTGTTTTATTAAACCCAATGCCGGAGGCTCAAGTTTTGGAATTTCGAAAGCAAAAAAAATGGCGGATATAGAACCTGCGATTAATAAAGCTTTTGAAGAATGTGATGAGGTAATTATTGAGGAGTTTATTAATGGTCATGAATTTACCTGCGGTGTATATAAAGTTCCGGGTCACGACAATGTATTTCCGATTACTGAGGTAATCAGTGCCAATGAATTTTTTGATTTTGAAGCTAAGTATACTGCCGAAAAAGCGCAAGAGATTACTCCGGCCAGACTCCCCAAAGAAACCACTGAAAGAATACAGCAAATCACATCGCTTATTTATGACATATTGGGATGTAAGGGAATTATTAGAGTGGATTATATGTTAAGTGATAATAGGATATTTTTACTAGAGGTAAATACCACTCCAGGTATGACTACTACAAGTTTTATTCCTCAGCAAATAAAAGCTGCAGGATTAAAAATAGAGGATGTGTTTACTGAGATCATAGAAGATGCAATAAGCCGTGGATAACACTGAGGTTAACTTTATATGTTTGTGATTGCACATTACATGAGGTGTTATCTTAACTACCAGAATACAAAAAGAGAAACACCATCTTTGTTGTTGTGTTTGTAATTCTTACTAGCCATAGCTATTGAACGAAAAAGAGCAACGATTTTTTTTAAATAGGTATTCTATAATATAATTTACCGGTTGAGGATGGCTTAAAAAAGCATCGTCAACCGGTGTGATAATTATAAAAATCTATATTTTCCCTTTACTTCGCTAATATCTCATATTCTTCAGGACATCCGCAAGTACAAATCAGGTTTCTGTCCCCAAAGGCATCATCCACACGAGCTACACTTAGCCAAAATTTATTTTCTCGTATCCATTCCAGAGGGAA
>JBFHKL010000305.1:0-4926 GCA_041595375.1 Saccharicrinis sp.
AGGCATCAGTCACCTGCTGAGAGCGGTTTCCTTTGGCCACCATAATCATTGAACCTCCTTTACTCTGGAACGGACCCACATAAGGATCCATACGACCTGCAGTAGTAGGGCCGAAGCTTCCCGAAGGCATGCCCTGTGGTGTTTTAGCAGGGCCTGCATAATACACCGGGTGGTTCTTTAAATAATCAGGCATTTCCTTACCCTCATCCAACATCTGCTTAATACGTGCATGCGCCATATCTCTGGCTACTACCAAGGTACCCGATAAGTTTAATCGTGTTTTAATAGGATAATGCGTTAAAACCTTCAACACCTCTTCCATAGGTTTATCCAAATCAATATCAATAGCAGGCTCTAATTCAGGCGCTCTCTCAGGCACAAAACGAGCTGGTTGTTTTTCCAATTGCTCCAGAAAAATGCCCTCTTCAGTAATCTTAGCTTTTACATTTCTATCCGCACTACAGCTTACACCCAGACCAACAGGACAAGAAGCTGCATGACGAGGCAAACGAATCACACGTACATCGTGTACAAAATATTTACCACCAAACTGAGCACCTATCTTACTTTCCTGACAGATCTTCAATACTTTTTCTTCCCATTCTAAATCGCGAAAAGCCTGTCCTTTATCATTTCCTTCTGTAGGCAGATGATCTAAATAACCTGCCGAAGCTTTTTTAACAGTAGCCAAGGTAGCCTCAGCCGATGTACCTCCAATAACCAAAGCCAAATGATAAGGCGGACATGCAGAAGTACCTAAGTCCATTATTTTTTTCTCTACAAAGGCCTTTAGGTTCTCTTCGGTCAACAGGCTTTTGGTTTCCTGATACAAAAATGTCTTGTTACCAGAACCTCCCCCTTTGGTTAAAAATAAAAACTCATATTTATTGCCTTGCTCTGCATAAATATCTATTTGTGCAGGAAGGTTATTTCCTGTATTCTTTTCGTCAAACATTGATTGCGCTACCACCTGTGAAAAACGAAGATTACGCTCATCATATGTTTCATAAACACCCTTCGAAAGATACTCGGCATCGCACGCTCCGGTATATACATCCTCCCCTTTTTTAGCAACTACAATAGCCGTTCCTGTATCCTGACAGGTAGGTAACTCTCCTTCGGCTGCAACCACTTGGTTCATCAGCATAGTGTGTGCCACAAACTTATCGTTATCCGAAGCCTCTTTATCGGCTAATATAGACGATAATTTTTCTAAATGAGCCGGACGCAGGTAAAATGAAACATCACTAAAAGCCTCTTTGGCCAGTAACCTTAATCCTTCAGGGTCTACCTTTAAAATTTTTCGTCCATCCACCTCTATTGTCGATACAAAATCTTTGGTTAACAAACGATATTCTGTTGTATCCTTTTGAATAGGAAACGGTTTTTGATAAAAAAACTCAGACATGATATATAAAATATTTGATGTGAGAAAATACAAAGAGCTTTTGCACTCTATCATTAAAATTAAAACCTCAAAGATAAAAAAGAAACCCGCTTATTGTATTTTTTAAGGCCCGATAATACAAATGTTGTTGAACATATGAGCAATACTCAGTTGGAGCGGGGTGACATCCCGTGGCCTTATGTTTCATTTCTGCGGGACGACGGTATTCACGGGCGATAGGCAAAAAATCATCCTATGAAACTAAAAAACTATCTTTTTATAAAAATACTATGGCTTATTTTCCAATAAAAAGTAATTTTGCTTAACCTAATTAATAAAAATGCTAATAGAAGACAACAAACCACAATCCTGGTATGCTTTATATACCAAATCGCGGGCAGAGAAAAAAGCCGCTGAAGGCCTAGGTAAACTAGGAATAAGCAACTACTTGCCCTTAAAACGTGAACTCCGCCAATGGAGCGATCGCAAAAAATGGGTCGATGTACCTGCCATAAGTTCCTATATATTTATTAAAATAGATCCCAGTCAATACAATACCGTTTTTGAAGTCAATGGCGTGGTAGCTTATGTTTCGCACAAAGGCAAAGCCGTAACTATCCCTGAGCATGAAATCATAGCCATGCAACGCACCATAGAAAACAAAATAGCCTTTAACATCGAGTCTACCCGAATAAAAAAAGGAGAAGAAATTACCGTTACCTCCGGTCCCCTAAAAGGGATAAAAGGAATAGTACAAAATATTCAGGGCTCAAAAAAACTATTCTTAAATATTTCAAATATCGGCTATACATTGGTAATTGATTTAAATGATGCAATGATCGAAAGAGAGAAAGGATGTGAAGATTGATGATTTGATGTGGGGATTGTGAAATGAATTTGAATGATTAACATACTTAACGCATTAACAGACATATGATAAAGTCCTATACCCATACATCTTTACAAAAATATAAATAGAAGGTTCTGATCGTAATTGAAACAAAGCCTGCTATATCAAGCAGGCATAACCAAAACTAATAAGTAGACACACAAGCTATCCCGCCTAAGCGGGAGGTGTAATGATTGAGAGTTACACTGCTTAGTGAGGTTTCGCTAATTTTTACACACCTAAAAATTTCTTTTTCCAGTCCTAGTGAAGTGACTGATTAATGCACACTAATACATAAGCCATAATACACTGACAACCAAACACTCAAGCCATACGAAAAGCACTAAAAACGCTCTCCAATAAGTTAAACTCCTTTCACTACCTATTAAACCCGTAATAAGTATTAGTAAATCTATTACCCTTCTAAGCTGCTTCAAAACAAGTCACTACCTTGCTTCATATCAACTCACCAGAACCATGCTATACCAGTTTCTATAAAGCCTTGTTTTATGGTACTTTCAATGCTCATGACGAAGTTATAATGCATAATCCGGGTTAAAAAACAACTAATTTACAAGGAATGGCGATTTATTTATTTACAAAATTGTAAATTTGCGCCATTGATAAGCTGTTTTTTTTGAACTGCTGAATTGTCAAATTAATAAATAACAAACAAAACAACTGTAAACCCAATCTACAAATAACAAAAAATAAATCTACTAATTAGTAATTAATGACCACTAACAACATCCATCCAACCACCATCTACCTAACCCGATCGGATAAAGAACAATACTTACACCAAAATGCCAAAGTCATCTGGATCACCGGATTATCAGGCTCCGGAAAAAGTACACTGGCTCATGGATTAGAGCGAAAACTGGCTGAGAAAGGTTTCCTGACTCAGGTTTTGGATGGCGACAATGTGCGCACCGGAATAAATAACAACCTGGGCTTTACCGAAGAAGACCGTACAGAAAACATACGTCGCATTGCAGAGGTAAATAAGTTGTTCTTAAACTGTGGTATCATCACCATCAATGCCTTTGTTTCGCCTACCAATGATATACGGCATATGGCACGTGAAATTATTGGCTCATCAGATTTTATAGAGATATTTGTGGATGCCAGCTTCGATACCTGCGCCCAACGCGATCCCAAAGGGCTATACAAAAAAGCAATGGCCGGAGAAATTAAAAACTTTACCGGACTGGATGCCCCTTTCGATAAACCCGATAACGCCGACCTCACCATCCATACCGACCAATTGAGTATTGATGAAGGGATTGCACAAGCGCTGCAATTAGTAATGCAAAAAGTATCGCTTTAAAATGATAATGCAATAGACCGACTATTGAATGGTAGAAACGCCAGAAAAGAAAACTTTCGTTAAACAAGTTTTGGCCATTCTTTATTGGGTAACTATCTCAGTTTAAAATTAAATCTTTGCAACCAATTATTCTAAAGCATTAAATAAATTGTTTTTTTAACTTTACTTAGAACAATTTTGCTTTTCAATCGTATTGCATGAGGCTAACGGTACTTCTTGATGTGATTTACCGAGCCGAAGGCGTGCATAGAACCGTTATTTTAAACATGATAAACACTGTAAATAGCAGTTGGAGCAGAATACTGACAGTTTATAAAACTACAAATTTCTTTTTTTTAATATTGTTAGAGTAACAGACAGGCTAGACCAAGGCTGCAAAAAACAAATTTCTAATAAACTAATCCCATTGGAAAATTACGACTTAATTATACGCCCCAAAAGGCACGCTTTCGATATCAATTTTAAAGAGATATGGGCCTATCGCGACTTACTCCGTATGTTTGTTAAACGCGATATCGTAACTGTATATAAACAAACCATCCTGGGACCTATCTGGTTCGTTGTACAACCTATTATGACAACGTTGATATACATGGTGGTTTTTGGACGTATTGCTAAGATAAGTACTGATGGAACTCCGCAGATATTATTCTATTTAGCCGGAATCACCATCTGGAACTATTTTTCAGAAAGCTTTAACACCACAGCCAAAACATTTACCGAGAATGCCAATATCTTTGGTAAGGTCTATTTCCCGCGGCTGATCATGCCCTTTGCCAAGGTTACCAGCGGCCTCATTAAGTTTGGTATTCAGTTTACCTTTTTCATGGCGGTATATATTTACTACCTCATTACACAGCAGGGAGCAGTGCAACCAAACTGGACAATAGCTCTTTTACCACTATATATCATTTTAATGGCTATGTTTGGTCTGGGAGCTGGTATCATCTTCACCTCCTGGACCACCAAATACCGTGACCTCACCTTCCTGTTAACCTTTGGCGTGCAACTATTGATGTATGCCTCTCCAGTGATTTATCCGGTAAGCACCATTGAACCAGGTATACTAAAAGACATACTAATGCTCAACCCCTTCACCCCTATCCTCGAAGGTTTTAAATATGCCTTTTTAGGTGCAGGTCATTTTAGCTGGACAAGCCTAGCCTATAGCACAGGAGTGGCTACCCTAATCTTGTTTTTAGGAATCATTATCTTCCACAAAACAGAACGTAACTTTATCGACACCGTGTAGTCCACAGATTAAGCGGATTAAACGGAATAAAGTATTTAAAAATTAGATTATGCCAAACCTACTAAATA
>JBFHKL010000306.1:0-4921 GCA_041595375.1 Saccharicrinis sp.
AATGCGATTATCGATGGAAACAAAAAAGTTCATATTAAAACAAAACGTTTTGTTAGTCTTGCCGATACCGAAAATGGAGCCATCAGATATTCGGTTACACCCCTTAATTTTAGTGGGAACATTAGTTTCACACCCTATATTGATGGAGACATCAAGAATGAAGATTCGAATTATGATGAACAATTCTGGAATATACTTGATGTACAAGCAAATGAAGGGGCTGCTTACCTTGAATCTCAAACAAAAAAATCAGATTTCAGATGCGGTTTTGCCATGCAATACCAAATAAAGGTTAATGAAAAGCCTGTAAAGAAAAATGCTGAAGTCATTCAGTTAAAAAAATGGGTAGGTAATCAAATAGAAGTAGAAGTAAAACAAGGAGAGACCGTATGCATTGAGAAATACGTTGGAGTAACATCTTCGCTTAACTATGATCCTAAACAATTAAGAGAAAAAGCCGAAAAATTGGCTTCTGAAGCTGCGCAAAAAGGTTTTGACCAGCTATTTAATGCACACAAACAAAAATGGGCTGAGAAATGGATACACAGTGATATTAAAATCAAAGGTGATGTAGCCGCTCAGCAAGGAATCCGCTTTAACATCTTCCACTTAAACCAAACGTATACTGGTGAAGATGAACGTTTAAACGTAGGTCCAAAAGGTTTTACTGGCGAAAAATACGGAGGCACAACATATTGGGACACAGAGGCTTATTGCGTGCCATTCTTTTTAATGACGGCACCATCAGCTGTTACACGACAGTTACTTATTTACAGATACAAACACCTGTCCAGAGCCATTGAAAACGGACAGAAATTAGGTTTTACTGATGGCGCAGCCCTTTATCCGATGGTTACTGCCAATGGAGAAGAATGTCATAACGAATGGGAAATTACCTTTGAAGAAATTCACCGTAATGGGGCCATTGCCTTTGCTATTCATAACTACATCAGGCATACTGGCGACAAAAAATATCTCGAAGAATACGGAATAGAGGTATTAGTAGGGATATCAAGATTTTGGAGCCAAAGGATTACTTATTCCCAGGCTCGCAAAAAATATGTAATGCTGGGAGTTACCGGACCCAATGAGTACGAAAATAACGTCAACAACAATTGGTACACCAACAAAATGGCAAGCTGGTGCTTAAAATACACTAACGAATCTCTGGAGTACGTTAAAGGTTCCAATCCCGCACGTTACAATGAATTACTTAAAAAGTTAAACTTTAAAGAGAGTGAAACTGAACGTTGGATGGACATTGTGAATAACATGCATTTCCCTTACAATCAGGAATTGCAGGTGCATATGCAACAAGATGGCTTTATGGATAAGGAACAAATAATGGCCGCCGACTTGGATCCTTCTCAACGCCCCATTAACCAGCACTGGTCGTGGGATAGAATACTACGCTCCAACTTTATAAAGCAAGCCGACACACTACAAGGCATGTATGTACTCGAAGAAGAGTTTTCCACAGAAGAGATTGAGAGAAACTTCAACTTCTACGAACCCAGAACGGTACATGAATCGTCTTTATCACCTTGCGTACACTCTGTGCTGGCGGCCAAAATAGGTCGTACACAAAAGGCCTATGAAATGTATTTACGCACCTCTCGTCTTGATTTGGACGACTACAATGCAGAAGTGCATGAAGGCTTACACATTACAAGTATGGCTGGAACGTGGATGAGTATTGTTGAAGGTTTTGGTGGGAAAAGAGCCTATGAACAAAAGCTCTATCTGAGCCCCACTATTCCTCAACAATGGGAAGAATATGCCTTCCGTATCCGTTTTAAGGGTAAGGATTTGGAAGTCAGAGTTAGCACCAAAGAGGTTGAAATATTATCGCATGCACAAAAAGCTATTGAACTGTTTGTATACAATAAAGAAGTAAGAGTTGAGGCTAATAAGTCTGTAACGATTTCCCGATTATAAACAAATAACACTTCATGGTTGGTCCGGTATATTTTATTGATATACCGGACCTTTTTTTTTACTATTTTTTTCTCCATCACGTGCATAATGTTTTTATCTATCCTTAATAAACAGAATGGATTCATGTGCACAGTTAAACCAAAAATTTAAACTAAACAAGCACAGAATTTATCTACTAGTATAACTATATGATAGTTTTTACGTATATCTCACAAATACCTTTCTTAACTGCATAACCCAAGATTTTTTTTGTAAAAACAAAGTCTCATTTTTAGATGTGAACGTATGATATATGGTGCGGTGAGAACAACTTTCCATCAACTTACTAGTCTATTTTTCAATTCCGGCCTTAGGTATCTGGCACTGCTAAACATACCCATATGGTCTATGGTTTTAGGCTTTTTTATTCTCATATCAAACACAACATTAGCAAAAAACAACAAAGTAGCTTTTCAACATTTCACTGTTAATGAAGGCTTATCTCAAAATTCGGTATTGTCGATTACTGAAGATAGACAAGGTTTTATGTGGTTTGGCACAAGAACAGGAGGCCTAAATAGGTATGACGGGTATACCTTTAAAACCTACAAAAGACAGGAAAGTGATTCATCAAGTATTAGTGGAAACGAAATTATCTCTTTAAAAGAAGATCATGAAGGTTTCCTCTGGGTTGGAACCAGAGGCGATGGCGTATGCAAATACAATCCATATACCGATAAATTCACATCCTATTATCAGATTCCAGGTGACTCCACCTCCTTTATTTCAAATACGGTTGCTAATATTTATCAGCATAACCATGCACAAATGTGGTTTGGCACCAACCATGGTCTATGTTATTATAGTCCGAATGACGATTCGTTTGTGCGGGTAAAGAACAAATTCCTCGCCAACACCAAAATTACCGCTATCGCAGAATCTTCAAAACCAGATTTTGTTTGGGTTGGTACAACAAAGGAAATATTTTATTACAACCTAAGTAACAATCAGGCTATAGCGAAGTTTCCGAATAAATCGGCTTCTGATAAATTTTTTATAAAATCAGAGATTAGTTCAATATTAGAAGATAAAGATGGCAATGTTTGGATAGGCACAAAACAAGATGGATTACATAAGTTGCTTTCGTATAAAGACGGTAATTTTGCGACCTATACCCATGACCAGAACAATAACACAGGACTAACTAGTAACACCATCAGAACCTTACACCAAGACGAAGAGGGGAATATTTGGATTGGAACTAAAGTGGCATTAGAAAAGTTAACGCCCGAGCAACAAAGTGCTGATCATCCTGAATTTATCCATTATACTGAAGATGGAAATAAACATAACTTAAGTCAGAACTCTATTTTTTCTTTCTTTGAGGATACTAACAACAACTACTGGATAGGAACCTATAGTGGTGGAGTTCACTAATTATTCGCCCACGAGAGTAAGTTTAATCATTATTATCAGAACCCAAAAATTGAAACCAGCATTACTGAAAATGTGATTAGTTCATTTGCTCCTAATGGCAACAAATTATGGATTGGGACAGAAGGAGGTGGTATAAATCTATTTAATCCACAAACCGAACAAAGCATTTCATATAACTCCAAAAAATTTACCAACCTAAAGAGTGACCACATCAAATCATTATACATCGACAAAAAAGGCTTTATATGGATAGGTACATTTAAGGGCTTGCATGTATTTGATCCATATCAAAAACAAATTCGTTTTGTTGTTGAGGGTAATATATACAGCATTGAAGAGGGAATTAAGAATGAATTATGGCTTGGCACAACAAAAGGACTCATTAGGCTTGATAAAGATAACTTATCCTTTAAAAAATATAAATTCACAGCAGAAGATTCTTATAGCATTAGCGATAATAACATCAGAAAGATTTATAAAGATCGCGAACATAATATCTGGATAGCTACAAAAAAAGGACTTAACGTTTATGATAGCGACACAGACAAGTTTATACGATACTCCCACGAAAAAGGAAATCCATCATCTTTAAGTCACTCGAGTGTTACCTCCATATGCGAAGACACATTGGGTAACATATGGGTTGGTACGCTGGATGGATTAAACAGGTTTAATAAGCATACAAAAACATTTACACATTACAATGAAGAACATGGCATTCCTGGCAATGTCATCTCTAATATGATTTTTGATGATGATGGGTTTTTATGGCTTACAACCATAATTGGCTTAGCTAAACTTAATCCGTATTTTTCAAATGATACAGCCCAAACTACTGATCTTGTTTTAAGGATTTATGATACCTCGGATGGATTATATCAAGGTGAATTCAGACAAAACGCATCGTTTAAAGATTCTTTAGGAAATATTTACCTTGGAGGAACAGGTGGTTTTTCGGTATTTAATCCCAATAACTTAGATGAGAATAAAAGCATCCCTAAAGTAGTTTTTACTCAATTTAAATTATTTAACAAACCGGTAGCTATTGGAGCAAAAAGCTCTCCTTTGCAACAAACAATGTCCTACACCAAAGAGATTGTTTTAAATCACAAACAATCCATCTTCAGTATCGAATTTGCTGCCCTGAATTATAATCATTCAGCCAAAAATGCATATGCCTATAAACTCGTAGGTGTGGATGAAGACTGGGTGCACATAGGTAACAACAGAAGCGTAACCTATACAAATTTGCCATATGGTAATTATACCTTTCGGGTAAAGGCATCCAACAACGACAATATTTGGAATCAGGAAGGAGCTTCGTTACATCTGGTTATTTTACCTCCCTGGTGGCACACCTGGACTTTTAGGATAAGTCTGAGTTTGTTATTTACACTACTCGTATACTTATCATTTATAACATACCTCAAGAGGGCAGAGATGCACCGAAAGAATTTAGAACAGGAAGTTCAATTACGAACAAATGAGCTAAGCCCATCAAAGTGTCAACTCGAGAAATCACATCATGCGATCCTACAACAGAAAGAAGCTTTACTTCGATTGACTG
>JBFHKL010000307.1:0-4920 GCA_041595375.1 Saccharicrinis sp.
CCCGAAGTTATGGTGGAAATGATATAAAAACACTGGGTGCTGCAGGTGGTTGGGTGAGCTCTACTACTGATCTATTGCGTTTAGTACTCGCTATCGATGGTTTTAATACCCCTAAAGATATTCTTACTCAAGAAAGTATCCACGAAATGGTAACTACTGAGATGATTGGGGGAAGTCCTTTAGGTTGGCGCGGGGTTAGAAAAAATAAGTATTGGTATCGTACAGGTACTTTAGCAGGAACATCTGCCTTGGTTGTTCGTAAAGATAATGGTATTTCTTATGCTATCGTGTTTAATACCAATTCATGGAAAGGTCCTGAATTTTCAAATGAAATTAAATCAATGATGGATCGTACCTTAAGCAAGGTAGATGAATGGCCATCTCATAATTTATTCGATTTAAAAAATAACGAAAAGCCTCGCAGAAAAACAACCATTTTTTAAACTATTGGCTTAGCTCTTTGTTTTTTCTCTATATTAATTTTTAATTAATTTTCGTATTGCTAGAGTAATATGAAAAATATGTCCGGCTTGTACGTATCACTGCATGGTAGTATACAGCTATAGGATATTCTAATGGGTTACATTTAGTTAAATAAAAAGTATGGATATTTCAAAATTTAAAATTACTGACCTTCCTTTTGGGGAAAGACGCACCACTCATAAGCCCGATATAAAGATTTTTGAATATCTGAAAGAAGACGGTGTTCGGCAGGCTGTGAACGATCATTACGAGCTGCTTATTAAAAGTGAGATTAAGGATTTGTTTCCTCCAGCAGGTGAATTGCTTGAAGGAGCTAAAAAAAGATCTGCTGATTTTTTTATTCAACGTTTAGGAGGCCCTGAATACTATAAAATAACCAGAGGTAACCCAATGTTAGCCAATAGACATTTGCCATTTAAAATTACACCTCAGGCACGAATTGTTTGGTTGGAATGTTACCGTGAAGTGCTGTGTAAATTTGATACAGTTCCTGAAAACTTGATGCTAAAGTATTGGATGTGGCTCGACGAGTTCTCTAACTGGATGGTCAACCAGCACGAAGATCCAAAGTATAAAGTTGAAATTATTATTCCGCGTAATTTTTAAGATTCGTAGTGTAAATTAGGCAAAAGTATAGTTCTTTTTGAAAGTCTATATTTGTCTTATAGTTGATATTATGTTATTTTAGTGTATAAAAATATATCCGGTATCACCCGGATATATTTTTTAATATTTATAATAATTAATTACCAGCGATAGCTTTCAATTTTTCATTTACCGCATTGTACTTTTCCATCATCTCAAAACGATAGTATAAAGTTTTTAAACTCTCGAGCACAGCAGATTCCTTAGGATTAATTTCCGTTGCTTTTTCAAAGAATGGTAATGATTCTTTAAATGTTTTGTCCGCAATAGCTTTCTTGGCTTCATATTTTTTAAAGTCCGTTTCAGCATTGGCCACATTTGTTTCTTCAACGGCTTTGTTAAAGTACATTACACCAATATTGTAAAGTGCATTAAAGTAATTAGGATCAAGTTCTAAACACTTATTATAATCAGCTAAAGCAGCGTCAAAATTCTTACTATTATCGTTTAATACTGCACGCGCGTAATAAAACGAAGGATTAAGATCATCCTTTTCAATGGCTGTATTTAAATAATCTAAAGCCTTATCATTTTGTTTTGTTGTAAGATAATAGTTAATCAACTCAGTTAAAATTCTATTATCTTCAGGATAAGTCTCAAATCCTTTAATCAAATTAGGTCCCATTTTAACAGAGTCCTTAGCTGAACCAAATACCTGATGTAACAATAATACAGCATCTCCTCCTCCATATCTTAAGTCAATAGCCTGGTTAAAATACTTTTCAGCATTTGTCCAGTCTTTTGCATTATATGCTGCCAAGGCAGTATTATAGATAATAGCTGTATCTACTTTTTCACCTTGAACTTCTATCATATAGTCATTGGCATTCAGGGCTAATAAATCTTCAAAAGCAGCAACAGCACCAGCAAAATCTTCCTTATTAAAAGCCTGTACCCCTGCGTTAGTTAGCTCATTGGTAAAGAAAACTAATTGTTTACCAATTTCTCCTTTGTAACGACCTATTTTTTTACCTTTTGCATCACCTTTTTTATCAAGTTCAATGGCTTTCATATAATACTCATATGCCTTAATAACACCTTGATCGTCTTTTCCTTCTTTGGCTAATTTTTGATAAACTTGGCCTGCTACGATAAATGTTTTTGGCCAGGTATTACTTTTTTCATCCTGTAAAGCAGCATCAATAGCTGTTTTTGCCTTTTCTGCATCTCCCTGATCAAGCAAGGTTGTTGCGGTTGTTACTTTTCCTTTTTGGGCCATTGCCGCCGAAAGGGTTATAACACTTACAAATAATAAAATAGTCTTCTTCATCATATTAAGTTTTATTGTGTGATTTTTTTAAACTTAAGTTTCTAATTTAAATATTTATTAATCTTGATTTTCAGTATCTTCTATGGTATCATCTTCATTTAAACTTCCCTCTTCACTTGTTGTTTCTTCTTCTTTATAGGCAGAAACTTTAGCTACAGATGCAATTTCATCACCATTTCGCAGGTTAATTACCTTCACTCCCTGGGTTGCTCTACCTGTTGTTCTAAGTTCAGATAAGGCTAAACGAATGGTAATTCCTGATTTATTAATGATCATTAAATCATTCTCATCTGTTACGTTCTTAATCGTAATTAAATCACCTGTTTTGTCAGTAATTTTCATGGTTTTCACACCTTTTCCACCGCGATTGGTAATTCTGTAATCTAGGATTTTAGATCTTTTTCCAAAGCCTTTTTCTGAAACTACCAGAATATCTTCTTTCTCAATATCCATAACACAAATCATACCAACTACTTCATCTGTTTTGGCATCAAGAGTTATACCTCTCACTCCCAGACCAGTACGACCGATACATCTCACCTTGGATTCGTTAAAACGAATAGCTCTTCCTGAGCGGGTAGCCATTAAAATTTCAGCTTCTCCATGGGTAAGTCGTGCTTGTATCAACTCATCATCTTCCTTAATGGTAATGGCGTTCACCCCATTCACCCTAGGTCGAGAATAATCAGCCAACAAAGACTTTTTGATGATACCTTTTTTGGTACCCATAATAATATAGTGGTTGTTTATGTAATCCTGATCAGTAAGTTTTTTTACTTTGATAAAAGCTTTAACCTGATCATCACCTTCTATATTTAACAAGTTTTGTATAGCTCTTCCCTTGGTATTTTTAGCACCTTCAGGAATTTCGTACACCTTTAACCAGAAACAACGACCCTTTTGAGTAAAAAACAACATAGTATTATGCATGGTAGCAGGATACAAGTGTTCTATAAAGTCCAGGTCACGTGTGGTACTTCCCTTAGAACCAACTCCACCCCTGCTTTGTGTTCTAAAATCAGCCAGTGGTGTACGTTTAATATAACCCATGTGCGAAATAGTAATCACCATCTCATCATCGGCATAAAAATCTTCAGGATTAAATTCTTCGGATGAATAATTAATTTCTGTTCTTCGTTCATCACCATACTTTTCTCGTACCTCAATCAATTCATTGGTGATGATTTCCATTCTTCGTGGTTCATTGGCCAAAATATCCTTTAGGTTAGCTATTTCTTTCAATAACTCATCGTACTCTGCATGTAATTTATCTTGTTCCAGTCCGGTTAACTGACGCAAACGCATATCAACTATTGCACGGGCCTGAATATCGCTCAGTTCAAAACGTTTAATCAGGTTTTCTCTGGCTTCATCAGGACTAGAAGCTGCACGAATAATCTTAATTACCTCGTCAATATTATCACTGGCAATTATTAAACCCTCAAGTATATGCGCTCTTTTCTCTGCCTGTTCCAGTTCGTATTGTGTACGACGGATTACAACATCATGACGGTGTTCAACAAAATTGCTTATCAGTCCTTTAAGGTTAAGCATTTGAGGACGCCCTTTAACTAAAGCAATATTATTAACACTAAAAGAAGTTTGTAAAGCAGTTAACTTATATAAATTATTCAGGACAACATTAGCAATTGTATCACGTTTTAAATCAACAACAATACGCATTCCATCTCTGTCAGACTCATCATTGACATTGGATATCCCTTCAATTCTCTTTTCATTAACAAGCTCAGCTATTTTAATAATCAACTCAGCTTTGTTAACCAGATAAGGAATTTCCGTGATCACAATTTTTTCTCTGCTATGGGCGTCGGTTTCCACCTCTGCTTTGGCACGAACAACAATACGCCCTCTACCTGTTTCAAAAGCATCTCTTACCCCTTTGTAACCATAAATAATACCTCCTGTTGGAAAATCAGGAGCTTTCACATGCTCCAATAAACCATCGATATCAATATCATTATTTTCTATATAAGCAACAGTAGCATTAATGATTTCGGTAAGGTTGTGAGGAGGCATATTGGTAGCCATACCTACTGCAATTCCCGAAGCACCATTTACCAAAAGGTTAGGGATACGGGTAGGAAGCACAGTGGGTTCCTGAATAGAATCATCAAAGTTCAATTGAAAATCAACCGTTCTTTTCTCAATATCCACTAAAGTCTCTTCTGCAATTTTATTTAATCTGGCTTCGGTATAACGCATGGCAGCCGGACTATCACCATCAACAGAACCAAAGTTACCCTGGCCGTCAACCAAAGGGTAACGTAGCGACCATTCCTGAGCCATCCGTACCATAGCAAAATAAACTGATGAATCACCATGTGGGTGGTACTTACCCAGCACCTCTCCTACAATCCTGGCGGATTTTTTATATGGCTTGTTGGAAGACAAGCCAAGATCACTCATCCCATAAAGAACGCGCCTGTGAACAGGTTTAAATCCGTCCCTAACGTCAGGAAGGGCTCTTGAAACGATAACCGACATTGAATAATCAATGTAAG
>JBFHKL010000308.1:0-4919 GCA_041595375.1 Saccharicrinis sp.
ATAAATCAGAACAATAAGAATACGAACCTATAATATTTGTATACTCGTACAGTGGGGAATACATTAATAAAACAGGCATAAGAAATACGCCCTTTACAATAAACACATTAAATACGGTGTTTTATACTGTAGAAGGAAGCTATAATTAGGCAGAAAACAAGTAGTATTAATACCGCGCATTAGTGTAGAAATCACGTTGCGACTTAAGCAAATTGATAGCATAAAGCACCATGTTTTTAGATTCGGCATAACACTCCAGCAATAAAATACTTGAACGGGTTTTTCCTACACCATCCATAATACGTTTAATTTGCTTTTTCCGTAGTTCCTCAATCAACTCAAGGATGTATTTTTGTTTTTCAATTAATTCGGGTATAGACTCAAACTTATAGTCTTTTTCAATATGTACTAAATAATTAAAAAAACCAGTCACCTCCTCAAGTAAGATCAGGGCGTCTTCCTTTTGCGACTTAGAAAGGCCTTTATGCTGATTTTCTACATGATTATATACGGGAACAGCCATTTCTTGGAGGGTATTGGATAGTTCTCCCAGATACCCTAATGCCTGAATAAAGTGATGTCCAAAATCAAACGACTCATTATTTAACGCAGAAAATCGATGAAATAATTCGTTTTTAGTATTCCTGGCAAGTTTATCAAGAAACTTAGCCTTCACACAAGTTTCTTTTAACTGTTTAATATTTTCATACACAAAACCATCAATAATAAGCATGTATATTTTTGATGATTCTAAAATATGTTTCCTGATGCGCTCGCTTCCTAACTCAATAATCGCAGCGATATTATTTTCAACCTGTTCGCTTGTTTCCTCTTTCAATTCTCGTTGCTGAAAATATATTCTTTTATGATATTTTGTTGATCGATAGAGTACAAAAGCAATCAGAACTAATAAAATAAGAACTGCATACATTTCGAGCCACCAAATAAATATAGCAATCACGAAGGCACCTAAAAAGGCGATACTTGCAGTAATAAACCATCCCCCAAGAATAGATAATACTCCCGAAACACGGTAAACCGCACTCTCTCTTCCCCAGGCCTGATCACTTAACGAGGTACCCATGGACACCATAAAAACAACAAATGTAGTAGACAGAGGGATTTTTAGATAGGTACCATAAGCAATTAAAATACTAGCCACTACTAAATTTACACTTGCCCTAACCGTATCAAAGTAGGCCGATTGATCTTCTTCTATTTCAACATCAACAGAACGATCATACCTTGAGGCAATACCTTTAACAATTAGGTGAGGTAGCCCACTACGTAATTTTTTATATATTTTTAAAAAACGCCATACTAAAATTCGCGACAATTGAGATGGCTCAAAGGATTCATAACCTGCATCTTGTCTTCCTAAATAAATTTCTGTTTCAGTAACCGATCGAAGCTTACGCGAGCTAAATAAGGTAATCACCATGATAATACCGGCAATAAAGAATATAAGATGATAATAATTACCTCCTAATACATGGTTTAACTGACCATTAACCCATATATTCATTAAAAAAGAAGAAGCATCCTGAGCACCTGTACTTTTAAATACATTTATTCCTTCAAGGGCAGATAAGGGTATCCCAATAAAATTAACTAAATCATTTGAAGCAAAGGAAAGAGCCAAGGTGAATGTACCAAAGAACACAACTACACGCGGAATATCAATATGAAATACATAAGAAACGATCAAAAACAAGATAAAGGCAACACAAAAAATCAAGATGAGTACCCATACCATACTAAATTCAGCTAAGTGATTGAAGCTAGCATATAACAAATCTATAAATACTGTTTCTTTACGGAAAATAAGAAAAAAAATAGCTGTAATAGAAATAGCTCCTCCAATGGAAAACATAAATTTAAAACGGCCCTTATACCTGAAAGTAAATAGCATACGCGCTACAAACTGAACTAAAATACCCGAAACAAAGGCAAGAATAATGGAGGCCACAATACCCCCGAGAATGATCAATGCACCTTCGGTATTTATTAAATCAATCATCTTCAGATGTTCATGGTTATCGCCACTAATAATTATTAATGCGATAGCCAGGCCGGCACCCATCATTTCAAAAACAATGGCTATAGTAGTAGAAGTAGGAAAACCAAAAGTATTAAATAGATCAATCAGTATAATATCGGTAATCATTACCGACAGAAATATAATCAGCAATTGATCTAGATACAGATGCTGCGGATAAAAAACCCCTTTGCGCAGAACATCCATCATACCTCCTGAAAACATGGCACCAATAACTAGTCCAAGCGCTGCAACCATATAAATATAATTACGCTTGGCTATTTTTGAACCAATAGCTGAATGTAAAAAGTTAACCGCATCATTCGATACGCCAACCACTAAATCAACTACCGCTAAGGCCAACAAAATTATTACCAGAAGATAAAGGTTATCCATTAAAATTAAAATTTATACAAATATACTTCCACCAAAATAAAATCAAACAGGTCGGTCGGGATTTACCCATAACTTCACATAATCTTAATGTAGCGAATAGTTAGAAGCGATAAAACAAACTATTACTATAAAAATAACTTCATTTAAAGATTAACATATTATGAAATTTTAAAAGACTAGCATAATTTCATCTCCAAATACCATAGATTTGTACTTTAAATCAAGCTGTTGTTTTTTTATTATCCAATAGCACTTATACCAAAGATAGAATATTGAAGTGAACATTCCATGATGGAATACAAATGCTGCAGCTTATTAAAATATTACGCAAACATGAAATTATGAAGAATATTACCTCTAAAAAATTAATACTTTTATCAACCGTCATCTATTCCTTCCTAACGATTATATTTTTCCTGATAAATTATTTTTCGTCTAACCTAACCATATCACTAATGATTACAATACCAGTAATGATTGCTATATATGGGGTTTATGCAGGCTCTTTTATCAATTCCTTTATCAAATCAAAAGTTAACCCAATCTATAAAACCATACACCTCTTTAAACCAGGTTCAACAGCAACTCAGCCTTACCATGATAAAGATCCATTTGTGGAGGTAAACAAAGCTGTGGCCGACTGGATGCAAGGTAAAACGCAAGAAATTAAACAACTACGCCAGCTTGAACAATACCGAAAAGAGTTTCTTGGTAATGTTTCGCACGAGTTGAAAACACCTGTATTTAATGTTCAAGGTTATATACTCACCTTATTAGATGGCGGAATTGAAGATCCTGATATTAATATGCTGTACCTCAATCGTACCGAAAAGAGTATTGATAGGATGATTACCATCATAGAGGATCTGGAGGCCATTTCTAAATTGGAAGCCGGCGAATTGCAAATTAAATCTGAAGCATTTAACCTATTTCAGTTAATTGAAGATGTGTTTGACTTGCAAGAAATTAGAGCAAAGGAAAAAGGCATTGAACTAAAACTTAATAAGGCAGGCGAAAAACAATTAATGATTAAGGGAGATAAGGAAAAATTATTTCAGGTATTTAGTAATCTTGTTGTTAACTCCATTAACTACGGTAAAAAAGATGGTAAAACAGTGATTAATTACTACGACATGGATAAACGATTTTTAATTGAAGTGAAAGATAATGGGATCGGTATCCGGGAAAATGATTTGCCCAGAATTTTTGAACGCTTTTACCGTGCTGACAAAAGCCGATCAAGAGAACAGGGTGGAACGGGGCTTGGACTAGCTATTGTAAAACATATCATGGAAGCTCATAAGCAAACCATTAATGTAAGCAGCGCGTACAGAAAAGGAACAAGCTTTACACTGACCTTTGAAAAAGCCAAACCCTGATTTATAACAAAATTTTTACAATACCTTAACAATATCAAAACATTAAAAAAAATCTTTTGTGTACCTTCACACCATATTCAAACGCTTTAAAAATGAAAGAAGCAGACAGTTACAAAATTTTATTAGTAGATGACGAACCGGATATATTAGAGTTTATCAGCTATAATTTAAAGAAAGAAGGTTTTCAGGTAATTACTTCACAAAATGGAAGCGAGGCCATTGCAATTGCGAAAAAAGAACTTCCACATTTAATTGTTCTGGATGTTATGATGCCTGAGATGGATGGTATAGAAACCTGTGAAGAAATAAAACGCATTCCTGAGCTTAAAAAAACAATAGTCGCTTTTTTAACCGCCAGAAGCGAAGATTACTCACAAATTGCCGGTTTTGATGCTGGCGCCGATGATTACATTTCGAAGCCTATAAAACCAAAGGTACTTATTTCCAGAGTTAAAGCCTTACTTAAAAGATACAACCCGGAACAGTCTACTTCCAATGAGAGGAAATCTGATATCATAAAAATTGGTGATCTGGTTATTGATCGCGAAAAATATATCATCGTCAATAAAGGTGCAGAACTGATTCTTCCCAAAAAAGAATTTGAATTATTGATGCTTTTAGCTTCTAAACCCGATAAAGTTTTTACCCGCGATGAAATTTATAACTCTGTTTGGGGCGATAGCATTATTGTAGGAGACCGAACGATAGATGTTCATATCAGAAAAGTAAGAGAAAAAATAGGTCAAAGCCATATTAAAACCATCAAAGGCGTTGGTTATAAATTTGTAGAATAAACTTACTAATATTTTGCATAAAAAGAGGGACTCATTCGTTCCTCTTTTTTATTTATCAGTCTCTTATTTCAATTTGTTTACCATTAATTCAGATATATGACTACAATTTAAATGTACTTACAACTGTTTATTAATAATTATTTATATTTTTATGATCATAAACCTAAATGATCATGATAAACAAATTTTTACCTTTCATTATTTTTGTATCACTTCTTACATTCTCTTGCGGTAAAACGAAAGAAAAAGAGAATGTTCAGGTGAAACGTGAGGTAGTAAAACCACCAGTTCAGATAAAAGATACCTTACCGC
>JBFHKL010000309.1:0-4884 GCA_041595375.1 Saccharicrinis sp.
ATGATAGAAAAGGATTATTCCGGTTCCTGCCTATAAATGAGTTCCAGCCTTTCCCTGCCACCTTAACGCGAATTTCGTGGTTAAGCAGCTGTTGTATCATTTGTTCGCGGGATGGTTCACAAAGACCAATGAAGGCCGTAATGGCTTCTTTCTCAGAGAAAGGAACTACTGGGCGGTGCAGTTGTTTATCAAATCCCTGGGTGGTCAAAACCAGTCTTTCTTTGGCAACTTTTCGCAGATAAAGGCTTCTTTCGGCAGTTTTGGTGGTTATTAGATAATCGTATAGAGACAGGCTCTTTTCAAAAAGATGGGATTGGTTACCGAGGAAGGCCATATCGGGGGTGAAGTGAATCAGTTTGGAAGTGAGTTTTTTAAGGTGATTCGTTGTTCTTGGGGTGAGAAAGATGGCCTTGTCGACCCAGATGAGGTCGAAATGAGGGGAATTGATCTTTTCCAGTTCATTCAGGACATACCGGTTCATATTTTTTATTAGAGGCCCTCTTTTATGTCGAAAGCCCCGTGAACGCCATAGACGAGGCGTTTGGTGAAAGGGAATGTGGGTGTCGATAACCCCAAAAACATCCGGTTGCAAAATCTTATTTAGCTGGTTGGCCCGCATCTTACTGGTGGTGCCAAGGGAATATTGACCGATGTAGAGGAGGTTCATTTTATTTAATAGTAAAGTAAAAAAAAAGATTAACCGCAGAGAACGCAGAGGAAAAGTAATCGCAGAGGACACAGAGAATTCTTTTTTTTCTTTTTTCTCATTTTTTTTTCTCAGCGCTCTCTGCGTCTTCTCCGCGTCTTTGCGGTTCTTTTTTTAGGCGTTTTCATTTTCCTTTTAACGCCTCCACTAAATCCTTATAAATACTCTCACAAAAGTATTCGGAAGGCTTATACGTCATCCCTGTTTTATCAATAGCCTTTTGATAGTCGAATGAGGCGATCTGTTCAAAATTGACTGGCAAAACTTTGGGGTAAGTGTTCTTCGTGTTGTAAGGTTGTGGCCCCTTTAATACTGAAGGATACCATACATCGAGTCCACAGGCCAGATATTCAAAAAGCTTATTGGGTGCATTATACGTGTAGTTTTGATTATGGGCTTTGTAAAGAATCAATCCAACATCATATTGAATTAATACTTTGGGCTGATCGTTATACTCAATACCTTGTGCATAGTAGTTGATGTAAGGGGTGTGGAGCGTCTTTAAATATTCTTTTACATCTTCATAAAGGTTATAGGCATACACATCAAATTGTATTTTCCCGTTTTGTGTCAGCACCCATTCGCATAATTCTTTTAGGTAAGTAGATTGGAAGGAGAGGGAGCCCACATAGATGAGTTTAATTGGTTGATTGGATGATTGACTGATGGGTTGATTGTTCCCTTTCCTTTGATCCGAATTCCATCTCTTAGGTGGATAATTGGGCATGATTTTGAGTTGCTCTTTTTTAAGATTTGGATGATCCTGATGAAAAAACTGTAAACGGTCTGCGTTGGTTTGGCTAATCCATTGTGCCCTGGGGTAGAGCCATCTCTTTTCCAATTGATGGAAATACCTGACCTGTTTCATAGTGCCGGTATACCACTCTTTTAGGGCATACTCGTGGTTATGGATATAGATACGGCATTTGCGGTTAAAATACCGGGTGTAAATAAAGGCCGGCCAGACGGAGTAGGATTCGTAATATAATAGGTTGCCAGGCCGGTAGGTGATTAGACCGATAAGGGTAACCAGGTTATAGTGAAGGTATTTGAGCAGGCGGATAAGGCTGTTGTCGGTTTCTTTTGGGAAAGGGGAGCGAATTAATTTGATTAGGTCGGTAGGTTCATAGGTAGTTAGATCATTAGGGCGATAGGTAGATAGTTTATTAGTCGGATTTATTGTTTTATTTATCTCCCTATCTGCTGATCTATACGTATTTCTCCCCTTTGTATTATGGCAACTATATACTTTTACCTTCTTAAAATCTTCACTTCTCTCATTGGCGATGTAATCGATGAGGTTCGTCACAGGAGGGTAATATTCCAGAGGGAGGTAGTGAAGGATGGCGAGTTTGAACATGAAAACTATTCAAGAGATTTATTAATGATTTGGGCAATTTTTTCTCCAACCATATCCCATGTAAAATGATTGGTCATATAGTCATAGCTACTCCTCTTAAGTAGGGTTAGCTTTGTTTTATGACCTAAAACACCAGATAACCGATTGATATATTCTTCTGCGGTATTATTTGTCACAATAAAACCTGTTTCTCCATCTTTTATCATTTCGGGTATTCCGAACCTATGGGGTGCAATGGCTGGAATTCCGTAATAACCCGCTTCAACAATTATTAAAGGTGTCATATCTTTTTCAGTGGGGTGAATCAAGAACGATGCAGACCGGAATATATTATCGAACTTTTGTTGGCCTTCTTTTGATTTTTTGTCGATAAAGCCATGGTAAATTACACCTTCCGTATCAATTATCATCTGACTTGGGTTATCGCCGATGATTTGAAGCGTTAACCCCCGAAATTGTTTTTTTAATGCTAAGAAACTTTGGTAAGCAATATGACCACCTTTTCGTTTAAAATCCATGGAAACAAAAAGTAAGGAGGGTATTTCCGGGGCAACGGCATTGCTGGTAGGGACAGCGTTTCCGCCCAGTCCTACACAATGGAATTTATCTCCAACTAGCTCATACCTGCTAATGGTTTCTTGTTTGGCCCATTCTGAACTAAAGAAGATGGCGGAAGCATTATCTAAAAATGCAGTTTCTTGTTTTACTATTCGCTCAATTTCTTTTGCCGAAAAATTGGATGCTTGAAGGTAAATATCCACATAAGTTAAAAAAGTAGCATCCACATAGGTAAAATAGGGTATGCCGG
Organism: Saccharicrinis sp.; assembly: GCA_041595375.1. Lineage (GTDB taxonomy): Bacteria > Bacteroidota > Bacteroidia > Bacteroidales > Marinilabiliaceae > Saccharicrinis. Next base: position 2,875 of record JBFHKL010000309.1, read on the forward strand.
GTTTGCATTTTATCCAGGGTGTTGTACCATGAAAAAATGCAAATTTGCTATTAAAACTTGGCTGTGTATTATATTGATGCGCAATTTTTTTCAGCCGGCTTTCCGAGAAAAACTCAAAATCACGTTTGTACCCTATCTGCCCTCTTAATTTCGACTTTATTTGCTCTATTCTATTAACCTTAGGATTAATACATGCATAATGATCTATGCCAAAATGTTTTTTGAGCTGTTCATGAATATTGATGTTCATCCCACTCCATCCTCCAATTTTTAAGGATAGGGGGAGGTTGCTTATGAAAAGACATTTAGGTAAATGATGCATAAAACTAATCTAAACTTTTTTATTGAAACTTCTTTTTAAGATTAAGAAATGGGCTTTCGATGTATTTAAAACTTAACCAGCAAATAACTAAGGAAAGTATTAGTGATATGGAAAGTTTGCCAATTGTATCTATTAATGTATTATCATAAATATTATAATAATCCCAGTAATAGTGAACGCCAATAAGTACAATCATATGATAAAGATAAAGCCCATAGGTGTAGGTCCCCAATCTTCCCATTAGTTTAAAGCGTTTGAGCTTAATTATGGAGTGTTCGGAAAAGGTTTGCTCCATCAAAATAAAACCAAAAAAAATCGACAATAATAGATGTTCAGTAATTACAATGAAGGGCAGGTGATGTAAATAGACTCTAACAATAATATAGAAAAAACCAAGAATGTATATGGCTAAAATATGCCATTTAAATAGTGATTTAATAAATGAAATAGATTTGCAACTATAAAATGATAGTACACCCAGGATACCTCCAATACTTAGCGGTGTTATACAGCTCATTGTAGCGTAGTGGATTTTATTTATGTCGTAGTAATTTATGCTTTGATATACAGTAGAGATTATGAGTAAGGAAGAGTATAGCCACAAAAATTTATTTTTAGTGTTAATTTTTGCCAAGTATATAATGGACGGGACTGCTAAATAGAATTGCTCTTCGATGGAGACTGACCAAAGAGGGAATTGAATACCTGTTTGTTGGGTGTTTCTATAAAGGACCTCTATATTGCTTAAAAAACTTAGGTAATAAGCTATACCGTGCCATTCACCTTTAAGAATAAATCCAATAACAAGTACAATAAAATATACCGGCCATATCCTTAATATTCTTCGTAATAAAAAATTGGAAAGGTTAAAGTGTTTTTTTGTTTCGGTCTCCTTAATTATAAGATAGGTGATTAGGAAACCGGATAGGACGAAGAAAAAATTGACACCAATAAAACCATTGCGTGCAATAAAGCTAAACGTCTTATAAATTATTGGGTTTTCGTTATAATACGCCCAATCAAAATTATTGAACTTATGAAACAATACAACTGCAACGGCAGAAATAAAACGCAGTGCATCGAAGTTCTCAAAATAGGAAATGGTTTGGGGTTTAATTTGCATGTGTTAAAGAATACTTTTTAACTTAAGTGCATTTCTAAATCCTATCACACTAGCCAACTGCCTAAACTGTTTCCCACCCACCGGCCACATTTTGCCGACATTTAAAGCTTTAAAGTAAAATGCTGCCTCGGCGGACAACTCAGGAAAACTAGCATGGTATTGGTACATAAAGTTAAGATAGTTGTTCCCCAGGGCTTTACGAATGCTTATTTTGTTGTAATGTTCCTTTAAGGTTTCCTGATACAAGTGGTAGGAGCGGAGTAGAGATGCTGCTTTGGCTTCGCTTTTGTTGCTTTTGCTAACACTACTTGCATTGCCCGAACGGTAATAAACCTTAGCTTCTTCGCAAAATGCAATGGATGAGGCTTGCATGATTACCCTGCTAAAAAATTCGCCATCCTGGTTTAATTTAAGAGAAGTGTTCCAAGGGCCGGCTTGTTCAATCAATTGTCGCGGGGTAAGCCAACAGTGCTGGGCAGTCATGCCTAAACCATTCCACGAGGCAACCAACCAATCTATAGGGTTAGAGTAGTTTTTATTTATCCTTTGTTGCTCCCATTTTAAC
>JBFHKL010000310.1:0-4863 GCA_041595375.1 Saccharicrinis sp.
GGAGAAGTAGAAGGTACGGATGTGGATGATTATTACGAGTTGTTCCCAATTCCTTATGATGATATTGTGGCGAATCCTAATTTGGAACAAAATCCTGGTTATTAATAAATAAAAAATATTAAAAATGAATAAATTCAAATATATATTCTTCGTTGTTTTGATGCTGGGTTTTGGCATTTTTAATGCCTGCGATGATGATGATAAAATTGTATACGATGCGGATAGTGCTGTTTTACCAGCGCTTAGTTCTCCTTCATCTTCCAGTGAATTAAGCTTTACCGAAGAGGATGCTGATGAAACAGTTAATTTTTCCTGGTCAGAGGCTGATCCTGGTATTAGTGTGGAAATTGAGTATAGTGTAGAAGTTTGTGCCAGTGATTCTTTTGTTACCGTTGTAGAGCTTGTTGATGGAATTAATGATTTGGAAGAGGATGTTGCTTATAGTACTGTTAACAGCGCATTAATTTCTTTAGGTTATACAGCTGATGAGTCGGCGACTGTTTATTTTCGTGTAGTCGCGTTTGTGGGTGATTATGCCGACGATATGGTTTCTGATATTGTTGAGTTTGATGTAACACCTTATGAAACAGATGTTGATTATCCTGAAATTTATGTGCCAGGTGAATATCAGGGTTGGACTCCTGGTGACGATGATGGTATCTTATACTCCTATGATAGCAATACAAGCTATGAAGGTATTTTATACCTTGAAGATAGTGATGATGATGACGATGTAGAGTTTAAAATCACCTCAGAAGCTAGCTGGAGTGGAACCAATTGGGGTGGTACTTTAACCGCAACAGATGATGGTTATTCTGGAACGCTGGATGAAAGTGGTGATAATTTTAGTGTTGAACCAGGTTGTTATAAAGTTACTGTGGATACAGATGCATTAACTATTGAACTTACAGAAACAGATCACTGGGGAATTATAGGCGATGCTGTTTATCCATACGACTGGAGTGAGGATGTGGATATGACCTATAATGGAAAAACTCAGTTATGGGAAGTAACCGAAGATCTTGTTGCTGGTGAATTTAAGTTCAGAGCTAATGATGAATGGACTTTAAATTATGGTAGCGACGATCAGGATGGAACACTTCAATCAAGTGGTGGTAACATTACCATTGATACTGATGGAAATTATACGATCACTTTAGATACAGAAAATCTTGAATATACTTTGACCGAAAACTAAGGTATAAAATCTGACTAATTAATAAGGGTGTCTGGAAGTGTGATGTTTAGCACATCGTTTTCGGGACACCCTTTTTATTTTTAAAAATCAGGTTTTGGTTCTTAATGTATAGTTCTTGAGTACCTAATTTTATGTGATTAAATGGTACTTGATTCCCTTATCCTTAAAACAGGAGTTACTATTTTAGTGTCGTGATAATGAGTTGATTCCTGATTTTCTATCTGGTTTATTAATAGCTGTATAGCTTCTTTCCCAATTTCACTTCCTTTTTGTTCAACAGTAGAAAGGGGTGGTGAAGTAATGGTTGCGTTTGGCCCATCGCCAAAGCCAATGACCGATATGTGTTCGGGTATTCGAATACCATTTTTTATTAACACTTGCATGGCTGCAATGGCTGTAGAATCATTAACGGCAAAAATTCCATCTATTTCATTTGCCAGTTTTAATATTTTTCCTGCATTGGCAAATACATCTTCTCTGGTGTCACACTTAATTACATAGTTCTCATTATAGACTAGACCGTTTTCTTCAAGAGCTTTTTCATATCCTTCCTTCCTTCGTTGACCAATTAATAAATGTGGAGGTCCGGCCAGATGTAATATTTTTTTTCTGCCTGTAGAAATCAGGTGATGAGTAGCGATTTTTGCACCCATAAAATCATCAATGATAACTTTGTCGGCTTCAATTTCTTGGGGAGCTCTGTCGAAAAATACAACGGGTATGCCTTGTTCAATCAGGTTTCTGATATGATCGAACTGAAAAGTTGTTTTACTGAGCGACATTAACACGCCGTCTACTCGGTTATCTAGCAGTGCTTGAGCATCAATAACCTCACGATGATAATCTTCGTTCGATTGACAGATCATTACATTGTATCCTGCAGCATAGGCCACTTTATCGATCCCTGCAATTACAGATGAAAAAAAATGATGAACTATTTCGGGTATGATAATACCAATAGTATTTGTTTTGCTTCTGCGCAGGTTAAGGGCTAAGGCATTTGGCCGGTAATGAACTTTTTCGGCAAAGGCCTGTACCATCTTTTTGGTTTTAGGACTGATGTCTGGATGATCTTTTAGTGCTCTGGAAACTGTAGAGGCTGATATGCCTAACATCTTTGCAATGTCTTTTATAGTAATCTGATGTAATGCCATCTTAAGCTGTGTGTATAATATAAAGAATGTGCTTAGGTCGAATTTAAATATACAATAAAAGCCTAAAAATACTTCTTTTTATAATTGTTTCTCTACTAAAGCAACCTTTTATACATCATTTTTCTTGCCAAAAGAGATGTTTTTATAAAAAATTATTCATGTAAAAACATGTTATACAACATATGTATTTTTTGCAAACGTCTTCGCAATCGTTTGCGGTGTCGTTTGCGTTAAAATATGTCAATATGAGTCATTGGGATGTTAATAAATGTATAAATAGTAATGTTTTTTGCCTTAGATTTGTTATGTCCAATTTAAGTAAAATAGTTGCCCAGTGGGGTATCTACTGTTTTAATTAATTAAATTTCATATTAAAATCCGAATCTTTTTTAAGAAAATTAAACATGTTTTTTTAGACTGTTAAATCTTTTGTTTTATGAGTAAATTTTTAAGTTTAAACAGAGTCATTCTGTTGCTGGCTGGTTTGTTTTTTATGACAAGCCAAGTCTTTGCACAGGAAATGACGATTACCGGTGTTGTAACTGACGCAGGTACAGGTGATGTATTACCCGGAGTTACAGTAGCTGTTAAAAACACTACTATGGGGACTATAACTACTCCTGATGGTAGATATACATTAAATGCCAAATCAGGTGATATATTAGTATTTTCATTTATTGGATTTATATCTCAAGAAGTTACTGTTACAGGGGAGGAGGTAGTTAATATACAACTCCAACCCGATGTAATAGGTATGGAAGAAGTTGTTGTGATTGGTTATGGTACTGTTAAAAAAGAAGATGCTACAGGATCAATTACAGCAATTAGTGCCGATGATTTTAATAAAGGAGCCATATCTTCTCCTCAGGAACTTTTAATGGGTAAAGCTTCAGGTGTACAAATAACTTCTGATGGTGGTGCTCCTGGCAGTGGTTCAACTATACGTATTCGTGGAGGTTCTTCATTGTCGGCAAGTAATGACCCCTTGTTTGTAATTGATGGGGTTGCTTTGGATAATGATGGAGTAAATGGTATGAGTAATCCATTGAGCACTATTCACCCAAGTGATATTGAGACTTTTACTATATTAAAAGATGCATCTGCCGCGGCTATTTATGGTTCTCGCGGATCCAATGGTGTAATTATTATTACTACTAAAAAAGGAAAAGGTGGTGATTTAAAAATTAACTATAGTGGTAATGTTTCTGTAAGTGCCAGAGATGGAGAAATTGATGTGCTTTCTACTGATCAGTTCCGCGAAGTGTATACTTCGGTTAATGGAGATAATGATTTAGCTATGGCTTTGTTAGGCGATGCTGATACCGATTGGCAGAATGAAATATACCGCACCGCAATAAGTACTGACCATAACGTTAGTTTTTCCGGCGGTGTCGAAGCGCTTCCTTATAGGGCTTCTTTAGGTTATACAAATCAGGATGGTATTTTGGAAACATCTAATATGGAGCGCTATACTTTGTCTTTAAATCTGAATCCAACATTTTTAGATGATCATTTAAAAACAAATGTGAATGCAAAAGGAATGTATATCGAAAACCGCTTTGCAGATACAGGAGCTATTGGTTCTGCCATTCGTTTTGACCCTACACAAAGTGTTTATGATGATGATAGTGATTACAATGGATATTATGTTTGGACTCAGCAAGATAGCGATGGGAATGATATTTATGATGATTTAGGTAACAAGGCTATAGTAACTAATGCTACTGATAACCCTGTTTCCATGCTTTTTGAAAAAAGAGATATTTCAGACGTGAAACGAATTATCAGTAATGCAACGTTTGATTATAAATTTCATTTTTTACCGGAATTAAAAGCGCATGCTAACTTTGGTTTAGACTGGACAGAGTCAGAAGGAACCGTATATGTTCCTGAAACTTCGGCTCTTTCTTATGATTACCAAAATGGAGGTGGTACCGATAAAATATATTCACAACTGAAACGAAATTTATTGGTTGATTATTACTTGCAATATGCAAATGATTTACCAACAATTAACAGTAATATCTCTGTTATGGTTGGTTATGAGTATCAAGAGTATTATAACGAAGATGAAACTTATGATACAAATATTTTAGGTACTGTTGTTAATGAGGATTCTAGTAACTCTTCAGAATACAGGTTACAGTCGATATTTGGTCGTTTGAATTATACCCTTGCTGAAAAATACTTATTAACATTTACTTTACGTCGCGATGGTTCTTCTCGTTTTGCAGAGGATAACCGTTATGGAACTTTTCCATCATTGGCATTGGCCTGGAAAATTAACGAAGAGAGTTTTCTTTCAGGCGTTGGTTTTTTATCTGATTTAAAACTGAAATTAGGGTATGGTGTTACAGGCCAGCAAGATATTACAGACAGTGATTATCCTTACATGGGTGTTTATACTTATAGTGAGGATGATGCAAGATATCAGCTTGGTGATGATTTTGTAACCACATTGCGCCCTGAAGAATATGACGAAAATATTAAGTGGGAGGAAACAACTACTTA
>JBFHKL010000311.1:0-4848 GCA_041595375.1 Saccharicrinis sp.
TGGCGTTTTTTGTTTCGTTTTTTTCGCTATTGAAAAAAATGAAAACCCGTCTGGTAAGACAAGCAATACAAGGTTAAAGTATAAAGGTTAAAGTATAAAGGGAAAAAGCCCCCTCCAACTCCCCCGATAGGGGAGAGATAAGCACGGTGTTATTAAGGAGAAAGAATTTAAGGAGAAAGGAATAAGGTTAAAGGAAATAAACTTCGGGTTTGTACTTTCGGCCTCAGTGACGCAGACGGGGAAACCCATAGCTCCAATAATCTTACTAAAATACATGCTTAGAAATTTAACATATTCTCACCTTGAACCCAACTTTATCTGCTGGTCCGGTTTATTTAAAAATGGCATGAACTGTTGGTTAGAATTAAAAAAGCGGGATCATCATTCAATGATCCCGCTTTCTGAAGTAAAAAGTTATTTAGGCAAAAACTTTATCCACATTTAGAGCTTCCACAATCCTGGCAAATCAGGCAACCTTCCTGGTAGGTCAGTTTATCTGATCCACAGTTCTCGCAACATCCTTTTTTAGCGAGTGTTCCATTGGGAATATATTTTTTCAGTGCTCTTTCAACTCCATTCTTCCAGGTGTTAATAGATTCACTATCCAACTGCAATCCGGCAACCAATTCAATGGCATCGGCAATAGGCATACCATAACGAAGCACACCAGAGATTAATTTGGCATAATTCCAGAATTCCTTTTCAAACTTATGACTTAGACCTTCGATGGTAGTTTTATAACCTCTTTTATTGGCAAACTGAAAATCGTAACGAGAAAAACCATCCTCATCACGGTTTTTGATGATAAAACCTTTCTGAACCGATTTAGGCAATAAGATACCATCCTCATCATCAGCTAGTCCTGTAAATATCTCGTAAGGACGACCGTCCATCAGGCCAACAAAGGCAATCCATTTTTCCTTATTATTCTGAAAACGAACCACATAGGCCTCTAATACATCAGGGCGTTTTTTTGAGAACTGTCCTTTATTTTCTTCTGCTTCTTTCTTAGGTGTATCAGCCACCAACACACCTGCACGTGAACCATCGCGGTAAACCGTTACCCCTTTACACCCACTTTTCCATGCCTCAACATAAAGCTGACCAACCAGTTCTTTGGTAGCTGTAGAAGGCAAGTTTATGGTTACACTTATGGAATGATCGACCCATTTTTGCACACCTCCCTGCATACGCACCTTACTTAACCAATCCACATCATTAGAAGTAGCCTTATAGTATGGAGAAGCCTCAATTAAGTGATTCAATTCCTCTTGGCTATATTCCTTAGTGGTAGAATGCCCATTTGCTTCCATCCAGGTAACAAACTTATGATGAAATACAGTATATTCTTCCCAGCTATCACCCACCTCATCCACAAAGTCAACACGTGTTTCAGCGTCATTGGGATTCACTTTTCTTCTACGCTTATAAACAGGCATAAATACCGGTTCTATTCCCGAGGAAGTCTGTGTCATCAGACTGGTAGTTCCTGTAGGAGCAATAGTTAGCAAGGCAATATTTCTACGGCCATATTTTTTCATATCCTCAGCCAATTTTGGATCAGCATCGAATAATCTGTTAATAAAAGGATTGTTTGCTTCCTTTTTAGCATCATAAATAGGGAAAGCGCCTCTGTCTACAGCCATTTCAACTGAAGAACGATAAGCGGCCAGTGCCAGGTTTTTATGTACTTCGATGGAAAAATCAACAGCATTGTCACTACCATAACGAAGATTAAGGGCAGCCAACATATCTCCTTCGGCAGTAATTCCTACTCCTGTTCTACGTCCTTCTTCTGCTTTATTACGAATATTTAACCAAAGGTTTTTCTCTACCAATTTCACCTCCGGCGATTCTGGATCTTCATCAATTTTACTTATGATGCCATCAATTTTCTCCAGTTCCAAATCAATGATATCATCCATAATACGCTGCGCTGCTGCCACGTGCTTTCTAAACTTATCGAAGTTAAACTTCGCTTTAGGAGTAAAGGGAGCTTCCACATAAGAATAGAGGTTAATAGCAATTAATCGACAACTATCATAGGGACATAAAGGAATCTCACCACAAGGGTTGGTTGATACTGTTTCATACCCTAAATCGGCATAAGAATCGGGCACTGACTCACGGATAATCGTATCCCAAAATAAGATTCCCGGCTCGGCAGATTTCCAGGCATTATGAACTACCTTATTCCATAGCTCAGAAGCATTAATCTCTTTGGTATAGGTAGGCGTCTTCGATTTAACAGGGTATTGCTGTACATAAGGAGTACCCTCCACCACTGAACGCATAAAATCATCATCAATTTTCACCGACACACTTAACATCAGCGCTCCACGACGACCATCCTGTGCCACCTCTCTGGTAGAGTTAGAATAACGCTCCATAAAAGGAACAATACCTGTAGAAGTTAAGGCTGAGTTTTTTACCGGCGATCCCTTCGGACGAATATGTGACAAATCATGTCCTACTCCTCCTCGACGTTTCATTAACTGAACCTGTTCCTGATCAATCTTCATAATGCCGCCATCAGAATCTGAGGCTCCATTATTACCTATTACAAAACAATTCGACAATGAGGCTATCTGGTATTTATTTCCAATGCCTGCCATTGGACCGCCCTGGGGCACTATATAGGTAAAGTCCTTAAACAGCTCATATAACTCATCTTCCGACATTGGATTCGGGTAATTCTTCTCCATCCGTGCCACTTCCTTAGCCAATCTACGATGCATATCATCAGGACTGCACTCGTAAATATTTCCATCCGAATCTTTCAAGGCATATTTATTTACCCAAACGCGCGCAGCTAATTCATCACCTTTGAAATACTTCAAGGCCGACTGATAAGCTTCATCATTTGTGTAAATTTTATTCATTTTCTCAGTTTTTTGGTTGATTTGTGATATTGCCATAGTGCCTTCAATTATTAAGTATTTATTAATGTATCGTTTACAAATTTTTCAACTGCTGCTATTACTGTTTGTAAATGTAGAAAAGAGATAGTTTTGAGACAAGAAATACTTTTGAACAATTACAAAAGTTATCCATTTACAAATGCTTAAACGTTAGTTTTCAGCGGTTTGCATTTTTTAAATATCTCGAAAGTTTCCCAAAAAGATATTTTTATCAACAATTTGAAAAATTAACAATCCACTTCTTGGAAAGTAGAAACGTTAGTGATATAGGTGATTTTTTTTAAATGGGAAAGTGATTTTTTACATTTTCCTAATGCTGGAAAATACTATCCTATATTTGGAACGATAATAGGCTTATTATCAATATTACAGTCACGAAAAAAATATTTAATTCATCTTAAATATTTCATCCATCACCATTTTAGTTGCGCCACACATGCTTTCCACATATTTTTCAGACGCCTTAGAAGCCTCCTCCAAAGCAGCTTCATCACACATCAGACGGTTAGTAACCTGATCAAACTCTTGTTGATTAGTGACTACAAAGCCTGCCTTTAGCTTAACCAAATCGCAGGCCTCTTTATACTTTTTATAATTAGGGCCAAATAAAACTGGTAATCCAAAAGCAGAAGCTTCGATGGTATTGTGAATGCCACTTCCAAATCCACCGCCAATATAGGCTATATCTCCATAACGGTACATCGAAGAAAGCATACCCATGGTATCGATAATTAACACTTGTAAAGCCTTAAGATCTACCCCTTCGAGGCGAGTATAGCGTGCCGATTGAACCGGTAACATTTCTTCTATCTGCAGAATATGATCTTCATGAATTTCATGAGGAGCCAACAACAACTTCACATCCGAATGTTGTTGAAGATAGCCCGCAATTAATTTTTCTCCGGCAGGCCAAGAACTTCCTCCAACAAGCACCTTGCTTCCTTGGGCGAAAGTCTGTAACTCAGGATACTCTTTTGAAGCCTGGGCAATTTCCCATACCCTGTCAAAACGGGTATCTCCGGCCACCTGGCAATTATTTACACCTATCGATTTCAACAAACAGGCCGATTCTTCATCCTGCACGTAAAGCATCGTAAAAAAATGCAACATTTTACGATACCACTTTCCATACCATTTAAAGAAAGCATGCTCTGGTCGGAAAATAGCCGAGACGATATAGGTGTGGATATTTTTTTGATGGAGATACTTTAAAAAATGATACCAAAACTCGTATTTTACAAACAAAACCACTTCAGGGTTAATAGCATCCACAAATCTTTTCACCTGTTTTTTTCTGTCTGCAGGCAGGTAAAAAACAGCATCTACCAGTTCATATTTTTTTTGCACTTCATAACCTGACGGCGAAAAGAAGGTAAGCACTATTTTTTTAGAGGGATCTTTCTTTTTGATGGCTTCAATAAGCGGACGCCCTTGTTCAAATTCGCCCAAAGATGCACAATGAATCCAAATAGGTTTCTCCCCAGGAGCCAGCTCCTTAAGTCTACGAAAGGTCTCTTTTCTTCCATTCCTCAGCATCCTTGCCTTCTCGTTAAACAACGAAAAAACACGAATCCCCAAATTATAAACAGCAATTCCGGTATTGTAAACACACAACATGATGAGCGATTATGATTTTTTTGCAAAGATAGTTTTTTTCATCTCCTTTCCGCAGCCTTTAAGCGTAATACCCAAAGCATGCCAAAAAAACGAATACACCTGCGGCCGGGCAATAAAAAACCTGCAAGCGCTATACTTGCAGGTTCATATTTTATTTATTGAATAAATCCTTATTCAGCTACAGCTTGCACTCCTGGCAATACTTTACCCTCAAGATACTCAAGAGAAGCACCACCTCCGGTAGAGATATGACTCATTTTATCGGCTAATCCACTTTGATTAACAGCCGCTACTGAGTCACCACCACCAA
>JBFHKL010000312.1:0-4848 GCA_041595375.1 Saccharicrinis sp.
AGGTTATTTTTGTGGTATCTGCAGTAGGAGGGGTGACTGACCTACTTATTCGTGCAGCTAATCTGGCTCAAATAGGTGACAATGTGTGTTTTGATGTGATAAGTGAAGTTAAAGAAAAACACTACGCTATTATTAATGAACTTTTTCCGCTGGATGTGGCACAAACCATTAAATATAATGTAGGACACTTATTTGAAGAGGTAAGCACCATCATTAAGGGAGTTTATATGTTGAAAGAAATGACCCTTAAAAGTCAGGCCATTATTTCCAGTTTTGGTGAACGAATTTCTTCCTTTATTATAGCTCAGCTAATTACTGACGCTACATTGTTTGAATCTCAAAAATATATTATTACCGAAGAAGTATTTGGTAAGGATACAGTTAACTTTGCAGAAACAGAGAAAAAACTTTTGTCAATTAAAAATCAGTTACTTAAGGTTACTGTTTGGCCTGGTTTTATTGCCACCAATAGCAATGATGAAATTACAACTTTAGGCAGAGGAGGCTCTGATTTTACGGCTGCTATTCTTGCGGCTACCTATGACGCTTCGATGTTGGAAATATGGACAGATGTAAATGGTTTTATGACTGCCGACCCTAAAATTATATCTCGTGCTTATTGTATCGATAAGTTGAGTTATTCGGAAGCCATGGAACTATCTCATTTTGGGGCTAAAGTTATTTATCCACCAACTATTTTACCGGTCTACAAAAAAAATATCCCTATTCTTATCAAAAACACCTTTAATCCGGATGCTCCAGGTACCTTGATTAATAATGAAAAGGAACCTTTGAAAGATAAAAAAATAAAGGGTATTTCATCCATTAATAATGTTGCTTTACTTACAGTTCAGGGTATTGGAATGATTGGTGTGACAGGTATTGCCATGCGTTTATTTAAATCTCTGGCACAAAAAAATATTAATGTCATTCTTATTTCTCAGGCATCCTCAGAAAATTCGATAAGTATTGTTATAGAATCTTCTGTTGCTTCCAATGCATTGGAGTTAGTTAATGAAGAATTTGAAGCAGAGGTGGCGCTAAACCAAATTAATAATATTACCGTTGAAGAAAATATGGCTGTGATAGCCATTGTGGGTGAAAATATGAAGCAAACAACAGGTATTTCAGGAAAGTTGTTTGACAGTATGGGACGCAATGGTGTGAATATTTTTGCCATCGCTCAGGGTGCCTCAGAGCTTAATATATCTTTTGTTGTCAAAGAAAAAGACCTGAAAAAAGGATTAAATACTGTTCATGAAGCATTTTTCTTGTCGCAGTTTGCCGTACTCAATTTGTTTTTAATTGGTACAGGAACAGTAGGCAAAATGTTGATCGAAAAGATAAATTACCAATCGCAAAAACTCTTTGATGAGAATAAACTTAAAATAAGGATTGCGGGTATTACAAACAGTCGTAAAATGTTATTCGATCCACAAGGTTTGTCAACCAGTGAGATACTGAGCAAGCTAATGGAAAAGGGAGAAACTGCAAATCTGCAAGTGTTTAAGGATAGGATTAAAGAGTATAACCTGGCCAATAGTATAATGGTAGATTGTACTGCAAATGCTGCCATTTCTTCAATTTATCAGGATATACTGGCTTCCAATGTATCAGTGGTGACAGCCAATAAAATTGCTACTTCTTCAGAATACTCCTTATATCATCAGCTAAAAGCAACAGCTTTAAATAAAGGCGTTAGATTTTTGTTTGAAACCAACGTAGGAGCTGGGTTGCCAATTATAGGACCTCTTAATAATCTGGTGATGAGTGGCGATAAAATTCTGAAATTAGAAGCAGTATTATCAGGCACTTTAAATTATATTGTTAATACTGTCAGCGAAAATAAAACACTAGCAGAGGTAATAGAAGAAGCGAAAAATAAAGGTTTTAGTGAGCCGGATCCAAGGATTGATTTGAGCGGAACCGATGTGGTACGTAAAATTTTGATTCTGGCGCGGGAAGCAGGTTATCAAATGGAACAGAAAGATATAGAGCTAGAACCTTTTGTGCCTCAAAAATATATGGATTGCGATTCTTTGGAAGAGTTTATGGTTGAAATTAAAAACTATAATGAATCCTTCGAAGAACGGAGAAAAAAACTTGTTAGCGAAGGAAAAAAACTACGTTATGCTGCCAAACTTGAAAATGGAAAGGCAACCGTTGGTTTTATTGAAATTGATGCGACTCATCCATTTTATGATTTGGAAGGTAGCAATAATATTATATTAATTAATTCTCAGCATTACAAAGAGCATCCGATGCAAATTAAGGGTTACGGCGCGGGAGCAGATGTAACTGCAGCAGGTGTATTTGCCGACATAATTAAAGTGGCTAATAAATAATTTAATTAAGTTAAAAGTTTATGAAATACTTAGTGATATTAGCAGATGGAGCATCTGATGAGCCCATCAAGGAACTAAATGGACAAACTCCATTAATGGCAGCTAAAACGCCAAATATTGATAAATTATGCCAACAAGGCGTATCCGGTTTGTTGGATACGGTTCCTCCTTCTTTACATCCAGGGAGCGAAGTGGCTAATATGATGGTAATGGGTTACGATGCAGCTAAATATTACCGTGGCAGAGGTGTTTTAGAGGCTGCTTCTATGGGAGTTAAAACGTCTTTGGATGATTTGGTATTTCGCTGTAACTTGATTTCTATTGAGGATGAAAAAATACTTAATCACTCAGCAGGGCATATTAGTACCGAGGAAGCCAAAGAAATAATAGAGTTTCTTCAGGATAAGTTAGGTTCTGATAAAGTGAATTTTTATCCAGGGGTAAGCTATCGTCATTTATTGGTGCTTAAAGGGGGAAGTGACCAGATTCATTGTACTCCTCCTCATGATGTGCCTGGAACAGCCTTTAAAGAGGTTTTGCCCAAGGCTAAAAATAGTGACGCTCAGGCTACCATAGATGCCATTACAGATTTAATGTTGAAATCCATTGAGCTTTTAAAGGATCATCCTGTAAATATTAAAAGAAGAGAGGCAGGAAAGCCTGCTGCGGATATGATTTGGCCTTGGTCTGCAGGAAATACCCCTGATATGCCCACTCTAAAAGAATTATACGGAATAGAATCGGGTGTGGTTATTTCTGCTGTAGATTTAATTTATGGTTTAGGTGCTTATGCTGGTTTAAAGGGGGTACATGTTCCTGGATCAACAGGATTGTATGATACAAATTATGAAGGAAAGGCAGAAGCTGCAATCAAAGCTTTAAAGGAAAATCAGTATGTATATCTTCATATTGAGGCTAGCGATGAAGCTGGTCACGAAGGTGATTTTATGTTAAAAACAAAAACCATTGAATATCTCGACCAACGCGTAGTGAAGTATATCATAGAGGAGGTGGAGAAAATGGATGAGCCTGTAACAATTGCTGTTTTACCTGATCATCCAACTCCATGTGCATTGCGTACACATACCCGAGATGCCGTCCCATTTTTTATAACCAAACCGGGAATAGAGCCGGATGAAGTGATGGAATACAATGAAGTAGCTGCAAAAAAAGGTGGCTTTGGTAAGATTTATGGACCGGAGTTTATGCAAATCCTATTGAAATAATTAAATCGAAATACATGCAATTTTACAGCACAAATTCTCAAGATATTAAAGTTAGCCTTAAGGAAGCAGTCCTTAAGGGTTTGGCTGCCGATAATGGTCTGTACATGCCGGAAGAAATACCTGTACTGGCTCCTAATTTTTTCGAAAAAATACAGGATAAATCACTTCAGGAGATAGGATTTGAAGTATTAAAACCATTTTTTTGTCCTGATATACCTGAGGATGAATTTAAAGATTTGGTTTATGATGCGCTTAATTTTGAGATCCCTGCAGTTGAAGTGAGTGATAAGATTTATGCTCTAGAACTGTTTCATGGACCAACGCTTGCTTTTAAGGATATAGGTGCCCGTTTTATGGCTCGTATCTTATCTCATTTTGTGGGTGATCAAAAAAAGGAAATAAATATACTGGTAGCTACCTCAGGTGATACAGGAAGTGCGGTGGCTAATGGCTTTTATAAGGTACCGGGTATTAATGTATTTGTGCTTTATCCTAAGGGATTGGTAAGTGAGGTGCAGGAAAAACAATTTACCACCTTGGGCCAAAATATTACTTCCATAGAAGTGAATGGTACCTTTGATGATTGCCAAAGAATGGTAAAAGAGGCTTTTCTGGATCAAGAATTAAATGATCAGTTGGTTCTTACTTCAGCTAATTCAATTAATCTGGCCCGTTTGTTACCTCAATCAATTTATTATCATCATGCCTATGCCCAATTGCGCAAAAAAGGAATTGAGGATGATATTGTGATGTGTGTGCCAAGTGGAAATTTTGGGAACATTACTGCAGGTATGATCGCTCAAATTATGGGCTTACCGGTAAAAAGATTTATTGCAGCTACCAATATTAACAATATTGTGCCTAAATATCTTGAGACAGGGGAGTATTTACCACAAGCCTCTAAAGCAACCATAGCTAATGCAATGGATGTGGGAGATCCTAGTAATTTTGTGCGAATACTTGATTTGTACAATGCTAAACATGAGTTGGTTAAAAGTAAACTAGAGGGATATTACTATACTGATGAAGATATTCGCGAAGCTTTAAAATCTGTAGAGAAAGACCATCAGTATATTATGGATCCACATGGATCTACAGCATATATGGCATTAAAAGAAGGTTTGAAAGAAAATGAAACAGGAGTGTTTTTAGAAACTGCTCATCCTGCAAAATTCCCTGAGGTGGTAGAGCCTGTGATAGGAAAAAAAGTACAGGTGCCACAACGCTTGCAGGCTTTTATGAATGGAGAGCGTAAATCAATTCAAATGGAAGCTAAT
>JBFHKL010000313.1:0-4820 GCA_041595375.1 Saccharicrinis sp.
ATTATTGAAAATATGCAATATCTTTGCAAAAAAAATAATAAAAATTTTCAATTAAAATAATAAAGGTCTGATTATGAGTAAGGTTCTTGGAATGGGAAATGCGCTTGTTGATATACTAACAAGAATGGATGATGATAAATTACTTGAAAAATTGAATTTTCCGAAAGGAAGCATGCAATTAGTAGACGCAGAAACATCTGCTAAAGTACTTGAACAAATATCGCATTTAAAGAAAGAGCAAGCATCCGGAGGGTCCGCTGCCAACACTATACATGGTCTTTCATGTTTGGGTGTTCAAACAGGATTTTTAGGTAAGGTAGGAAAAGATGAACTAGGCGAGTTCTTTAAAAAAGACATGAGTGAAAATAATATCGAGCCTAAATTATTAACCAGCAATAATGATTCGGGTAAGGCTATTGCATTGATTAGTCCCGACTCAGAAAGAACATTTGCCACCTACCTTGGGGCTGCGGTAGAACTTGGTCCTGATGATATTGTTAGCGAATTATTCCATGGTTATACCCATTTTCACATAGAAGGATATCTGGTTTATAACCAACCTTTAATTGAAAAGGCCCTTCAATGTGCTAAGGAAGCCAAGCTAATTGTATCGCTTGACCTAGCAAGCTTTAATGTGGTGGAAGACAACCATGCCTTTTTAAAGGAGATGGTAGGTAAATATGTTGATATTTTATTTGCCAACGAAGAAGAGGCAAAGGCTTTTACCAGAAAAGAGCACAAAGAAGCCTTAAACGAAATGGGCGAATATTGCAACATTGCCGTTTTAAAACTCGGAAAAGAAGGTTCATTGATCAAGCACTTTGAAACAACATTTGAGGTAGGCGTCATTCCTGCCAACAGCATAGATACAACAGGAGCAGGCGATTTATATGCTGCCGGATTTCTTTATGGCTTACTCAACTATCTGTCTCTTGATAAGTGTGGTGAGATAGGCGCTTTACTTTCAGGGAGTGTAATTGAAGTTGTTGGTCCAAAGATGGAAAAAGAGAGATGGGAAAAAATACATTCTAAGCTTAAAGAACTACAAAACTAAAGCTAAGACTGTCAAATAAAAAAATGGATGAGCATAATTATTGCTTATCCACTTTTTTATTACTTTTTTTAAATGGTCGTATTAAGATTCTCAAGGACTGATCTCTTGAGAAATATCCTTGAGCCCAGTTGACAAGAATAAACAATCGGTTTTTTACACCAACAATCGACATCAAGTGAACCAGTAACCATAAAAACCAAGCAAAAACACCCGAAAACTTAATATTAGGCAAATCAACCACTGCCATATTCCTACCAATTGTTGCCATAGATCCCTTATCCTTGTAATGAAAAGATTCCTCTTTATCATGAATAAAATTAGACGCCAATAAATAAGCCTGTTGAATGGCCACCTGTGCCACCTGTGGATGACCGTTGGGAAATTTCTCGGTTGACATAGAAGCTATATCGCCAATGGCATATATATTATTCAGGGTCTTCACCTTATTATTGGCTTCCACTTCAATTCTATTGGTTCTGCTGTATAAATGATCAGGCATTCCTTTTATTCTCTTTCCTCCCACTCCTGCAGTCCAAACAAAATTTTGTACCCTATGTACCGAACCATCCTCTAAGGTCATATTTTCCCCATCATAATCTTTTATTTTAGTACTCAAGCAAACCTCAACACCCAGCTTGGTTAAAAATCTGTAGGCATCGCTTCCTGCCTTTTCGCTCATCCCATTCAAAAGTCGTGGAGAAGCCTCATACAAACGCACTTTCATCTGACTAAAATCGAGTTCTGGGTAATCCTTTTGTAGAACATAATGTTTTAATTCAGCTATGGCACCAGAAAGCTCTACCCCTGTTGGACCACCTCCAACAATCACGATAGAAAGTTGTTTAGCTTGCTCCTCCTTATCTGCCGTTAAAATAGCTGTTTCAAAACTCTCCAGTATCCTATTCCTTAAATGAATGGCTTCAGCAGTAGATTTCATAGAGATCGCATACTCCTCAATATTTTTATTTCCAAAATAATTGGTAGAAACACCTGTGGCAATAACAAGCTTATCGTAGCTAAGCTCACCTGCTTTGGTTAAAATAGTATTTTCATTTGGCTTAATTTCGAGCAATTCAGTATTTCGAAAGTGCAAATTAACGTGCTTATGAAATACCTTACGAACAGGAAAAGAAATGTTGCTTGGTTCGAGCCCTGATGTAGCTACTTGATAAAAAAGCGGTTGAAACTGATGAAAGTTTCTTTTATCAATCATCACTACCTGAAAGGACGATTTGGCAAGTTTCCTTGCTAATTTAAGCCCTGCAAAACCGGCTCCTACTATAACAACTCTTCTTTTTCCGTTGTTGGGCAAATTAAAATTATTTTCCATGCTAATTGTGTATTATAAATACATAAACCAGCAATTAAAGAAAAAGTTCGTTAATAAATGTAAAGCTTTAAATTAAAAACATTAACCACAAAGGAATAGTTACCAAAGCCACCAAATGAGAGATAAGCACCGTTCCGCTTAATATTTTTTGATCTGCACCATATAACTCACCAAAAACTAAACTAGCCATAGCATTAGGCATTACAGCCACAATAAGCATCACCTTAACAAAAGAATGATTAGGAAATAGGCCCAACACCATCATAACCGCTGCAAAAGGAATAATCACTAAACGAAACAAGGTAACCATCCAAATTTCCTTTGATTTTAAATCTCCGAAACTAATTTGTCCCATGCGCCCACCAATCATCACCATAGAAAGGGGAATCGTAGCCTGCCCCATCTCATAAACAACCTTATTCAAATAATTGGCAAATAAATTCTTTTCCATCAATTGCTGATAAGGGATTTCTACCCAGTACAAAACGACTAACAGAAATAACGAAAAATAAATACTTACCAGCGGTGCTGCCAATAATTTTTTTAAGTTTCGGAAACTAAAGCCCTCCTCGTTTCGGTTTAAAATAGACATACCCAAAGTCCATACAGTAACCTCGGCACCCAGTGTTGATAGGATTAAAGCCGCCATATGCTGTTCATCGTATAACTTGGCAATGATAGCAAGAGGCAGAAATGAATAATTATTAATGGTGAGTTGAAACAGGATACTCTTTTTTTGCTCTAAGTCTTTGGTTTTAAAAAATCCTACATATAACAAACCTATACCATAACCCAATAAAAGAATGAGGAAGACCGAAACGGGCAATTGCCATGAATCCAGAACCTCAGGGAGGGTATAATTTCTGGTCATAGAACTAAATATCAGGCAGGGATAAAATACCTTAATAATTACCTGACTAAAATCCTTTAAGGCATTTTTGCTCACAACATCCCTGCGAACAAGAATATACCCTGGTACCATCATTAGGAAAAGGGTAAAAATATTATAAAAAAGAGTGTAAAACATTTTCTTAATGGTTAGAAAACAACAAAAGGTGTGTGATTAGATTAATCAACACACCCATATCATATGATAGCAAAGAAAATTATTCTTTGCCAATAAGTTATTACTACAAATTATCTGAATACACCGCCCTTGGTAGCGCTCTCAAATTATACTGATTGGCCATAATCTCACCATATGCACCTGCAGAACGAATGGCAATCACATCGCCTCTGGAGGTTTGTGGCAAGCTTACTGCTTTTCCAAAACAATCTGACGATTCACAAATTGGCCCCACCACATCATACTTTAGCTCTTCACCATCTGAAGTCAGGTTTTGTATTTTGTGATAAGCCTGATACAAAGCGGGCCGGATCAGATCACTCATCCCAGCATCAATAATAGCAAAGTAAGTATTTACCCCTTCCTTAACATAAATCACCTTCGAAATCAAAGTTCCACATTGTCCAACAACAGAACGCCCCAACTCAAAATGAAGCTGCTGCCCTTCTTTCAACTCAAGAAAATCGTCGAATATTTTAAAAAAAGATTTAAAATCAGGCATTGGATTCTCATCCGGATTTTCATAATCAATCCCTAAGCCTCCCCCTACATTAACTATCTGAGGGATAGTTCTGCGTTTTTCGAACCACTCCTGCAATTCGTTTACCCGCAAACACAGTTGCTTATACGAATCCAGATCATTAATCTGGGAACCAATATGAAAGTGAATCCCTTTGAAACAAACGTTATCAAGTTCATCAATTTTATTCATCACCTTTTCCAAGTCCCATATGTAAATACCAAACTTATTTTCCTCCAGTCCGGTAGTAATATAATGGTGTGTGTTCGCCTTTACATTAGGATTTATACGCAAGGCTACATTCGCCACAACACCTTCATTTTCGGCCAGTTCATTGATGACTTCCAACTCAGGTATCGACTCCACATTAAAGCATCCTATATTATTTTTTAAGCCTGTGATAATTTCTTTATCCGACTTACCCACTCCGGCAAACACCACTTTTTCTGATGAATAGCCGGCCTGTATGGCAGCAGATACCTCATTGCCACTCACACAATCGGCACCTAGCCCATAGGAATTTATTATTTGAAGAATCCTTTGATTAGCATTAGCTTTAACGGCATAATGAATATGATAACCATATTTTTCTGATTCTTCTTTAATTACCTGAAGTGTCTCTTCAAGCAAATTCATATCATAATAGTAGAAAGGAGTATCCAACCCTTGAAACTTCGCTACCGGAAACATATCACCCATTGAACCTAGTAATTAAAACAATTTATCACTCAATGCATTAAGTGCATCTTTTTTATATTTTTCATCCACAAGGATAGATACATTAAAATTACTCCCTCCGTATGATATCATTCGGATTGGAATTTATTTTAAGGCATCAAAAATTTTATTG
>JBFHKL010000314.1:0-4813 GCA_041595375.1 Saccharicrinis sp.
GATAAAATTTTTTCGTTCCATGTTTTTTGATATTTCGGGCAAAAGTATAGTTATTTATATGAATAAAAAATCCCAACTGTTTGTGAGTGGTATGATTGGTTGTATATTGTAAAGACCCCCCCCAAAAAAAAACTATTTCATTAGCGCTTAAGCCTTGGAGTAATGAAGTTATCCGTTTATAATGGTTATTGGCTCTTTGTGGTAAATTAATTCATTTGGTTTGCCGATAACTTAGAAAGCTGTCTGATAGCCTCATTTTCTGTTACAGCAATATTATATTCATGAATAAAGGTGGCTAGTAATACAATCAATTCTTTTAATTCCATCGATGACAATAACATCTTGATAGATGTATTAGGAAAAGGAATTTGTATTTTACGATTGTATTGACTGTTTTGGTTTATTCGTTCAAACTCTTCTGAATCCAGCTCACTTAAATAATCTTTAAAATCATTTAAGGCATTTAGTGAAGAAAAGTCAATGCCAAATTGGTTGAATTCAAAATGATATTTATTGCATTTGCCGCAAGTGAAAAGATGCCCGTGTAGTGTTTTTATATTTATTTTTTCCATGCTTACCCTTATATGTTTCTATACTAACAATCTGATCAATTAAATTGTTTTTATTTAGATTAAATATAGGGTGCAAATTTGGGAGCTAATTCATTAGGGTGCAATCCCTAAATATGATGATTTTGTAATGTTGAGATGGTGAATTGTTAGATAAAACAAATAGGGTTGGTTATTTTAAAGGCTTGGAAAGTGAGAATAATTCTGCAATATCCATGATTTTATAAAATGAGAATTGTAGCAGTTGGTTATGTGTTTCTTAGGGAAAGAGATGGTTTTTGTAGCTTGGTTCAGCAAGTAGATTCGGTTGAGTGAAGAGATATTCACAGAGAATGTTTAATGTTCTCTGTGAGTTATGTTTTATTCTACGGGTTCGCAAACTGTTTCAATCAAATTGCGGTCGTTTAAATATTTGGTATAATCACCGGTGAATTCAATGCGTGTTTCAATGGCATTGGATAAGTTTCCGGTTAAACCAATGATTAATTCGCAAGCTTCACGAACGCCACTATTTCCGCCTGTGCTACCTGTTCTGTAATCACAACTTTTATTATCTACTAAATATTGATTAAACAGGGGATTTGCTGTTCGGTTAATTTGAAAGCTGGCACCAACAGAACGGGCTAATTCCACATCTAAGATATCATCGAAAAAGAAGGCTATCTCATCTGGCTGAAGGTTATTTTCCCGACATATTCGTTCTAATGCTCTTACTTTAAATTTACACCTGAAAAAAGCGGCATGCATATGCTCTCGTTGAGCTAAAAACTGAGCACTTTTGTTTTCTTCACCTGTTACAATGAATGTGCAGGGGAGTTGACCATTGCGAAGCCAGTAATCCAGTTTAAGCATATTGATACCCATGGCATCTGGTTCTGCAAAGTTACTACCTTCGTTTCCTATTTTTGATCCGTTATTAAAAACGCCATCCCAGTCGAAAATATAGGCCTTTATTTTAGATAGTTTTTCTTTTAGTTCTCCAGCAGGGGTAATAAATGTGCCTCCGATGGAATTAAAAGCTTCTTCTACCTTCTCCAATGGGGCAGGTACGTGTAACTTGTTCATATTATATTGTTTTGCTCATGTTATCAGCTATAATTATTCTCCCTTTGGAGTAGTTCGTGAGGTATTTTTTACCCACTCGTTTGCTTTCTTTAGGTCTTCGGGAGTGTCGATACACATGGTTTCGTCCAATTCGGTAATAACACAGGTAACCGGAAAATCATTTTCTATCCAGCGAAGTTGTTCCAATGATTCGGCAAGCTCTAGTGATGATTGCTCCAACTTAACAATTTTATTGAGTACATCGGTGCGATAAGCATATATTCCTAAATGACGATAGAAGGAATGGTGTTTCATCCATTCCGATTGTTCCACATTTCTTAAAAAAGGAATAGGAGAACGACTAAAATAGATTCCTTCGCCTTTATTGTTTAAAACAACTTTGACTTCGCTCCGACTTAGAACCTGGTCTAAATCTTTTGCTTTTTGTATCAAGGTTGCTATTTGTGTATCCGGATTTTTAAAGCAGGATTTGATATCGTTCAGCTGATCTGCTTCAAAAAAAGGTTCATCACCTTGTATGTTGACTATTACATCTGCTGCGAGATTGTATTTTTCCTTGATTTTTGCTGCTGCCTCTGCGCATCTGTCGGTTCCGCTGGTATGATCTTCACGAGTCATGACAGCTTTGCCTCCAAACGATTCAACAGCATCAATTACCCGTTGGTCATCGGTTGCAACAAAAACATGTTCCAATCCTTTTTTGCAATTTTCATACACCCATTGTACCATTGGCTTGTCACCAATCATGGCTAGTGGTTTACCGGGAAGGCGCGTTGAGCTGTAACGACTTGGAATTATTCCAACTATGTTCATATTATTTCAGACAAAAGACAAAAGACAAAAAGCAAAAGACCAATGCGGTCAAGAGTTTTGTCTGATGTCGAGGTTTTTGTAGTACTTGGAGGTATTTATGTTTATACTTTCCTCTTGATACTTTATGCTATTTATTACATTCTCTTTAACAGTTCTTTGATCTCTTCTTTTGAGATGTGATTTCTCCAATCATGACCAAAGGCATTGTCCCACATATGCTCAAGCGCCCAGCTAACATCAACCATCTGGTCAAATTGTTCCTCTGTGCATCCGGCAGTAATGTTACTTGGTATTTCTACTCCTTGCAGGGCTTGCATTTCTTTGAATAATTTGTATCCGTTAGGATAGTATTTTTCAAGTTGATTGAATACAATGCAGTTTCCAATACCATGATGAGTACCTAATACAACTGCTAACCCATACGATAAAGCATGACAAACACCTACCTGCGCATAAGTAGTGCTGTTTCCTCCCATGATAGAAGCCACCATCATTTTTTCATCAGCTTCCAGACGGTTCGTGTATTTATTGGTGAAAACATCAATGCATATTTCGTTCGATTTTTCAGCAAAAGCCTTTCCCATGGATGTAATCCAGGTGCCGTTTAATGATTCTACATTGTGGATGTAGTTGTCCATACCAGTGAAAAAACGATTTTCAGCAGATACGGTAGCTAATAATTCAGGGTCAAATAATACTTCGTTAGGAATAGTGTAGTCGCACTTGATACCTAGTTTTTTCTCCGGACCACTCAATACTGCAGTCATGGATACTTCAGCGCCGGTTCCAGAAACAGTTGGGATGACTATGGTATATATACCTTCGTTTTTTATTAAATCCAGCCCTTGGTAATCCTTGGCATCTCCGGCATTAGTGACCATTAACCCGGTAGCTTTGGCGTAATCCATGGTCGTTCCTCCACCCATTCCAACCATTACGGCAGGTAATTCAGGCTGGTGGGCTAAAATCTGGTCACGATATTTATTAACGAGTGTAGTCTTGGGCTCATCTTTTGTGTCGATGAAAAATACAATATCTTTTTCCTGAATAGGAAGACGATCAAGTGTTTCTTTTTTATCCTGAAAAAATATATCAATCATAAAAACAGTCCAGTCATTGGTTGCTGTTTTTCTTCTCTCTACCAGTTCGCCCAGGTGCCTTAGGTATCCTTTGCCAAAAGCGTAATGTCCCGGGTTAACAAAACTTCTAAAATCGTATAACATGTTAATTTGTTATTAGTTAGTAGTTAGTGGTCATTTGCTACTCTTATTCACTGATGAGTTGAAAAAGACCTTAAAATTGATCCGGAGAATCAAACTTCGGATATTTTTATTATAAGTATCAAGGGACTAAGTGCATGACGAGATAGTAATCAGTTTCGATGCATCTTAGTGCCTTGGTGGTGATATTATGAAGTGAATGAAAGGATGAAGTATTATCCTAGCACCTTATCAAATGCATCACAAATAGATTTTAGTTGCTCAGGTGTACTTTTGATATGTATGTTAATAGAAACCAAACGCCCAATAATATCATATGATTTAGGGAGATCAAGATTTTTATAATCCTGAGGCTTGTCTAAAAACTGCATACCTACCGGACCGGCAACTTTACACTCTGTTAAATGTTTCCAGTTTTTTATAAAGTGGTAGTTGTTGTTATACCAGTAGGCAGAAGCAACTCCTTCTGCGGCTAATTCTGCGGCTATTTTTTCTGCTTCGGCCTGTGTTGGCATAAAGAAGTTTAGTACAGTGGCAGAGTCACCATCCTCATCGGGTAAGCAACGGAATGTTACCTGAGGAAATTTCTTTAGGTAATCCTTAAGTACTTTTTTGTTAGCGCGAAGTTTCTCAAGGATGTAGTCAATTTTGCGGAACTGAGCCAGACCTACGGCAGCATTAAGTTCCCCAATACGATAGTTGGTTCCTAAAATAGCATGCTCTTCAGCGCCACGGTTGTTGCCAATATGACTGTGTCCATGGTCGCTCCAGATATGAGCTGTGGTATATACATCCTCATCATTAGTTATCACCGCACCACCTTCTCCAGCAGTAATTAGCTTAAAGAAATCGAAAGAATAACAAGCCACTTTTCCAAAGGTACCTAACATTTTTCCTTTATAGGACCCTCCTAAGGCTTGTGCGGTGTCTTCAATAAGGATGATATTGTGTTTGTTGCAAACTTCCACTATCTCATCTATTTGAGCCATTGCTCCAACCATGTGGATTAACACTACGGCTTTGGTTTTGGGAGTGATGGCTGCTTCAATAGATTTTGCTGATAAACAAAGGGTTTCGTCTATTTCGGCAAAAACAGGTACAGCACCACAGTTGATCACTGCTTCAACAGGAGCAATAAAGGTAAAA
>JBFHKL010000315.1:0-4807 GCA_041595375.1 Saccharicrinis sp.
AGTAAACTTACTTTTTATTGCAAGCTATTTTTATAAGTAAACTTACATTATTTGAAACAGAGAGGTGGATCACGGTGTGAACCGGGCAGTGGTTAGCAGGTGATTTGAGGGGTGGCTGTTAGCTGTTAGGTGTTAGGTGTTAGGTGTTAGTGGTTAGTGGTTAGTGGTTAGTTGGCAGGGGGGAACAGGCAATAAAAAAGGGCGGGCCCTTTATATTAAAGAATGAGTATATTTTTTATTTATCTGCTGTTTCTTCTAATTTGATTTGGTGGAGGGAGTATTCAACTTTTTTGAATAAGCTTGTAAATTTATGTTTTTACCTATCTTTGTATACCGTACAATAGATGGAGTGCATTTAAGCTGCAGAAATAAAACAGAGTTTTAATTTAATTCTATTTTAAAACAGTTGATTACGAACTTTTGTTGCGTGATATTTAAATTTTAAAGAGAGAAAAGCACGATAAAACTCTGCAGATATCATATATGGAAAATAAAGTAATGAACCAGTTGTTCGAGCATAATAACAGCCTAAAATCTATTTACTCATTAATTTCAGAAAGCAATGATATAGAAATAATCAAGGAGAAAGTCCATGATTATTGTATTGATGCTGTTTTAAGAAATGTAATTACTATTGAGGACATGCGCAGTGCGGGAAGCTTTTTTACAGACAATAAACTTGCAGATGAATTAGCGAATAAATTTGCTAGACCTATTACAGATGATTCAATCATTCTTGATCCAACTTGTGGAGCTGGTAATTTACTCATATCTTGCTCTAGAAAACTGGGAATTAAAGATAATTTATCGACAACATTGAGCTCTTGGGGTAAGTGTCTCCAAGGATATGATCTATATGAATCATTTGTTGAGTCAACAAAAATCAGATTAGTTTTAGAAGCAATATCAAGAGGTTGCAAAGTTGATTGCTCGATAGAAGAAGCGACCAGTTATTTTAAGCATATAAAAGTAGCAGACACAATGCAGATCATTGCGAGTGATGTTTCAACTGTTACCCATTGTGCAATGAATCCACCATTTGCTTATTGGAATAGTGAAAAAACTGATTTTTGGAATAAAGGAAAAATTAACTCGGCCGCTGTGGTATGTGAACACTTCGTACGCATTTTACCTAAGCACAGTGAAATATCTGCTATTTTGCCTGAAGTTCTGCGTTCAGGCTCTCGTTATGAGAAGTGGCGGGATTTCATTCAAAGTAAATTACAAAATACTAGTATTGAAATTTTGGGGCGATTTAGCGCTAAAACTAATGTTGATGTATTCGTAATTCAAGGCAAGCTTGATGAGTCTCAAAATAGAATTAAGTGGATAGAAGGTATTGAAGAAGAAATTCCTCGTATTTCAGATGAATACAAAGTATCAGTTGGGCCTCTAGTTGCGTATAGAGATCCTGAAGAAGGCGAAGAATATCCTTATATCCATGCTAAAAATATTGTCGCGTGGAAAGTGTTAAAAGATTTTGCAGAATCTCGTCGCTTTAAGGGAACAGTTATGACACCTCCCTTTGTTGTCATTCAACGAACTTCAGGGCCAACAAGTGTTTATAGAGCAACTGGTTCAATCATTACAGGGAAAAGCCCTGTCGCTGTCGAAAATCACTTAATTATAATAAAGCCAAACAGACCAACAATAGCTAACTGCAAAAAACTGCTTAAGTTATTTAAAGAACCGAAAACAAATGACTTTTTAAATGAACGGATTCGCTGTCGCCATCTTACTGTTGGTGCGGTTAAGCAAATCCCATTGATAAAATGAGTGATAAGAGAGTACGTAGATGTATTTGTGCTATCCCTACAAAATTGAGTAGGGATAGAGTATAGCTATTACCTATTTAAGATATTCTTGGTTAGCCGCAGCATTACGTATTAAATTTTGAAATGTAACAATCATTTCAAGAAGTTCTGATTCTAGCGCATTATAAGCATCTTCAAGTTCTTTTTCTTTAACACGATCACCATGTGCGATACTGTTTCGGTTTTTAAGCATAATAGTGTCGATGAAATTTTCTTTTAACTCAAAGTCTTTCATATCCAGTCCGAGTTGCCCCATTATATTAAAGAGAACTGCAGATTTAAGGTTCGATTCAGTATCAATTATCTTTTTTTCATCAACTTTAAAAGGTTCAGATAGACTTCCGGTTAAATATTCAAATATCTCTTTTTGCGAAGCAAATTTTTTGATAGAAAACCCTTGAGTAAATTTATCGGTCAAACTCAGTTGTGTAAAATTATCCTTCATCTCGCTATATTTATGAGCTTTAAAGTTCAAATAGCAAATATATGCTTCAGCAGCTGTTTTAATATGACCTTCCCAGTGAGCATATAACAATGCGATAGCAGCCTTGGTTAAAACAATTTTTTCGTGTTGTCTGGCTACTGCAACCATAAACCGGATAGTAGTAAACTCTTTCTTCCTCCAACCTAAATCACTATCAAGGATATTTTCTAGTTCATAGGTTGACCTAACCTTCATTTAAATAGCTCCAAACCTAATTCGCCCATCGTAACCATTCTGTCGATAGGTCGAGTGCGTTTGTCCAAGGTGTTTATGAATTTTTGGTGTGATGTTAGTTCCATCGTTTTGTTTTTAATTAGTGTAATAAGAGCTTCGTCGTCGTATGTATTTAGCTTGATAAGGTTTGAAACACCGACAGTGACAGCTTCATAAACAGGTAAAGATATAGGGCCTTCATAACGATGTTTGTCCTGGTTATACTTTTTGAATGAATTTTCCTCTAAGGCTTTGTTCATAATGCTGAATGTCTTTAGGAATAACTCTTTTTCATTGCCTTGATCAAGGGGGGATCCTTCTCCAAATAACCGTGTAAGCTCGGCATCTAAATAAGGACCGACGTCATTATGATCTTTACGTATCTGACTATCTGTGTGACGCTGTACAATAAATCGAAGGGCAAGCTCTTGTGCATAGCACTCTTCTTCTTGTTTTTCTGAAATAGGCATTGTTGCGATGAAATTAGCATCTTTAGCAAGTGATTTGAGCCATTGATAGCTGTCACCATTTAACATGAGAAGCATACAGTTACGAACTTCCTGGTCAGATAGTTTTGAACCGCCAGTATTTAAGCGTTGAAATAGTTCAAATTTAGTATCGCCTTCGCTTTCTCGCTTAATAATCTTGAGATCCAGCTTTTCCCGTTTAAAAACGCGTTTGATTTCTATACCTATTTCGTTTTCGGGATTATGTGGATTTTCCCAAACTTTCCCTTCTAAAGCAGGCAAGTACTTAGTTGCTTGGAGAGTCAGAGGTTTTGTAACTTGGCCATTTTCATCTTTTAATTTACCCAAGAAAGAGAGAATTGTTGATATACGTTGTAACCCGTCAACAACGTCCCAAACACCGTCTTGCCGTTGTGCAACAAAAATTGAAGGTAATGGAATGCCAAGTAGGATCGATTCAATTAGTTTACTTTTTTGTTCATCACTCCATCTATAAACTCTTTGAAACTCAGGATGAATGTCTAATTCTTGATCTTCATAGAGATTTACCAATTCACCAATAGACATCGGATAAGAATCTGTGTGTACCTGCATGCGCGCTTCGTCAATTTGTTTTTGTAATATAGGCATTTTTTCTCTCTGAGTATAAAAATTATAATTATATGAAAGGAAGCTCTGAATTTTTTAATCAAAACAATCGTCCTGCAAATATCACTACGCCGACAATGGTGCAGTTGCCGTTGATCGGCTGGATGGGCGTGGGCCATGCCGGGTTGGCGGCTTTCAGGTATTTATGACCGCCTTCAACAATTAACTGCTTGAAGGTGGCTTCGTTGTCGTCGTCCAGGCGGGCGATCACGTATTTGCCGTTAACCGGCTGCACTTCGGGATCCACAAAAATCAGCTCGCCTTCGTTGAAAGTGGGGCTCATGCTCTGCCCGCGCACTTTTAACAGGAAGGTCTGATCGCTGCATTTCACCGGGCAGGGGTAATGCTCCGCATCATGGCGGTGTATTTCGTGGATAGCGGACCAGTCGCCGGCCTGCACCCAGCTGATCACCGGATACAGCCCCTGCAGTTCCGGACCTGCTTCAACGTTGCTGGGCTCGCTATTTGGTTTGCTTTTTCCATTTAGCAGCCATTCAGGCGCGCATTTTAATATTTTTGCTAGGGCGTAAAGGTTTTCTCCACGCGGGGAAGTATCACCTTTTTCCCATTGGCTTATTGATGCTTTGCTTACCCCAATAAAGTTTGCAACTTGCAATTGCGTAAGCTTTAAGTCTTTTCTTCTGTCTTTGATTCTTTGACTTTTCATAGTAAAGCTATCTTAACCCTTTAAAGGTAAAGTTATCTTGACTTCCACGGTAAATTTTCTTAACCTTACAATGGCTAATACAAAAGGAGACAGCCATGAAGAAAAGTGACGTTATTGCCTATTTTGGCTCGATGACAAAAGCAGGCGAGGCATTGGGTATTACCAAGTCTGCCATTTCGCAATGGCCTGACGATATTCCGCCACTGCGCGCTTATGAAATTGAAAAATTAACCAAGGGCAAGCTTAAAGTTAATTTTAGACCTGAAACAACAACCAAGTAGTTATTTTAAAAAAGGGAAAGGGCTATGAAAGGGGAAAAAAATAAAGCCCTGCGGGAACAGGGCTTAACAACTATCGCCAAAGCACCAACCAAAGCACAGGGGGAAGTTGTGTTTGGAGAGTATCAACGTTTTAACCAGGTTGCAATCCGCGCTGTGCAGTTTGTTGATCAGCATCCCGTTACGGCATCGTGCCGGGTGATGCGCAGCCATCGCGTCAACGGGGTGCGTGTGGC
>JBFHKL010000316.1:0-4782 GCA_041595375.1 Saccharicrinis sp.
CCACCCAGTGGGCAGGGCTTTTATCTTTACTAACTATTTACAGCTTTTAATAGCCATCATTTTGCACCATATTATCATTAACTTCCATCTCATCTTCACCAATAGCCAAAATGAATCCATTATTTGGATAATCAATTGAGTTTGCTGTACAAGTACAATCGGCTCTATACACACCCAATTTGTTCCTTGTCAAATCCCAAAGTCTATGGCCTTCGTAACACAATTCTCTGCGTCTTTCGAGCAATATTTCATCCAAAAGATCCTCTCCAGTTGCAGTAACAGCCTCTGCTGTTGACAAAGCTCTTTGACGGATGGTTGTAACATCAGCCTGTGCTGCAGTAATATCAGCCGAGGTATTAAGATGGTAAGCAGCTTCCGCACGAATTAAATACAATTCTGAAAGTCTGATTACCGGAGTATTTTCATATCCCAATGCATCTTTAAATTTATCAGCACGATAATCTCCGTAAATACCACCGCCTAATGATGAATCGTAGGCGAAATTATTATCTTTTCGAACATCACCATCTTCATATACATCCATGATATCGGTAGTAGGAAGAAATTCATTGTATCCACCAACCACGTAATTTCCAGCCAGGCAAGCCGAACCTAAGTTATCAAGCTCAGTCATATCAATTTCAAAAATAGTTTCTGAACTATGATCGCCCGAGAAAATAGTCGAATAGCTGTCTCCGCTTACAAGACTATAATCGCCTGATTCTATTACAGCACTTGCCATTGCTTCCGCATTTTCCCAATCTTCTTTGTAAAGATATACTCTCGAAAGGAGCGCTTTCACAACATTTTCAGAAAAATAAAACGAATCGGCATCATCGTCAATAAGGGTCAGTGCTGTTTCAAAATCGGATATAACCTGCTCGTACACTTCGGCAACCGTATTACGAGCCGGCTCTTGCGAAACATCAACCTTAGTAACAATAGGAACTCCCAAATGAGATGCATCAGAGGTATAGGTATAATGCTGTCCGTAAATGCGTACCAAATCAAAGTGAGCCATCGCTCTAAAAGCATAAGCTTGACCGTAAACATTATCAATATCCAGATCAGATCCGGCTTCGAGAATTCGGTTAGCACGATCAATTACTTTGTAAAATTTTGCCCAAATAGCATCAGCCAAATTCGTATAATCGGCCGAAGAACCAGTGTAAGAATGCCAATCATACATACGATTGGTTATCAAACCACCCTTTACATCATCGCTCATCACATCAACTACAGCAACAAAGTATTTACCATAGGTGTTTACGTTCTGCAATCCATCATAACAACCTATAATAGCCGTCTCGAAATCTGATTCTGTAGTTAGGGCGTCGCTCATTGAAACATCTTGCTGAGGATCAATTTCAAGAAATTCCTCGGAACATGATACAAAGAGAGATAGGATCAATGTTAGTGTCAGGAGCCATTGTCCTGATGTTTTCATTTTATATATATACATTTTCATGATTCTGTCTTTAAATCGTTATCAAACTAAAACTGTTAACTTATAACCCAATATTTACACCAAAGGATATTGACTTGCTTTTTGGAACAGTTCCGTTTACATAGCCACTTTGTCCCGCTTCAGGATCAATATGAAGACGATCACGGTCCCTTGTCCAGGTTATATAATTATTAGCTTTTGCATATACAGAAAGCGAAGACACTTTCAGGAGTTTGGCAACCTCAGGAGTAAAAGAATAGGTCAAAGTCAAATCTCTTAATCGTGCATAAGTTGCATCATACAAATAACGCGTACTGTACTTATAGTTACTACTTGAACTATTCCCCCACTTAAAAATAGGAAGTTCAGTTTCCTCACCCGGAGTCGTCCATCGATTCTCGAATGCATAAAGGTTAGTACTTCTTGGAGCACGTTGTCCATCACTTTCAACCCCTTTAATCTGATTGTCGAAAAGGTATTTATCCAAAACAAAAACTACCTGTGCGCTAAGGCTAAAACCCTTATAACTCACACTTGTGTTTAAACCTCCAAAACAAGAAGGTGTACCCGAATAGCCCGTTTGTACTCTACTGGCTGAACTTCGCGTTTCTGTAATCTCTGTTTTTGTTTCATCGGTATACCACTGAGCAGCCCCAGTTTCAGGATTAACACCAGCCCATTGTATCAAATAGAACTCATTAAAGTCATGTCCTTCTGAATGTAAAAAGGCTGTACTAGCAATATCTTCATCAAGTTTAGTTACCTCATTTTTAATGAAAGTAAGATTGACTCCCATATCCCAATTAAAATCTTCACCTTTTACAAGAGTTCCATTTGCTTCAATCTCCCATCCTGAATTTAACATATCTCCAACATTCTGCATGGTTTCAGAAAATCCAGTAGTTGTTGAAAGAGGTCGATCTAATAATAAATCAGTATTCTCTCTACGGAAATAGGTTAGCGAAGCATTTACTCTGTCGAAAACACTTATGTCTATCCCTAAATCAAGCGTTCCCTGCGTTTCCCATGTTAAATCTGTATTTCCGATATTATCAGGAGCTGAACCGGCTACTCCATCATATTCATAGTCGTAACCATACAGAGCCAACGACTCAAAATTACCAATACTAGCATTACCAGTAACACCATAAGAAGCTCTAAGTTTCAAGTTATTCAACCAAGAAGCATCCTTCATAAAATCTTCTTTGTTTATATACCAAGAACCTCCAATAGACCAGAAGTTACCCCATCTGTTATCCTCACCGAAACGAGAAGAACCATCACGACGATAACTTGCAGTAGCATAATACTTACGCTTATAATTATACGATAACCTTGAGAAGGCCGAAAGGAAACTGTATCCTGTACCTGAACTTGAGGATTCTATAGCATTTGCCGCATTAGCAAGTGTTTTTAGCTTTGAGTTAGCATATCCTTGAGCCACAGCATAGGTTGTTCTCTTCTCATATTTTTGAGCTTCATAACCTAATAAGACATCAAAGGAATGATCTTCAGCAAATACTTTATTATAATTAAGGGTTTGTGTTCCAATCCAGTTCACGCTGTTACCAGTTCCTTCTGTACCCTGACCACTTACATCGGCATAGGATCCCCAATCAGGATTTTTCCACTCGAATTCGTTCACATTTACCAAATCAACACTCCATGCAGTTTTGAAAGTCAGCTCATTAAAGATCTTATAGCTAGCACTAAAGTTATCGATAATACGTGTTTGTTTTTGCCATCTTTCATCAAACAATTGATTTCCAACTGGGTTATTTCCGTCCATCCCCACGATTGTATGATCACCGAAGTAATCGCCATTTTCATCGTAAATAGGCACAACAGCAGGACACATAAAACCATTATGCATTGGATTATCCCATGCTGTTTTATCTTCGGATCCATTCGCGGTGGTATATCCCAAGGTAATATTATTCGTTATCTTAAGCTTTTCAGTTACATCAGCAGTTAAATTCAAACGAGAAGAGTAACGTTTAAAATCGGTACCTAATATTACACCCTCTTGATCGTAATATCCGATGGAAGCGAAATAAGACATTTTATCAGTACCTCCACTAGCATCAACACTATATTGCTGAGTTGTAGCAGGATTATAAATCTCACCCATCCAATCGGTATCCGCATTGTATGTATCTGCTGGGAAATAATCGTAAAATAGATCAGTGGCCTCATCCTCTGTATAGCTGCCAGTATTTACCCAACCATCAACAAATAATTCTTGATACTGTGCAGCATTAATACTCTCATTCAAATTGTTATAAGCGTTAGTTGATACACCAACCTGAGCACTTGCATTAATTTTTGCTTTTCCTGAACGACCATTTTTAGTGGTAATAATAATTACACCATTGGCTCCACGAGAACCGTAGATAGCTGTTGCCGATGCATCTTTAAGAACCGAAACACTCTTAATATCGTTAGGATTGAGAGTTGACATGATTGATGAACTTTGCCCGTCATTTGAATAATCGGTTGGAGAAATATCCTGAGACTGAACAGGAATTCCATCAATTACGTAAAGAGGCTCACTAGAAGCATTAATAGAACCGATGCCTCGAATATTAATTGAAGCGGCAGCTCCAGGCTGACCATCTCCATTCGACATCATAACTCCACTTACGGCTCCCTGCAATGCATTTTCGAGGGAAGCAGAAGAAAGCATTTCAAACTTTTCGCTTTTAACAACCTCTACAGAACCAGTTAACGATTCCTTTGAAAATGAACCGTAACCTACAACAACCACTTCATCCAATCCAACCAAATCGGACTCCAGAGCAACGTTAATAACTGTATTATTTGCAACTTTAAAGTCTTGAAGTTTAAATCCTACAAAGGAGAAATTTAAAATTGCATCTTTATTAGGAACCATAATTTGGTATTCACCGTTGATGTCGGTTGTTACTCCAACCGAAGTTCCTTTTACTACAATACTAACTCCGGGAAGGGTCGTCCCATCATCAGCACTAGTAACTTTTCCTTTTACCGAAAACCCCTGAGCAGATAACATCTGCGACGTCAGGAATAGCAATAAAAAAATAAATAATTTTTGTTTCATAGATAATAGTTTTTAAAATGGTTTTTATTGTAACTTTCTCATTCCGCAACTTATTTTCAGGTGTGATTTTTCAAACAGAAATGGCTAATTACTTTTGACATTGACACAACCCACCCATTATGACATCATAAATGTCATTTAATCAATGGGTTGTATCTTTAAGTATTATTTTTCAGTAGACAGAATAGACTCTGCATACATTAATTCCCCAGTATAGCCATCGTAATACTGAAAAATTACTTGAGGTTTTGGATAA
>JBFHKL010000317.1:0-4738 GCA_041595375.1 Saccharicrinis sp.
GGATGCTTATGCCAATAGGCCTGATGATGAGCGTTTGATTTTTGGTCGTCATAACTTTCGCTATTTAAAACATTTTCTGCGTTATTTAAAAATTAATCAGGTTGACGGTATTTTAGCTGACTTAGGTGTGTCATCGCATCATTTTGATACCCCTGAGAGAGGTTTCTCATTTCGCTTTGAAGGAGAATTAGATATGCGGATGAATAAGCAAGCTCATTTGAGAGCAGATGTTGTATTGAATGAGTATAGCGAGAATGACCTGTTTAGAATTTTTAAAACCTATGGTGAAATTAAAAATGCAGGCAAGTTGGTTCGGGGTATTCTGTTGCGCCGTCAATCAAGTCCGTTTAAAATGATAGCTGATTTACTTGAGGTAGCAGAGCCTTGTGTGCCTTCACGAGAAAAAAATAAGTTTTTAGCCAAGGTCTTTCAGGCATTGCGTATAGAAGTGAACCGTGAAATGGAGGCCTTGAAAGAAATGTTAATGCAAACCAAAGAAGTTCTTGCCCCCGGTGGACGTTTGGTGGTGATTTCTTATCATTCATTGGAAGATAGGTTGGTGAAAAATGTCATTAAAACGGGTGATTGTGATCAGGTTCAGCCGGAAAAGGATTTTTATGGTAAAAGTATTGTTCCGTTTAAAGCCATTAGTCGTAAGCCGATTTTACCAAGCGAAGAAGAGCTTGAAAAAAATACCCGATCACGGAGTGCTAAGTTAAGGATTGCAGAAAAAGAGTAGGCATGTTTAAAAAGAAGAAGGATACAGAATTTATAGGATCCGGAGATTCTTCCACCCATAAGATAACATTTCGCGATTTTGTTTCAGGGAGGATTTTTACCCGTGAGGTGGTTGTAAAGCAATTGCCCTATTTTTTGTTTCTGATAGTATTGGCCTTTATTTACATAACAAACCATTTTAAGGTAGAAAAACTATTGAAAGAAGCTGCTGGTTTAAATACTGATATACAGGAGTTGCGGATAGAAGCCATTACTACTTCCTCAGATTTGATGTATGATAGTAAGCAATCGATCATTTTAGAAAAGGTAAATAAGGCAGGCATTGATTTGGAGGAATTGACTGAGCCTCCACGAAGAATAATAGTGAATAAATAAGGTGTTTGTAGTATTTGATGTAATCAAAAACTTGAAACGTTTAGTATACTTAGTATAAAAAATGACAATAAAAAGAGACATAACCTGGCGAGTGGGGGTGATTTACCTGATGTTGGTAGTGTTGGCTATTTTTGTCTTTGGTAAAGTCGTTTATCTGCAAGTGGTGGAAGGAGAAAAGTGGCGCAGGTTGCAACAGGATATGACCAGTCAGGAACGCGAGGTAGAGGCTAACCGGGGTAATATTTTGGCTAGCGATGGTCGTAAACTTGCTTGCTCCGTGCCGAGTTATCGTTTGTATATGGATATGATGGCCCATGGTCTTAGCGATGAAATATTTAATAGCAAGGTAGATAGCCTTAGTATGTGTTTGGCAGAGTTCTTTAAAGATAAATCTGCGTTGGCTTATAAAAAGAGTTTGCTTAGGGCTCGTCAGCAAGAGAAAAGATATTACTGTATAAACCGTAAACGCATTTCGTTTACCGAACTAAAAAAAGCAAAGCAGTTCCCTATTTTTCGTTTGGGTAAGAATAAAGGAGGTTTTCTTCCTGAGATGTTGGATCAACGAAAATTGCCATTCGGAATATTGGCTTCACGCAGTATTGGTAAGCTTTATGAGGAAAAGGAAAAGGGAGGTATGGTTGGACTGGAGAGAGCGTATAATAATGTGCTTAAGGGTAAGAATGGAGTGAACACTTATACCCGTATCTCAGGCCATTGGGTTCCTGAAGAAGTCATGCCTCCTCAAAATGGTAATGATATAATGACTTCTATTGATATTGAAATTCAGGATGTGGCAGAAAGCTCACTGAAACAACAATTGGTAAAACATAATGCACATCATGGTGTGGCTGTTTTAATGGAGGTGGAAACAGGTGAGATCAAAGCCATCGTTAATTTGCATCGTCAAAGTCAAGGCAATTATGTTGAGGATTATTTTAATTATGCAATAGGCGAAGCAACTGAACCAGGATCTACTTTTAAACTGGCTAGTGTGATGGTAGCTCTGGAAGATGGGGTGATTAATCTGGATGACTCGATTGATACAGGAAATGGCGTGTGTAAGTTCTATGATAGAACAATGCGTGATAGTCACCATGGAGGATTTGGAGTTATTACTAATCGACAGGCTTTTGAATTCTCGTCTAATGTGGGTATCTCTAAAATGATTGTGGAACACTACAAGTCAAATCCTAAAAAATTTATCGACAGGATTTATTCTATGGGTTTGAATAAGAAAAATGGACTGCAGATTAAAGGAGAAGGTGAGCCTTTTATTAAGTACCCAGGTTCTGAAACATGGTCGGGTGTATCCTTGCCTTGGATTTCTATTGGCTATGAATCTAAATTAACGCCTTTGCAGATTCTTACTTTTTATAATGCCGTGGCTAATAATGGTAAGATGGTGAAGCCGCATTTTGTTAAAGGGATATACAGGCATGGGGAGTTGGTTCAGTCGTTTGAACCTGAGGTGTTAAATCCATCTATTTGCTCCATGTCGACAATTGAAAAGGTGCATGACTTATTGATGGGTGTTGTGGAGAAAGGAACGGCCAAGAATCTTAAAAATGAAAACTATAAAATAGCAGGTAAAACAGGAACTGCTCAAATAGCTAAAGGTGCAAAAGGGTATAAAGGAGGAAGCGGCGTGGAATATCAGGCGTCATTTGTGGGCTATTTTCCCGCCGACCGACCTAAATATTCGTGTATTGTGGTGGTAAACGGGCCTTCTAATAATGTTTATTATGGTAATGTGGTGGCGGGTAAGGTATTTAAAGATATTGCTGACCGAGTGTATGCTACAAGTCCTGAAATGTTGGATGAGAGGGTTGAAAAAGTTCCTGATTCAGGAGTGCTTCCTTATTCAAAGGGAGGAACAAAAGAAGATTTATTAACTATTTTTGAAAATATGCATGTGCCTGTTGAAGGGCTGGAGGTGGAATCTAAATGGATTTCGACATCTGCACAGGAGTTTAAGGTCAATTTAAGTCGTAAGACTTTTGCCAATGGACTGGTGCCAAATGTACGTGGCTTGGGAGCTAAAGATGCCGTTTCTTTGCTTGAAAATATGGGTTTGCAAGTTATTGTTTCGGGTCGGGGTAAAGTGGTTGAGCAATCTATAGCAGCAGGTAGTAGAATAAACAAAGGAGCAAGAATTATTATTAAGTTGGGATGATGAAGGTAAATATAAGTGAAATACAAAACTGGACAAGTGTAAAAGAGTTACGCGGTAGCCATCAGGTGCTTTTTGAGGAAATTGTTTTTGACTCGAGGAAGGCAGTTGAGGGGACTTTGTTTGTGGCGGTTCGGGGCTATCATGTCGATGGGCATGATTATATTTCTAAAGCCATAGCAAATGGATGTAATGCCGTTGTTTGTGAAGCTTTACCTCAGGAGTCCTACGAGAGTATCCCCTTCGTAGTTGTTGAGGATTCGGCATTGGCATTGGGGGAAATTGCCTCAGGATTTTTCGGTAAGCCTTCTGAAAAGATGGAATTGGTGGGTGTGACAGGTACTAATGGAAAAACAACAGTGGCCACTCTACTCTATCAGTTGTTTCGCGATATGGGTTTTGAGTCGGGCTTGTTTAGTACGGTCGCTAATTTTATAGGGGATCAGAAAATATCCTCTACACATACTACACCCGATCCTGTTTCCTTGAATAGGCTTATGAAACAGATGGTGGACGCGGGTTGTCGCTATTGCTTTATGGAGGTAAGCTCTCATGCCATTGATCAGAAACGGATTGCTGGATTAAAATATAGAGGTGGTATTTTTACCAACCTTACACATGATCATCTCGATTACCATGTAACATTTGATGCTTACCTGAAAGCGAAGAAAGGTTTCTTCGATAACATGGGAAAGGATGCATTTGCTCTTGTAAATGTAGATGATAAAAATGGGCTGGTCATGTTGCAAAACTGTAGGGCAAATAAGCAAACTTATTCCATTAGAGGTATGGCTGATTATAAGGGTCGGATTGTGGAGAGTATGTTTGAAGGTATGCAGCTGTTGATCAATAATCAGGAGGTATGGACTCCTTTTATTGGGAAATTTAATGCGCAGAATCTGCTGGCCGTTTATGGAACTGCTATAGCTTTAGGTAGACCCAATGATGAGATTTTAGTGTCATTGAGTCGTCTGCACTCTGTGGATGGTAGGTTTCAAACAATTCGTTCGTCTGGCGGTGTAACAGCGGTTGTGGATTATGCCCATACGCCCGATGCGCTTAAAAATGTAATAGAAACTATCAATCAGATTAGAGAGCCTGTTCAACAATTGATTACTGTGGTAGGTGCTGGAGGCGACCGGGATAAAACCAAACGTCCTGAGATGGCAAAGGTAGCTGTTGCAGGGAGTGGTCGTGTGATCTTTACCTCTGATAATCCCCGCTCTGAAAATCCTCAATCTATTATTGATGATATGATGGAAGGAGTGGATTTTAAAAACCGAATTAAAGTGGTGGCTATTGCCGATAGAAAGGAAGCCATTAAAACAGCTATTATGTTATCTAAACGTGGCGATATCATCCTGGTGGCAGGTAAAGGTCACGAAGACTATCAGGAAATAAATGGCGTTAAGAATCACTTTGACGATCGTGAAGTAATAAAAGAAATTTTTGATA
>JBFHKL010000318.1:0-4671 GCA_041595375.1 Saccharicrinis sp.
AAAAGCCGGTTTCAATATTGAAACCGGCTTTTTTTATTTTTACTCTACCGTAACTGATTTTGCCAGGTTGCGTGGCTGATCCACGTTGCAGCCTCTGGAAACAGCAATGTAGTAAGATATAATTTGAAGAGGGATGACCGTAAGCAGTGGTGCTATGGCATCATGGCAATCAGGTACCTCGATAATGTGATCGGCCATTTTTTTAATTGTTTCATCGCCCTGAGTGACTATGGCAATCACTTTTCCGTTACGTGCTTTCACTTCCTGAATATTGCTCACAATCTTTTCATATGATTTATCTTTGGTGGCAATCACAAAAACAGGCATATTTTCATCAATTAAAGCAATTGGGCCATGTTTCATTTCTGCAGCAGGATATCCTTCTGCGTGTATGTAGGAGATTTCTTTAAGCTTAAGCGCTCCTTCCATGGCTACAGGGTATAAACAGCCTCTGCCTAAATATAATGAGTTAGTGGCATCTTTATACAGCTCTGCTATACTTTTAATATATTTTTCCGATTTAAGTATGGTTTCAATCTTACTCGGAACAAGAGTCAATTCGTTAATTAGCTTAATATACAAGTCATTATATAAGGTACCTCTTTTTCTGCCAATCATAAATGCCATCATGGTTAACACTGTTACCTGAGAGGTAAAGGCCTTTGTTGAGGCTACACCAATTTCCGGTCCGGCATGGGTATATACTCCGGCATGTGTTTCGCGAGGAATAGATGAACCAACCACATTACAAATACCAAGTATGGTGGCCCCTTTTTCTTTGGCCATTTTAATAGCAGCAAGAGTATCTGCTGTTTCTCCACTTTGTGAGATGGCAATAAGTACATCATCTTCGTTAATGATGGGATTGCGATAACGGAACTCGGATGCATATTCTACTTCAACAGGTATTCTGGCGTACTCTTCAAAAAGATATTCTCCTACCATGCCGGCATGCCAAGAGGTTCCGCAGGCCACAATGATAATTCGTTTGGCCTGGGTAAGTTTAGGCATGACATCGATAATGCCCCCCAAAAATATTTTTGATTTATCTATGGATATTCTTCCTCTGAAAGTATCTGATATAGAGTGGGGTTGTTCATGAATTTCCTTTAACATATAATGTTCGTAATCCCCTTTGTCAATCTCGTCAATACTAAGCTCTACCTTTTGAATTTTAGGTTTTTGAGAATCGTTCTGGATGTTTTTTAAAATCAGATCATCCTTTGTTAAAATAGCTACGTCTTCATCGTTCATATAAATCACCTGATCGGTATATTCAATG
Organism: Saccharicrinis sp.; assembly: GCA_041595375.1. GTDB lineage: Bacteria > Bacteroidota > Bacteroidia > Bacteroidales > Marinilabiliaceae > Saccharicrinis. The sequence goes on from JBFHKL010000318.1 coordinate 1,283, forward strand.
ATAGGAGAAGCATCTGAGGCTAAGAAGTATTCATTCACACCTACTCCAATTACCAAAGGGCTTCCTTTGCGGGCTGCTATGAGTGTGTCTTTTTCATCTTCACATGAAATAACCAGTCCATAAGCCCCTATCACTTTCGAGAGAGCTACGCGTACGGCAATTTCGGCATTTACCTTTTGTTGCAGATAAATGCTCTCAATAAAGTTTACCAGCACTTCGGTATCGGTTTCGCTCTTGAATTTATATCCTCTGTTGATTAACTCTTTTTTCAGATGCGCATAGTTTTCAATAATTCCATTGTGTACCAAAGTGAATTTGCCATTCATGGAAGTATGGGGATGGGCATTGGCATCATTGGGTTCTCCATGGGTGGCCCATCGAGTATGGCCAATGCCAATATGGCCGTCCAGATCCTTGTCTTTAGTGAAAGCATCCAGATCTTTTACTTTTCCCATTTGTTTGTAGGTATGGGTGCTGGCATTGATCAGCGCTACACCGGCAGAGTCGTATCCTCTGTATTCCAGTCGTTGAAGTCCTTTAATTAGTATTGGGTAAGCGGGTTTTTCTCCCACATAAGCAACTATTCCACACATAGTTTTATTTTTTTTGTTGATTTATGTAATAGATATGACCATCAAAAGTGGTCTTATACGTATCTCCTTTTTTATTGCAGGCTTTCAATAAGCTTTTGGGCCTCGCTATTTTGTTGTTCAAACTGGCTGCGCAAGGCGTTTAAAAAGGAATTATCCTCAGCAGTACCCCTGACGTTTCTGAAATCTGCTTCTTTGGTCTCCATATTGCCATCTATACCATATCCGATGGTGCTTTTGGCATTAAATTCTTTTTTGGCATCCATAGTGATAGACGAAAGTATCTTTTCGTTGTTAGTCATCCATTCCTGAAGAAAGGCTGCTATTTCACTTGCGCCACAATGAAGCAAATCTATCTGAAAATAAGACATCAATACCTGATACGCATGTTCTCTTTTTAGCGAGGTATAGTTCGAAAACAATGAAGCATAGCGTGCATTCAATTCTTCAATAGGTATTTCTTTGTTTTCAATTTGTTCCATTAAATCCGTTATGCTTTTTTTCAGGCACACTAAACCACCCAGATCTATCCATTCATTTACATTGTTCAATGATACATTGAATGACTTTACTTGATCAAAATTCGTTTGTTTTAATGTAGAAGTCAATTCATCGCCAATGTATTTGATTAATGCCTGTTCATAGAGTTTAATTCCACGTTTTATGGAGGTTAAAGGTATTTGAGTATTTTTATACATAATATTTTTCCGCTGGGGCGAGGCTTTGTCTTGAAGCTGCTTCAGAATCTCAATTCCTTTTAGTATTTTATTGATTGTAAACGGATTGAGTGCATCTGTGATGAGGTAATCGAACCAGTCATGGCCTTTTCGTTTGTCTCTTTGTGGCCATTTGTCCACATCACGTGTAGTTCCTACACTAAAAATATTCTGCCCTGCCATCAATACACTTTTACCGTTGTCTTCAATTAGGTATGAAAAAGGTAATTCTGAGCTATCGGGATTACCGTAGTGGCGGCCCAATATCATGGTGAATGCTCCTATTTTTGCTGGCCAGAGCACATAAGAATCACTTCCTGTCTTGCTTCCTCGCTCAATTACTCCCTGATGCAAAGGACCTAGTTTGTACATGTGATTACTCTGGTTGGTTCCACTACCGGCGTTGAAAAAGGAATAATATCCGGCAATCAGCAGGGTAGATTTATGATGTGTTACCGTATAGGGTCCGGCAAAGATGCTACACGCTTCGCCTTGCAGGCATTGGCTATTGGCAAAGAACAATGAGTTTTCGGCGGTGTAATGATTGGCAATCTCACATCCCTGTCCTACAAAACAATGGCGCAAAAAAGCGCCATCGCTAACTACCGATCCACTGGAAATAATAAATGAGCAAGCATTTACATCGTGACCTACATAGCTAGGGGCTTCTGAACTACTATTGATGGTACCGTTCTTGAGAAGAGTAACCCCTTCAAGGGTACATGATTCACCGATGTTTACATTCGTAATAGTGCCACAATTCATCACCAGGGTATTTTTTTGTATACGCCCGCTATCTGATTTTATTTTTGTGGCATAATCAGTAATCATCTCCTTAATACGAGCGCTAAGCTTTGGTTTATCGCCATAAAAAGCCATCATATAGGCTGTATGGACGGAAAGTTCATTATATAGGCTTACTTGGCGACCACCTCCTTCGTTCACAGGGTTTACTGTTATGCCATTACCAAAGGTATTTTCTCCATCAACAGTGAGGGAAGCCACGTTTATCAGCATGCAATTTTCTTCAACAATATAGTGACTTATAGTGCTGCCTATATTTTTAATGTATGCCTGATCTTTAATAGTACAGTTATGCAAATGGGCGTGATAGATACCCGCATAATCGTGAACGTGACTATTGTTGATTTTACGGGAATAACAAGCCAGGTAATTGACTCCTGAAAATGTTACTTCCTTGATGTTTTGGGTCAAGAAGGTATGACTTACGTGTATGTTTTCCCATCCGTCAATGGCAGCACAACGTTGTTGTTTAAGTTGAGAAATTTCTTCAGGAAATAACTTTCTGTATGGCATGTGTCAGAGTTTAATACTTACTAAAATACGAAATAAATACTGTTTTTAGGCTAATATTTTGAAACTAAAATAAAGCATAATCAAGCAGGTATTGTATGCGTGGCAGCAGACCTTATTTTTTAGACATAAAAAAACTGCCATACTAAATGAAGTCATGGCAGTTTTGATAAATATTTAAAGAAGATTACTTTTCTAATAAATCATCGTAAAATTGATTGAAAGCATCAATGTAAGTTTCTTCGTCATGATACTCCAGAAAAGGTTTACCTGTACCTTTGGCGTAGTCGATAACTTCCTGATTAGCTTGTGGATTGGCCTGAATAATACCATCGCAGAATTTGATAGCTAACTTACTTAGGTTGGTGTAGTTAAAGGGTGCTAAATCAGCGTAGTCACTTTCCTCAACTCCATCGAGCTTAAATTTCTCAGTAAATGAATCAGGGAATGTTTGTTTAAAGTCATCATTATAGATGGAGTAAACCAATTTGGAGTTAGCAAAATGCGGATCCTCGTTCATGGCTTTCTTTATATATAATGGCACCAATCCGGTGAACCAGCCCTGACAATGAATAATATCCGGAGCCCATCTTAACTTTTTAGTAGTTTCTAAAACGCCCCTTGCAAAAAATATAGCCCGTTCATCGTTGTCTTCGTATTCTTTACCTTCTTTATTGACAAGGGTTGATTTTCTGTGAAAATAATCTTCATTGTCAATAAAATAAACCTGCATACGAGCAGCCTGTATCGAAGCTACTTTAATAATCAA
>JBFHKL010000319.1:0-4590 GCA_041595375.1 Saccharicrinis sp.
TAGCTACCTATCCATCTATTACGCAGGAAGGTAAAATATGGGTAATTGAAACAGATGGTAAAGTGTTTTTAAAGAAGAACTAGATATGTTACAAAAAATTTCAATAGTATTTTTGTTCGCGACTGGTGTTCTTTTCGCAGGATGCCAGGAGCATCTGTTAAAAGATAAAAACAAGCGCGAAGAAATACATGCTAATTTTCAACAGCGTAGTAAAGATATTTTACTTAACAGGCAAGAGCAATTATTGGATGTTTTTAATACTGAGTTAAGCGTTCAGGAGTATGAAGCGCTGGAGTTTTTATATGCTTATGAAACATTAAGTGATTTAAGTAATTACGATGCAGATTACTATCTGCAACAAATTCGTTCTGCATTTAAGGCCCGGGAAACGTTTTCCTGGGGTAAAACGGTTAGCGATGAGGATTTTCTTCATTTCGTATTGCCACCCCGGGCAGGCACTGAAAATATGGATTCGGCAAGAGTAGTTATTTTTAATGAACTGAAAGAGCGTATTAAAAATATGGGCATGAAAGAAGCTGCCTTGGAGGTGAATCACTGGTGTCATGAAAAAGTAACCTATGTGGGTAGCGATGGACGAACTTCTGCTCCTCTGGCTTTAATGAAAAATGCTAAAGGACGTTGTGGAGAAGAATCCGTTTTTACCGTAACTGCATTAAGAGCTGTAGGTATTCCTGCGCGTCAAATTTATACGCCTCGCTGGGTTCATCAGGACGATAATCATGCCTGGGTTGAGTTCTGGGCCGATGGGCAGTGGTATTTTATGGGTGCCTGTGAACCGGAAGCAGATGTAAATCAAGGATGGTTTGTAGAACCCAGTCGTAGAGCTATTCTTACTGCTACGCAAACACCCGGACATTATTCGGCTTCGGATGTGATCCATCAAAGAGAATATTTTACACGGCTTAACCAGATTGAAAATTATGCAACTGCAAAAGATCTTTTTGTGAAGGTGGTGGATAAACAAAATAAACCTCTGGTAGATGTTGAAGTAGGTTTTCTGGTTTGTAATTATGCCGAGTTATATAATTTGGCACCATTAAAGACTGACGAAAGAGGGATTTGCGGCTTAAAGCTTGGTTTGGGAGATGTTGTTGTATGGGCTACTGATGAAACTAAGTTTAGCTTCAAAAAGGTTACTGTGGCTGATACAGATACTCTGACTATAGCGCTAAGCGAAAGTGACTTTACCGAAAGAGTGGTGGATATTGATTTAGTTCCTCCTGTTGCTAAAGAGCCATTGGAAGTTTCGGAAGAAGGAAAAAAGCTTAACAGAATACGTTTGGCCTATGAAGATTCTATCCGTACGGCTTATGAAAAGACTTTTCTGAGCAAGGAAAAAGCTTTTGTATTGGCTGATGAACTAGGATTGGATACTACTGAGGTATGGCAGATAATAAAAAAATCGCGTGGAAACCATCAGGATATAGCCGCATTTATGCAACAAACTCCAGTAGAAAGCAAAAAGTGGATGATGCCATTGCTAAATGCTGTTTCTGCAAAGGATTTAAGAGATGCATCTGCGTCTGTTTTGTTAAGTCATATGCAAAATACACCTGAGTTTAGCGGGCAGTATACCGAGGATGATTATGCAAGATTCCTGCTTAATCCAAGGATTGAAATGGAGCAGTTGTCGCCCTACAAGGCTTATTTAAAGCCAAAGTTTGAAGAAACTTTTTGGACGGCTGTCAAAGAAAATCCATCTGTTGCAGAGAAATGGATTCTGGATCATATTAAAATCAGTAAAACAGAAAATTATATTTGGGTGCCATCTACACCTAAGGGTGTGTACGAAATGAAGACCTGTGATTTGGGGAGCGCCAAAGTGTTGTTTGTTGCCTTATGTCGTACGGCAGGTGTTCTTTCAAGAGTAGATAGGATTACCGGCACAGCTCAGTATAAAAAGGATGATCAATGGGTAAATGTTTATCTGGGAGAAGCGCAACCACAAAAATCAGAAGCTGTAGGAACCATAAGCTTGGTTCAGGACAAAGTCAACAGGGGAGCATGCCGTTATGCCAAGCAGTTTACCATTGCTAAGTTCGAAAATGGTTATTATAAAACACTTGAGTATAAGTTTAATAAAGAGGTAAGCGATTTTCCTAAAAAACTGGACTTGGTAGCAGGTAACTACATGTTGTATACTGCCGAAAGGGAAAAGGATGGTACTGTGCTTTCGCGTATGCAGTTTTTTACCCTGGATGACGGAGAACATAAAGATATGGTCGTTAGCCTAAGGACAGATAGCAAGCCTTTGCAATCAATGGGCAAATTTTTTCTTCCACCGGTTTATGAAGTGCCTGTGCACATGCAAGGACTATATTCTTATCACATGAGTTTGGGTAAGGTGATGATATGGATTGATCCGGATAAGGAACCCACTAAACATGTGTTAAAGGATTTTGAAGAGCTCAAAGAATTGTTTGATGCTACAGGCCTTCCTTTTGTGTTTATTGTTCCAAACGATGAGAGAGCCAATGTGTTTAATCCTAAAGATTATCATTTGCCTGAGGATGTAATGTTTGTTAAGGATGATAGTTTATTTAAACTGTTTCAAAAGGCTAGTAAACAAGATTTAAAGAATCAATTACCCGTGCTAGCCTTAGTTTCTGGCGATAATGATATCTTATTCTTATCTTCAGGTTATAAAATAGGTGCTGGTGATCAGCTTTTAAAAGTGATGAGGAAATATCAGGGAATTGAGTAGGTGTTTAGGGTATAAATATGAAAATATAAAGCTAAAAATTTAACTAATAAACAACATGAAAAAGAAATTAATGAACTGGTCGTTTTCTTCTTTATTCTTGGGTGCTTCATTGATTTTATCAATGTCTTCGTGCCAACAGAAAAAAGTGGAAGAAAAAGCAGAAAAACCAAATATCGTTTTTATTATGTGTGATGATCATTCGCTTCAAACCTTGAGTGCGTATGATAATCGTTATACAGAAACACCAAATATTGATAAGATAGCTAAAGATGGTGTGATCTTTGAAAATAGTTTTGTAGGTAATTCTATCTGTGGTCCTAGTCGTGCTACCATGCTAACCGGTAAGCATACGCATATCAACGGTATGAAGGATAATTCAACGGCTTTTGATGGAAGCCAGATGACCTATCCTAAACTATTGCAAAAAGCAGGTTATCAGACAGCCATAGTTGGTAAGTGGCACCTGGAAAGTGATCCTACAGGATTTGATTACTGGAATATTTTGCCGGGTCAGGGACAGTATTATAATCCTGATTTTATTGAAATGGGCGAGAAAAAGCAATACGAAGGTTATGTTACTACTATAACCACTGATTTTGCCTTAAACTGGTTAGATACACAACGCGATAAAAGCAAGCCTTTTTGTTTGTTGTTGCACCAAAAAGCCCCTCACCGTACATGGGAGCCAGATACTATGTATTTAGATGATTTTGAAGATCAAACGTTCCCATTACCCGATAACTTTTTTGATTCTTACGAAGGTCGTCAGGCAGCAGCCGAGCAACACCAAAGTATTCGATCAAATGATATGGATTTGGCCTACGATTTGAAAATGGAAGATCCGGAAGGAGAAATAGAGAGTCGTTTCCCTTGGTATCCTGGTCATACAGATCGTATGAATGAGGCTCAAAAAACTGCCTGGGTAAATCATTATGCTCCAATTGCCGAAGACTTTAAAAAGCAGAATCTAACAGGAAAGGAACTTTATGAGTGGAAATATCAACGTTATATGAGAGATTACTTAAGTGTAATTAAATCAGTTGATAAAAGTGTGGGTAGAGTATTAGATTACCTGAAAGAAAATGGCTTGTATGAAAATACCTTAGTGGTTTATACTTCCGATCAGGGTTTTTATATGGGTGAGCACGGTTGGTTCGATAAGCGTTTTATGTATGAAGAATCGTTTAAAACACCTTTGTTAATGCACTTGCCTAAAGGTTTTAACAAAAGAGGTAAGCTTACTGAGTTAGTTCAAAATATCGATTATGCCCCTACTATCCTTGATTTGGCAGGTATTAAAGTGCCCGAAGATATCCAGGGTATGTCCTTAAAGCCATTGTTAGGTGATGAACAAGCTGTAGAATGGCGTAAAGGTTTATATTATCATTATTATGAGTTTCCTAATGAGCACATGGTAAAACGTCATTACGGAATCAGAACCGACAGATATAAGTTAATTCATTTTTACCGGGATATTGATGTTTGGGAACTATACGACCTGCAAAATGATCCGAAAGAAATGAATAACTTGTATGGTAAAGAAGAATATGAGGAGCTTACAGAAGAGCTTAAAACCCAATTAACAGAATTACAAGTTCAATACAAGGATACTGATGAATCGGATTATTAGTTTTTAAGTCCGGTGAATAAAAAAAACCTGTTGTATTCACAACGGGTTTTTTTATAGAATTTAAAGTGGTTAAAATTTAAAATTTATAGTTATGAAAAAGATCTTATTAACATTCTTTGCTGTCCTGTTTATTTTAATGGCTCAGGCGCAGGACGAAAAGATTCAAATTTTTTATGCATCCTTAGATAATCCAGAAGCCAATCCTGTAAAAGAATTTGAGTTTAAAAATTATGAA
>JBFHKL010000320.1:0-4571 GCA_041595375.1 Saccharicrinis sp.
ACACATGGTAAAGTTGCTTGCCCCGAGGGACACTTTAAATGTGGTCATATTCCTGTTGATGTGGTATTAAATACCTTGGACTAATAATATCAGTATATCATTTATGGTGAATAGATATCGGTTGAGCCTAATAGAAGAAACACATAAATGAAGAAGAGAATATTATGTTTTCCCATTACTTTTCTGACTATTGGTTTAGGGTTATATTTATTTAGTTTTCAAGCAAAATATAGTCTAGAAAAATACAGATTAGAATCTGAAACAAATAAAATTGACAGAGTTAGTAATTCATTGGGAATACTAAATAAATCAATTGGGAAATTTGAAGCAGAACCTATAGAAGAAAATTTCAACAGAGTCATAAAAGACCTTGATGAATTTATTCGTTCTGATTTAGGTGCTTATGAACCATGATTTCCAGAAAAGAAAGTAGTATTGCTTGACTCGCTGGACTTATTGTTTACCACGCTTGAATCCTTCAATAATTTGGGAAAAACTATATCGACAGATGAATTCAAAGACTTAAGAATAAAACTATTGAAGACGGAAGTTTATTACAGCAAACTTCTACAATACAACATTGAGAAGTCAATATCAGACGGTAAATTTCAAATATATCTAGTTGAAAATTTTAGGATACTAAATTTAATATCGGGAATATTATTTTCAGTGGGTATATTGACCTTATATCTGGGAATTAGGAAAATAAAAACCACTAGGTCTACCGATGGCTTATAAGGCATTGGGACATAATAATTAGTGAAGGCTATACGAAAGCGATCATCCCTAAATTGTTGATTTGGCTTTATAAATTGAAAAAATAAAAGAAAAACACAACGCTTTGGCACTAATTGTTTTGAAAGGAAAATTTGCCAACACTCCCCAACCCTTCATAGCTGCAACGGTAAAACTCTACATTATCATAGTTTGATTGGTAATGGCTTTGTTCATTAAATTAGAGTGCTTGTTCAAAAGGATGAGGAGTAGTTCGTAAATGTAGTCTCCAGGCCTTTTGCTTATGGTATTCAACCACTAATTGAAGTTTAGCTATGATACACATAAGCATGAAAGGTAGGAGGGGAGAAAGATTAATAACTTAATCCCCATGAAGTATCGATTTTTTCTACTTTACTGGTGTCAAGTCCCTAATATCAAATACAAATGAGTTCTCAAAATCAATTTTTAGCGAATTAAATTCCTCGTCATTTATAAATTTATAACCGGGCACCTTATCTTTGGGTTGCTCCTTTTTACCTTTGTATTTTTTAAACCAGTCTTTTATGGTTTTACAATTTGCTTGTTCTATGGCTACCAGACATTGTAAACGCTGATTTTCATACATCTGGTAGTCGCTTTTTATTGTTCGTAAAATAGGCATAATACTTGTTTTTATTCGTAGTAATAAATTCTTTTCACCCGTCGGCTAATGCTTGTAAAAATTTCATAGGGTATGGTATCTAGCTCTTTAGCAAGCTCTTCAACGGGGTTTTCTAAGCCAAAAATCTCTACCTCATTACCTTCTTTGGCATTTAATCCAGTTACATCAATCATACACATATCCATGCATATGTTACCCACAATACGGCTATGTTGTCTGTTTACAATCATTTTACCAACCCCATTTCCTAGTCTGCGATTTAACCCATCAGCATAACCAACAGGTACAATGGCAATCTCTGCATCATAGGGTAGTTCTCCTTTACGGTTGTAGCCAATAGTTTCATGCGCTTTTACTTGTCTGATCTGTGAGATATAGGATTTAAAGCGGGTGACGCTTTTTATTTTTTTTTGTTCTATAATGCCAATGCCATACATGCCAATGCCCAATCGAACCATATTCAACTGTGCATCAGGGAAACGTAGTATGCCTGCGGAGTTTAAAATATGTTTAATGAAAGAGTAATTTAATTTATTTTCAAGTTGACTGGTTAATGACGTAAAGGTGTCAATTTGTTGTTTTGTAAAGGTGTCAAATTTAGCTTCGTCGGCAGCAGCCAGGTGAGAAAAGGCCGATTTAACTCTTAATTCCGGATTGGCCATTAAAAGCTCAATCAGTGTCTCCATTTCACTGGCTACAAAGCCAAGGCGCTTCATGCCGGTATCTAGTTTTATATGAATAGGATAGGATGAGATGCCTTCTTTTTTTAATTCTGTTAAAAATTCATGAAAGACTTTAAAGCTATATATCTCAGGTTCCAGCTGATGTTCCAGCATTACCGGAAAGCTTTTAGCTTCAGGATTCATAACGATAATAGGTAATGATATTCCGGACTTGCGTAATTCTACACCTTCATCAGCAAAGGCTACTCCCAGATAATCAACCTTTTGATGTTCTAGGATATTGGCAATTTCATAAGAACCGCTCCCGTAGCTAAAAGCCTTTACCATAGCCAGTACTTTGGTAGTGTTTTTAAGTTTTGAACGGTAAAAATTTAAATTATCAACTAAAGCATTCAGGTTAATCTCCAGGCAGGTTTGGTGGTGCTGTTTTTCCAAAAAGGAACACACTTTTTCAAACTCAAAATTTCGTGATCCTTTAATGAGGATAGCCTCATTTATAAATGAATTGTGCGAAATAGATTGTAAAAATTCTCCTGTAGTGCTATAGAAAACAGCATCCATTTCAAAAATGTCGGCATGTTGTTTTAGGGTCTTTCCTACACCGATTAAGCGGGTAATGTTTTTTTGTTTTAATAAATCATTGATCTTTTTGCAAAGAGTAGTGGATTCTATTCCACTCTGGTAGATATCTGATAGTATTAATGTTTTATGTTCGTTTTCTTTTTTGCTTTGCTGATTTAAGAAATCCAAAGACAAGGCTAGAGACGAAATATCCGAATTGTACGAGTCGTTTATTAAAATGCAATCATTAACACCTTCTTTTAATTCCATTCGCATGGCCACCGGAACCAGTTTTTCAACAGCCTGAGAGATGTATTTTAAGGTATATCCCAGATATAATAAAATACTTATGGCATGCATCGAGTTTTCAAAAGACACATAATCCCCAAAGGGAATGGATAATTTAAACGCTTCGTTCTGCCATATACATTCAACAAGAGTTAACGATGCGGAACTTTTTTTATATACAACCCGAAGATCGGCATTTTTATTAGTTCCCCAGCTGATGCTTTTTTTGTCGGGATATAGTTCTCTGATACCTTCGTGGATGAAGGGAAGATCGGCGCAATATATAATGACCTGGCTATTGGTAAATAGTTTTAATTTTTCGAGTAACTTTTCTTTTCTTGAGCTGAAATTTTCCTGGTGAGCTGCTCCTATATTGGTGATTAATCCAATGGTAGGGGAGATGATGGGTGCAATTTTTTCCATTTCTCCTTTTTGCGATATGCCTGCTTCAAAAATACCCAATTCACTGTTGGCATTTAGTTGCCAAACAGATAAAGGAACGCCTATTTGGCTGTTATAACTTCGGGGAGAACGTACCAATATTTTAGTGGAGCCGATTAATTGAGAGATCCATTCTTTTACTATTGTTTTTCCATTGCTTCCGGTAATGCCTATAACAGGGCAGTTATACCTGTTTCTTTTATGAATAACCAGATTCTGAAATTCCTTTAGCGAATTGGCGACGATCAGGTAATTGGCCTCAGAAAGTTCTTTGTTGATTTTATAATCCTGTTCTACCATAAAACATCGTACGCCTTGCTGGTAAAGTCTGGGAATGTAATGGTGACCATCATGGTTTTTGCCGGAAATAGCAATAAAACATGAATTTTCCGGGTTAGTTACAGAACGGCTGTCTGTAATTAAATGACTGATTTTTATGTCTTTATTGATGATGGATTGGCAGGTGATCCATTGACTCAGTTCACTTATTAGGTATGCTTGCATCTTGTGTTTTTTATTACCAGTTTTCCTGTACAGTTGGCTGTGGAAGAAGTGCTAGTTTTATTTTAATCTGAATAAGTGCTAATAACAATTGCTTATTAAATCTTTGTGTGACATCCAAATTCAAACATATGGGTTCTTTTGCAAAGCATTTACAAAGCGTGTATAAAAAATAATATGATCCAATGTTTCAGGATCATAGATTTTACGATGATAATGTTTTTGTAAAGCAGCGCCTGCATAAAGGTTCGTATTCCACTTTTTCACCTAACATAACCAGCTTGTCGTCTTTGGAGAGACGGTGAGAGAAATGGGCCAGGTCGCCACATTTCATGCAAATAGCGTGAACTTTGGTAACATATTCAGCACAGGCCATCAAATCGGGCATGGGACCAAAGGGTTTACCTTTAAAATCCATATCCAGTCCGGCAACAATTACCCGAATGCCCTGATTGGCCAGTTTCTGACAGACTTCTGTTAACCCTTTGTCGAAGAATTGAGCCTCATCAATGCCTACTACATCTACGTTTCCACTTAATAGAAGTATGTTTCCAGATGTTTCTACGGGCGTGGATAAAATAGAATTGGCATCATGCGATACTACTTCATCAGTGCTATATCTGATATCTATGTGTGGCTTAAAGATCTCAACATGTGGTTTAGCAATTTTTGCTCTGCGTAATCTGCGTAATAGTTCTTCGGTTTTACCTGAAAACATG
>JBFHKL010000321.1:0-4571 GCA_041595375.1 Saccharicrinis sp.
AAATGGGTTTGCTGGTTGCAATTTAATTGCCTTAATTTGCAACAATTGTTTAGCTATTGTTTCTGATACTTTTTCCATGCTGCAAATGTATAAAGTTTTTTTCAAGGATAGAATTGTTTTTTTAACGAACAACATAGAACGGGATTTAAGTAGTGATTTTGGTGCTATTTTTAAATACTCCAACCCTAAAGAATTACTGGATTTCATTGTCAACTTTGAGTCTCATAAGGAGATAAAAAAAGCTTTTATTTACCATCACAATCTCGAAGAACTGATGATCCTCTTTTCAAAAAGCTTTAAACTGATTAATGCTGCCGGAGGTGTTGTTAGAAACAAAAATAATGAAACGCTTTTCATACACCGTCTTGGCGTTTGGGACTTACCCAAAGGGAAAGCAGAAAAAGGAGAGTCTATTGAAGAAACAGCCACCAGAGAGGTGGAAGAGGAATGCGCCATCGCCCCCTTAAAAATTATCAACACCCTACAACCAACTTACCATACTTACCGGTTAAAATCAAAACTGATCTTAAAAAAAACATACTGGTATGAGATGAGCTATGAAGGCAATAAGACACCACAACCTCAGCTCGAAGAAAATATTACAGAGGCAAGTTGGATTCCTGATAGTGACATTGAAAAAGTATATAAAAACACTTACCCCAGCATAATTGAAGTACTAAACGAAATTAAAAGATAAGCTAAAAGTATTTGTACATATTATTTTTAGCCCCTTTTCATTGATAGAACACATAAACACTAAGTTTTTTTTATATTTTTAGGAGATTTTTTCAGCTAAAAGAAACAACAGGCATGACACCTCAGGAAATAGAACACCAAAATATAAAAGCTAAACTCAGAAAAGAAGCTATTGATAAAGAAGTTCATCGCTTAAAAGACCTCAACCGTAAACAATCGCAAAAAATTTCAAAACTTCGCAAGACACTGTTTTTTCTGATCCTATTTTTCATCACATTAACCTTGGTATTGGTAACCAAAGGACTCATCAATCTATCCGGATCTCAGGCCGAAAAAGAACTCGAATCCGTCGAACTAAAATACAACCAACTAAAAGGAGAGAATATCTCACTAAACGATTCATTAAAACAATACAAAAAGCAATTAAATGCTGTATTGGATAAAAACATAAGCGAACGTAACGAAAAAGGATTAAAATTCAGAGTACAGATCGGAGCCTTTAAAGAAATCAACTTAAAAGACTTTACTTCAAACCTGGTGGCCATAAACCAGGAAAGCTACGATAGCATAAATCAATATACGGTTGGTATTTTTACTGATTACAGCAAGGCTAAAGTTTTCCTTGCCGATATTAAACGTATGGGATTTAATGATTCATTTATTATATCAACAAAAAACGGTAGGCGTATTCCCATAGAAAAGCTATCTGAGAAAGATTTATATCCAAACGGAAAAAAATAACTTTTACCCCTTAGTCTTAAGCCATAGTTTATACGCTGATATTATCCAATAGATATTTATTGCTTTTGCTCTATCAACTCTTTTCTGATATAAGAAATAATTTTCCACCTCTCATCCTCCATTATCTGTCCCTGATGAGCACCCATCACACCGAAACCAACCGAAATAACATGAAAAATCTCACCATCGGGATTTAGCGCTACTCTATCGGCCAATAGGCTTGCCGGTGGGAATGAATACTTTCCACTGGTATACAAAAAACCTTTCCCATCTCCTTTGTCGCCATGACAATGCCAGCAGTAAATAGTATATAATCTTTTCCCCTCGACAATAGCCAAAGAATCAACACTTCCACTTAAATAGGGGTTCTGCAATTCTACCCCTGCCAGCTTCCTGTTCTCATCTGTCTTTACAAAACCATAAGGAATAACTCCTCTGGGCACCGTATTTTCCGCCGGTAACATATTGGTGATCCCATTGGGCAAAACCGGATTTTCAGAATAGGTTTCATAACTTCTTGATTGCTCCATATCCGGAAAATAACTATACCCTGGCTCATTACGATCGACATCACATGAGACCATCAAAACAAGTACAATCCATATGCTATTTAATATTTTCATAGTCAAAGCTTTCTTTATAATAGGGATGATTTTCAGGCACCAAAGCTGCCTTAGTTAATGACTTAAAAGTAAACCAACTAAATATTGATATATACAACACAGTAAAACCAATCTCAAAAAGCCCAATATGTGCTTTTTCAGCGCCCACAGTACCCGGCATGATAGCCAGAAATAAATCAAGCCAGTGCCCTACAAACACAACTATTGAGGTATACAACAACCAATCTGTTTTTCTTTTTGTTCCCCGTGGCATCAGGGCAAAAAACGGAACCACAAAACAAATAATGACATTTACATAAAACAAGATTTCAAAATCCTGTACACGTTGCACATAGTAAGTTGTTTCTTCGGGAATATTGCTATACCAAATCAACAGATATTGCGACACCCACAGATAAGCCCAAAAAATACTAAACCCAAACAGATACTTGCCCATATCGTGCAAATGTTCTTCGTTAACATGCTGCATATAACCCATTTTTTGCATTACTATTAATACGATAATTATTATGGCTATAGCATTTACAAACAGGCCAATAAAAGTATACCATCCGTATAAGGTACTGAACCAATGCGCATCAATACTCATCAACCAGTCCCATGCCGAAGTTGAACTGGTGATGGCAAAAAATACTACAAACAGGGCCGAATAGGTTCTGAGTTTTTTAAAGAGTGCTATATCTGGGTTGCTATCACTCATCAAAGACACCTGTCTGATTTTATGAAATAAAAAGGTCCATCCGCCCAGATAGATGATCATCCGAATGATAAAAAAAGGAAGATTCAGGTAGGCCTGTTTGAGCTGCAGCACATGATCAAGATCTTCGGTATGCGACCAGTGGTAAAGGGAATGAACACCCAAAATAACAGGCAGCATCATAAGACCTCCCAGCCACATATTACTTCCCATCGCTTCTGCTATTCGTTGCAAGGTAGTTTGCCATCCCGACTCAGCAATCAGATGAACAGCCACGAAAAAAGCAGCTCCCAAACATAAGCCCATCACTAAAAAACCATTTAAAAGTACATTGGCCCAAAATCTTTTTGCCCCTATATCCGAAACAAAAAAACCAATAAGCAACAACACAACCCCAGCTATTGCCCCACCAATAAGAGCTGACTTTAATTTTTTATTAAAAACAAACTGCATGTTCATATCTTATTCATTTTTAGATGATGGGTTAACGCTTTTAATTTCTTCGGCTCCGGCTTTTTGTAAGACCTCCATAATTTCAATATGGGCTATCGCCTGGTTATCTTCAATCACAACCAGAAAAGCATCATCACTTGTTCGCTCATCAAAAATAAAGGTATCGGCTCCCGGCCCTATCCCCGATTTAATAAGAAAACCGAACACCAGCGAAATAGCAGCAAACAACACTGCCATTTCAAAGGTAACGGGAATAAATGATGGAACAGATAAAAAGGGTTTACCTCCAAAATTCAGGGGCCAGCCTGCAGTAAACACCCAAACCTGAAACAAAAATGCCACTACTCCACCTACTGCTCCTGCAACAAAACCAAGACGAGGCAAACGTGAACGTTTAAGCTGTAAAACATCATCAAGTCCATGCACAGGAAAAGGCGTACGCACATCAAATATGGTAATTCCCTTATCTTGTATCTGTCTGATACCCTGAATCAAATCTTTATCATCATAAAAAATGCCGGTTACATACTGACTATCTTTCATTTTTACCTCCTTTCTTAACAAAATGTTCTCCTGAACTTCTCAATACACCTTTCACCTCAGCTATAGCCACCACGGGGAAGAAACGTATAAACAAAAAGAAGAGTGTAAAAAACAAACCAAAGGTTCCTAAATACACGCCTACCTCAACCCAAGTTGGCGAGTACATGGCCCAACTTGATGGCAGAAAATCACGATGCAGCGAAGTAACGATAATAACAAAACGTTCAAACCACATACCTATATTCACAAAAATAGAGATGACAAAGGTGGCTGCAAGATTCCGTCGTATTTTTTTAAACCAAAAGAGCTGCGGCGTAATTACATTGCAGGTCATCATAATCCAATAAGCCCACCAATACGGACCAAAGGCCCTGTTTACAAAGGCAAAACGTTCGTATACAACACCTGAATACCAAGCCATAAAAAGCTCGGTTAGATAAGCAATTCCAACAATCGAGCCGGTAGCTATGATGACTTTATTCATCGACTCCACATGTCCAACTGTTATATAATTTTCCAGATGCAGTGCTTTGCGTGTGATAATCATAAGGGTAAGCACCATGGCAAATCCTGAAAACACAGCTCCTGCAACAAAATAAGGTGGAAAAATGGTTGTATGCCATCCAGGTATCACGGAAGTAGCAAAATCCATACTCACAATAGAATGCACTGATAAAACCAGAGGAGCAGCCAGACCCGCTAAAATCAAACTCATAGACTCATGCCTTGACCAATGACGCGCAGAACCACTCCATCCGAAACTTAAAAAACTATATATTTTCTTTTTAATACCATCCTTCATCCTATCACGGATAGAG
>JBFHKL010000322.1:0-4553 GCA_041595375.1 Saccharicrinis sp.
GAAAGAAGAAGTCATAAAACAATGCCTTATAAAAAAAGAATTATTCAAATGGAAGGTATGGAGTTAAAAGATATTACACTATCATCGAAATTTGAACTCAAACATCAAAATAAGTATTCCATTTTATATTTCTATTCTCAATCTATTAGTGATGATAATTATAAAATTATCATTAATAGCGATAAGTTAACTATTATACTATCGGAAAAAAAAGAACTAGTTAAGCCTATTTATGTGCATAACATAAAGTTAGAAATGCTTGCCAATACCGATTATGAAAAATTAAGGAGCTACAGATTTCAATTGCCGCAAAATAACTTACAAATAAAAGAATGCCGGCGAAATGAGTTTAAAGGCAGACTGGAAGTCATTTTAGCAGAATAATATTACTAATATATAAAGAGGATTGATTATGAAACGTTTTAGTTTATTAGTCTTAGCTGCTGTTTTGGGCAGCGCTTTAACAATTGGGACATATAAAATTTTTAACCATGAAGATGGAAAAACTTTTAAAATTCAGCACGTATCAGATTCACCCGTAGTAGGAGCTGCCTACACGGTTAATAAAGAGGGAGAAGTTATTCCGTTGCAATTTACTGATGTAGCCCAAAAGGTAATGCCGGCAGTTGTTCATATAAAAACCACTCAGGTACAACAAGGGAGGTATAATCAGAGCCAAAACGGGAATTCCTTCAATGAAGAGATGTTGAGGCATTTTTTTGGGCCAAATTATCAGCAGATAGTTCCCCAAGGCAGACGGCAGGAGCCTGAGGTAAGTGTTGCTACGGGTTCTGGAGTGATTATTAATGAGGACGGATATATTGTAACTAATAACCATGTTATTGATAATGCCGATGACATTGAAGTTTCTCTGGAGGATAACCGGGTGTATAAGGCAAAAGTGATAGGTACAGATCCATCCACAGATTTGGCCTTAATACAGATTAAAGAAACAGGTTTACCCTTTGTTCCCTTGGTAAATTCCGATGAGGTAGAAGTGGGAGAATGGGTTTTGGCTGTGGGTAATCCTTTTAACCTCAACTCTACGGTAACTGCAGGAATTGTGAGTGCAAAGGGGCGTAATATCAATATATTACAAGATAGAAGTGCCATTGAATCGTTTATTCAAACGGATGCAGCTATAAATCCAGGTAATAGTGGAGGTGCATTGGTTAATTTAAAAGGTGGTTTAGTGGGAATTAACACTGCCATTGCTAGTCCTACCGGTTCTTATGCCGGTTACGGCTTTGCCATACCAGCTAATATAGTTTCTAAGGTAGTAGTTGATTTGGAGAAATATGGTATGGTACAGCGAGGATATTTAGGACTTGTGATACGTAATGTTGATGGTAATCTGGCCAAAGAAAAAGATTTGGATGTTACCGAAGGGGTTTACATTGATAGTATCGCATCAAATAGTGCTGCGGGAGAGGCCGGAGTAGAGATAGGTGATGTTATATTAAAAGTGGATGATAGTTCAGTTAAAACATCCTCATCGTTACTGGAAATAATCGGCGGTCATCATCCGGGGGATAAGGTTACTTTAACCATAGATCGTAAAGGCAAAGAACACGATATTTTAGTAACCTTACGTAATAAAAACGGTAAGGAGAAGATGGATGAACGTGACAATAGCGAAATTTTAGATGTCTTAGGCGTTAAGCTGGAAGAAATTGATGCAAAAACGGCTGAAAAGATTGGTGTAAGTGATGGGTTGAGGGTGACTGAGCTTTACAATGGTAAAATAAAACGAAACACCAATATGAGGGTAGGATTTGTTATTACAAAAGTTGATGGAAAAACATTCACTACCGTAAAAGAATTCGTCAAATACCTGGAGAATAAAAAAGGAGGAGTAATGGTTGAAGGGGTTTATGATGATTATCCGGGAGTGTATTTTTATGCCTTTGGCTTGTAAGTATTACACTATAGTGGTTTAATTATTTCAGAACTAAAAATACCTGAAAACATAGCATGCTATGTTTTCAGGTATTTATGTTTTATAAATATTGTCATGCTATTTTAATCATTCTTATTATTGAAATAAGAGCCAAATTTGTGTAGTGAAGAACGTTACTATAAAACCTAAAACAATGGGCAAAAATGTAGAAACCAATGTCCACTTTGTACTTTTTGTTTCTTTATAGATTGTCATAATTGTTGTAGAGCAAGGGTTGTGTAATAGGCTGAATAGCATCAAATTAATCCCCGTTAGCAAGGTCCAGCCTCCGGTTTGTAAAATATTAGCTGTATCAGCAAAAGAATCCAATTCGAACATCACTCCCGAACCAGCTCCTATGCCGGTAAGTTTTGCACTTAAAACGGTTAGCATCAAAATAGTAGGTATTACAATTTCGTTTGCCGGAATAGCAATGATGTAAGCCAAGAGGATGACCCCATTTAATCCAAATATCAAAGCAAAAGGATCTGACCAATTAATAAAATATTCGGCAAGACTGATTCCTTCTATCTGAATATTCGCCACCAGCCAAATCACCACTCCTGCCGGAATAGCAAATACAAGAGCACGCCATAGTACAATAATGGTTCTGTCTATTAAGGAAGTATACAGAGTTTGTAGAATTTGAGGTGGACGATAGGGGGGCAATTCTAGGCTAAAAGAAGATGCTTCTCCCTTTAATACCGATTTGCTGAGTCCCCAGGATACTACCAGACTAAAAAATATGCCTAATAAAGCTACAGCAACAACAGCTCCTGCAGAAACAATACCAGCCATACCTGCGGGAACCAGGCTGCCAATGAAAATAGATGCAATGAGAATTTGAGTTGGCCAGCGACCGTTACATAACGAAAAGTTATTGGTAATTATCGCAATTAGTCTTTCTCTTGGGCTATCAATAACTCTGGCAGCAACCACTCCTGCCGCATTGCATCCAAAACCCATGCTCATAGTAAGCGCTTGTTTTCCATGGGCCCCTGCTTTTCTGAAAAGATTATCCATATTAAAAGCTACACGTGGCAAATATCCCAGGTCTTCCAGCAAGGTGAAGATGGGAAAGAAGATAGCCATAGGAGGCAGCATAACAGCAATGACCCATGCCATAGATAAATAGGCCCCATCAATAAGTACGCCATCGAGCCACCAGGGCATATTGATTGAAGCAGCTAATCCTTTAAG
This sequence comes from Saccharicrinis sp., assembly GCA_041595375.1. GTDB lineage: Bacteria > Bacteroidota > Bacteroidia > Bacteroidales > Marinilabiliaceae > Saccharicrinis. The sequence continues at coordinate 3,140 of JBFHKL010000322.1, forward strand.
GATGGGATGCATTGTGTCAATCAATAGCGATGCCAATAAACCGGAAGGATAGTTTGCACCAGCCACGGTTAGCCAGAATACGACGGCTAGTAGGAGAAACATAAGGGGAAATCCTAACCATTTACTGGTTACAATTTTATCAACCTTTAAATCGAAACTATAGGCTTGTTTCTCGCCTTTTTGTTTCACTGTTTTTTTAGCAATCAGTGAGGCATCCTGATATATTGATTCAATAATGGAATCGTGGAAATCGATGCCTAAATTCCATCTGGCTGTATTAGCCATGGATATAATCTCTTCTCCTTTAGATTTTATTGTTGTTTTTTGCATTGTACTCTGATTAATTTTGAATGCTTAAGTCTGCTTCATGTAAATCCCCAATCTCACCTGAACGAACAGCTTCTATGATGCTGTTATCTCCCTCGAGCAAGCGCATGGCCACCCAATTTACATTTGGGAGTCCTGGATAAGTTTCCTTTATTTTGGTTGAAAGGGTTTCAATTGCATGATTAAGTTTTTTAGACTTGCTTTTTATCTTAGGGGGTTTGCAAATATATTTACCTGTTGCTACTTCTTCAATAGCCTGAAGCAATTCGTTCATACCTTCTTTTTTGCGCGCAGAAGCCGGTATAACGGGGATGCCCAATTCTTTTGAGAGAGTACGGACATCTATCTCTAGATTATTGCGACTGGCTTCATCCATGAGGTTAACACACATAACTGCCCTGTCTGTGAGTTCTAATATCTGTAGTACCAAATTCAGGTTGCGCTCCAGACGCGTGGCATCTACTACAATAACAGTTACATCCGGCTGTCCAAAAAGGATAAAATCACGTGCCACCTCTTCATCGGTGCTGGTGGAAAGTAAGGAATAGGTTCCTGGTAAGTCTACTACCTTATATCGTTTTTCATTATAAATAAAACCTCCCTCTGCTCTTGATACTGTTTTTCCTGGCCAGTTACCTGTGTGTTGGCGTAGTCCGGTAAGGTTATTAAAGACTGTACTTTTGCCTGTATTAGGGTTTCCTGCCATGGTGATAACATAGTCTATATTTTCGAGGTTAATTCCCAGTTTCACAAGGTTTGCCCTGTTGTGGGCAGGACAATTTGCACAATTATCAGGTGTATTCATTTTTTTTAATTTATTCGGTTGATAAATACATGGTCGGCATGCTGCTTTCTGACACCAATGGTTGTGCCCAATACACGATAGCCTACAGGATCGCCTGATGCACTTTTCATCACGGCTGAGATTTGACTTCCGGGAACAATGCCAAAATCCATTAAACGACGTCGTTGTGAACCTCTACAATTAGGTGAAATACCAATGACTTCGGCCTTTTCTCCTATTTTAAGGGCTGACAGTAACTCATGTTTTTGTGCTTGTATGGTCTCTGCTGATGTTTTCTCTACC
>JBFHKL010000323.1:0-4545 GCA_041595375.1 Saccharicrinis sp.
TCGCAAAATTATTCGCTTAGCGGCTCATTAATAGACACTGATTTTTTAACAAAACTGTTAGTTTTCAATAATGTTACTCTTGATAATTTTGTATCTGACTATAAGGTAAAAGCAACTGCCTATAGTGACAATGATAAAATAGCTTCCTGGTATTTTGGAACGAGTTACGAAACAATTCCTTTTGATAATGTTACACAGGATGATGACGATTGCTTTTTAGATAATATCTATTTGTGTAGGGCCGCTGGTACATATTCTGTTTTTCTTCAAATAGACTTACCGGATTTTTTATCAAACATAGATATAAACACATATGTTGAAGAATCTGGTAAAGTTGGCATTTTTAAAAACGATGAACTGATATACGTAAAGGAATATAATAACCCCAGGTCATCATCGCGTCGACCAACAGTTTATGTGGTAGCTTATTTCGATCTTGTTGAAGATGATACCTTGACAGTTAAAATACTTACTACTAACGATAGCGGAATAGGTTGGTTAGTGCTTGATAGTACTTATTTGGCCATTAAAAATATGATTGAAACAGCAGGGAAAAACGTATATAACAATACTTTAAATCTTGCCGATCATCTTCCTGACATTTATATTACTACAGTAATTAATAACCTACGAAATGCATTTTTCATGGCTGTTTTCTTCGATGATGAAAACAGTGTTGTAAATACAGAATTTCTGCAGGATATTCTTGATAACACAAACTATGTGGATGTTTCATCATATGTAATTGAAGATGAAATAGAAACTGAACCTCAGGATGCACAAAACATGTACCTGGAGTGGAATCATCAAGAAGATTTAAACGATATTGACGAATCAAACCTGATATCAAATTACAAGTATTACTCCGAATTAATTAATCAATACACCAAATCTTATGCAGCTCTGGATGGTTCAAAGTCGGTTTATATTTACGATTACGAAGATGATGATGCTACAGAACGTACCTGGCAGTTTTATATGCAAAACTTTCAGCCATATGGGGATGATGATGATCCAACCTATGAGCCTTCATTTGATATTTGTCCCATGCCAACACAGGAAGTTGATAATAAAGTATTTCCTTACACCACTTCCGAAGCTGTTTCTGAAGTGATTTCGGATAGCGATAGCGATGTGGGCTTTCAGATATTACAATGGCATGGGGTATTAGATGTACCTTATGCATCACCTCTTTGTACACGCGAAGATGATGAAATATTAAGTACAACAACCAATATTGACTTTAATGGGACCAATGGAATTGTAAATAAATACGGCCATGATTGGCTTTCTTTTATTGCTGCCTGCGAGGAATTTAGTGTAATGCTAACCAGTATTGATATTTGGAAATTTTTAGAAATACAAAAGCTATTTCTCCCAAAAACAAGTGTCAATCATCCGCGATGGGTATTAGTGAACAACGTTAAGGCATTACCTAAACAGTTTAATGCAGTAATAAATTTACGTGGTGATATTAAAGAAAGTGAACTGGTATTAGTTAAAAAATCAGAGTAGTATGGCACAGAGTGTAGATAGTATAATCATTTCGATAGATGAATTTAATAAAGATGTAAGTTCTTGGGCTTACCGTAACCGGTCGCTATTAAAAAGCCAGGCAAGAGCAATGTCAACCAATGGAAATGGTACTTTATCTTCTAGTATACGAACAAGTACCCGCAAACAGATGGGAGAAATCGACAGTATCTCTTATAAATTTCCTCGTCATGGTGTTTTCTTTCAAAAGGGTGTTGGGCGTGGTCATGTGATGTCTGGGAATAGAGTTGTCCGTGGTATTAAAAATGGTAAAGTAATTCAGTTTACTGATGGTCCTGTTAATCGCCAACCTAAAAACTGGTTTAATGCCACACTCGAAACCGAAATACCAAAACTAGCCGATATTGTAGCAGATCACAAAGCAGATGAAGCTGCCGTTAATGCTGCAGGTATGCGTATTAGCTAAATTGTAACACACATATTCATAATCTATTCTGGTCAAATCTGTGTCCTTTTTCTACCCATAAAAGCCTGCCAAATTCGCCTTATAACAAGGTAAATAATGGCACAAAACTCAACGTATACAAGACGAATAAACCTCTATATAAACGGTACAGAGGTTAAAAACGATGTAAGCTCCATTAAAAAGGAGATGATGAAGCTCGTTACTGCTCAAAGTAAAATGGCAATAGGTAGTAGAGAGTATATAGCTGCAGGTCAAAAAATACAGTCACTCAATGCCATATTAAAACAGCATAGATCGCAGCTTAATTCTACTGCAAATAGTTGGAGTGGTTTAAGCCGTGTAACCGATAGTTTTAATAAATACTTTGGCTTGATTACCACCGGAATAGCCTCTCTTACTGGAGTTGCGATGGGGTTTCGCAAAGCTGCAGATGCTTACAATGAATTTGAAGAAAAACTTGATAATCTTTCTGCATTAACAGGTTTAGAAGGTAAAGATTTGGAATGGCTTGGTGATCAGGCCAAAGCTATGAGTGTTAAAACCACTGAAGCGGGTATCAAAATTAAGCAATCCGCTACCGATATTGAGGACGCTTTTACGATGATCGGTTCTCAACGTCCAGAACTACTTAAAAACAAAGAAGCTCTAGCCGCTGTTACTGAGGATGCGATTATTCTTTCTGAGGCAGCCAAAGATAAGCTTGAACCTTCAGCTGGGGCATTAACTAACACAATGAACCAGTTTAATATGTCTGCCGATGAAAGTCGTCGTGTGATTAATGTGTTAGCTGCAGGTTCTAAAGAAGGTGCGGCTAATATTCCATATTTATCTCAAGCCATTGAAAAAATGGGTACCTCTTTTAATCTGATGGGAGGAGAGGTTGAAGAGGCTGTTGGTATGATTGAGGCAGCTGCACCAAAATTTAAAGAAGCTTCTTTGGCTGGTAATAGCCTGGATAAAGTTTTGCTAAAAATGAAAGCAGAGCAAATAGGTTATAAAGATGGTGTATTTAGTATTAACCTGGCATTGCAAGAACTTGAAGCTAGGTTTAAGGCAGGAGAATCTTCAGCCGATATTTTTGGTGTTGAACATGCCAAAATGGTTGATGTTTTAGTTCAATCACGCTCTGAAGTTAATCGATATACCGAAGCTGTTACAGGAACCAATGTAGCGATAGAGCAAGCCAATAAAAACACCAACAACCGCGCTACGGAATTGGCTCAGGCTAAAAACAGAGTGACTTTACTTGCCATTGAATTAGGAGAGAAGTTAAGCCCTGCTTTAACTAAATCTGTAGTTGGATTTTCTTCTTTCTTAAAACTGGCTATTCAGTTACCTGAATTTATCAAAGAAAACCAAACCTTACTGATTGCTTTAGCTGGAGCATTGCTAACTTATAATGCTGGTTTAATAAGCTCTACGGCTTTACAGATTAAGGATAAAACAGTTCGTATTGCATCTATGGCCATAGAAAAATCACAGATGGCTCTACGTGCTGCCCAGGTAATTGGCTTACGTGCTTGGATTGCAATAACTGGACGTGCTACAATGGCTCAAAAACGATGGATTTCAAGCATGAAAGAAATGGGCGTAACCATGAGTATTAATCCTTTTGGTGCCGTTATAGCTGGCTTAACTGCTCTGTATTTAGCTATAAAAACCTATGACAAATACAATGCTGAAGCAATGAAACGCGAACAACAACGAAAAGATCAATTAGAGGATCTAACAGAAGCAAACAAAACTTTAGGTGAAGCCTATGAGGGTATTGCGAATCAAATGAGTTCGCTTAATACAATGAGCATTGAACGCCGTGAAGCTTTAAAGAAAGAAACTGAAGCTACTATCAACCTTACTAAAGAAGAATTAGAACAAGCTAAGCAACGCAGGGATAACTTGTATAAGGAAAGTGAGAAACTTACTACCATGCAAAAAATATATGCTGCTTTTGAAAGAAGTTTGGTGATTGAAGTAGGGATTGGGAGGGGTGATAAGGATGTTCTTACTAGAATAGAGGAACTTGCTGAAGATGATAATGCTTTAAAACAAAAAAATGCTGCTGAGGCAGTTGCTGAAATTGATGAGCAAATTGCAAAGCTTGATGAAAAATTAATTGCATTAAATAGGCAAGATACGGATCTAAGTAATATTCTAAATGCCGAGAAAATTGGAGATCAAATTGGTACTGAAACATTGGTTAACCTGGAGGAAAAACTTAATAAGTATCAATTGGCTCTTAAATATGCGGCCAAGGGTGGTGAGGATTTTTTGCGCATTCAAGATAAAATTAGTAAGGTCCAAAAGGAAATGGATAAGTATTCTACCATAAGTCCAAATAAGAAAGAGATGGATGAAGGTGCAGCTAAAAAATATGCTACAGCTAAAGAAAATGCTGAAAAAAAATTAACCGATAAAATAACAGAGATACGTCGTCAGTTACATTTAAATACTTTAAGTGATGAAGCCAAAGAGCTACAAGCCATCAAAAATAAATATGCCGATCTATATGCAACTGCAGAGCAATATGGTATTGATACCAGTGAACTTGAGGAACTATACAATCAGGAAATAGAAGCTAAACAAAA
>JBFHKL010000324.1:0-4545 GCA_041595375.1 Saccharicrinis sp.
ACGTAATTACTAATTATAAATAAAGGGAAACCACTCACGCATGGTGGTTCGTTATCCCGTATTATTCCTTCTTTATTAAATATAGATATGATGCAAAAGAGATTTCCAAAGGCAGTTGGATTATACGACCCTGCTAACGAGCATGATAACTGTGGGATTGGGTTTGTAGCTAATATCAAAGGACAAACGTCACACGATATAGTTAACAGAGGCCTAGAGGTATTGGTTAACATGACTCACAGGGGAGCCGAGAGCTCAGATAATAAATCTGGGGACGGAGCAGGTATACTCATCCAGGTGCCTCATGAATTTTGTAGTTCCTTAGGTTTTGAATTACCCGCACCGGGAAAATATGGAACCGGACTATTATTCCTTCCCGAAGAAAACAGAGAAGCATTACTCTGTCAGGAAGAATTAAATAGAAACCTAACAGAAGAAGGCCTTGAACTAATTGGTTACAGAGATGTACCCGTAGATAGTACTGTTATTGGTGAAATAGCCAAAAGAACAGAACCAAAAATCAGACAGGTATTTGTAAAAGGCAAGTACGAACAAGACAAGCTGGAAAGAAAACTCTTTATTGCACGTAAAGTTACAGAAAGAAAAATCAGAGAGTCAGATCTGAAAGAAAAGGAGGCATTTTACATGCCCAGTCTGTCAACCAAAGTATTTATTTACAAAGGAATGCTTACCCCTGAACAAGTGGGTGCCTATTTCCTCGACCTACAGGATCGCAAGCTTAAGAGTGCTATTTCTTTAGTTCACTCGAGATTTAGTACAAATACTTTTCCTGCCTGGGACCTTGCCCAGCCATTCCGTAACATGGCACACAATGGTGAAATCAACACCATCAAAGGTAACCGTTTATGGATGCAAGCACGTGAAGCCTTATTAAAATCTGATCTTTTCGGAGATGATTTAAAGAAGATATTTCCGGTTATTGAGCCCGGCAAAAGCGACTCTGCATCGTTGGATAATGTATTGGAGTTCCTTTTTCTTACAGGAAGAACTCTACCTCAGGCATTGAGTATGCTAATTCCAGAATCGTGGAACGACAAAAACCCCATACCCAAAAGCCTAAAAGCCTATTACGAGTACCACTCCACTATTATGGAGCCTTGGGATGGTCCTGCTTCCATTGTTTTTTCTGACGGAAGATATATTGGAGGTACACTGGACAGAAACGGTTTGCGCCCTTCTCGTTATGTTATCACTAAAGATAATATGATTGTAATGGGTTCTGAAGTTGGTTGTCAGGTATTTCCTCCCGAAGAAATCAAGGAGAAAGGCAGATTAAAACCCGGAAAACTATTATTGGTAGATACTAAATTAGGGATTATCATTCCTGATCAGGAAATTAAAGCTCAGCTATCGCGTAAATACCCTTACGAAAACTGGCTAAAAGAAAATCGTATCCGTTTAAAAGATATTGAAGTTATACAAAGAGTAAAGTCTTCGATTAACGATTACGAAAAATACTTAAAAACTTTTGGCTATTCAAGGGAAGATATCAATATGTTGATTGGACCTATGGCTTCAGCAGGTATGGAACCTATCAACTCAATGGGTAATGATACACCTATTGCTGCCTTGTCAGAAAAACCACAACGTCTTTTCTCCTATTTCCGTCAGTTGTTTGCTCAGGTTACCAACCCACCAATTGACCCTATCAGGGAAGGACTGGTAATGGCGTTGACCAATTATATTGGATCAGCCTCGAAGAACTTATTAGAATACTCTCCTGCACATTGTCGTTTGATTAAATTCGAAAGTCCTATTATTACTAATACAGACCTTGGAAAAATCAAGGACTACCGTCGCGAAGAGTTCACGCAGGTAACTATTCCAATGCTTTATCCTGTAAAAGAAGGAGGAGCCGGTTTGCAAAAAACCGTGGATGCCATGTGTGAAGCGGCAGAAAAAGCGGTAGACAACGAAAAGAATTTTATTATTCTTTCGGATAGAAATATTGACGAAGATATGGCTCCTGTGCCATCATTATTAGCCGTTGCTGCCGTTCACCACCATCTGATTAAGAAGCAGAAACGTATGCAAACCGGTATCATTGTAGAAACCGGTGAAGCGCGTGAAGTAATGCATTATGCCTTATTATTAGGTTTTGGAGCCAGTGTAATAAACCCATATTTAAGTTTTGCAACCATCGATGATTTGGTGAAAAATGGCGAAATTGATATGGAATACGGTGAAGCGCGCGAAAATTATATCAAAGCTATCGACAAAGGATTATTAAAAATCCTTTCAAAAATGGGAATTTCAACCCTTAGAAGTTATCACGGAGCACAGATTTTTGAGGCTATCGGTATTTCGCAGCCCATTATCGACAAATACTTCACCGGTACATCCTCTAAAATTGGAGGTGTTGGTTTTGAGGAGTTAGCCAGAGAAGCGGAATTATTTCACAAAAAGGCATTCGCCACAACCAATACTAATGAACTATTAAATAGCACCGGGGCCTACGCCTATCGCAAGTATGGTGAAAAACATGGCTGGAATCCGGAAACAATTGGCCTGTTACAATGGGCAACCAGCCAAGGAGATTACAGTAAGTTTAAAGAATTTACAAAAAGAGTACACGAAGATAACTCCAATCCATTATTCTTACGTGGCTTATTAAAATTAAAAGAGCGAGAGCCTATAGATATCAATGAAGTTGAACCTATTGAGAAAATCACCAAAAGGTTTGTAACCGGCGCAATGAGTTATGGCTCTATTTCGAAAGAAGCGCATACTGCCATGGCCATGGCCATGAACGAAGTTGGAGGAAGAAGCAACACTGGTGAAGGCGGTGAAGATGCTGAGCGCTTTAAGTCAAACGCACGTAGCTCAATCAAACAAATAGCATCGGGACGTTTTGGGGTAACCAACAACTATCTGGTAAATGCCGATGAACTACAAATTAAAGTAGCGCAGGGTGCAAAGCCAGGTGAAGGAGGTCAGCTTCCGGGATTTAAGGTAGATAAGATTATCGCCAAATTGAGAAATTCCACTCCCGGAATAACATTGATTTCACCTCCTCCTCATCATGATATTTATTCGATTGAGGATTTAGCTCAATTAATATTCGATTTAAAATGTACCAACCCTAAAGCCAACATAAGCGTTAAGCTGGTTTCTGAAACAGGTGTTGGAACCATCGCTGCTGGTGTAGCTAAAGCACATGCCGACTTAATTGTAATAGCAGGTACGGAAGGTGGAACAGGAGCATCTCCAACTTCATCGATTAAGCATGCAGGTATGCCTGTTGAAATTGGTTTAGCCGAAACACAACAAACCTTGGTGATGAATAACCTTCGTGGCAGGGTTAAATTACAAACCGATGGGCAGTTAAAAACAGGATTAGACGTCATTAAGATGGCTATTCTTGGAGCTGAAGAGTACGGGTTCGCTACTTCTGCATTGGTAACACTAGGTTGCGTTATGATGCGTAAGTGTCACTTAAACACCTGCCCTGCGGGTATTGCCACACAAAATCCAGAGCTGAGAAAACGTTTTATAGGCAAATATAAGTACGTGGTTAACTTCATGAACTTTATAGCCCAGGAAGTACGTGAATACTTAGCTCAGTTGGGTTACAAATCAATGGATGAAATCATTGGCCGTACCGACCTTATGGAACAGGATCCAACTGTTGGAAACTGGAAAACCAAAGGCATTGATATGAGCAAATTACTTTTCTTCCCTGACGAAGCTAAAATATATCCTTTACGCAATACTTCAATTCAAAAACATGGTATTGATGAGGTAATGGATTGGTCTTTAATAGAAGAATCACAACCTGCTCTTTTAAATCAATCGAAAGTATGGGTTGCCAAAGAAATTAACAATACAGACCGTACTGTTGGCGCTATGCTTTCTGGTGAAGTAAGCAAGCGATATGGAGAAGAAGGCTTACCTAAAAACACAATCAATTGTAAGTTTAATGGTTCTGCCGGCCAAAGTTTTGGTGCCTTCCTTGCAAAAGGAGTGGCCTTTAAACTAGAAGGTGATGCCAACGATTACCTAGGAAAGGGTCTTTCGGGAGGTAAAATCATCGTTGTTCCACCAGCAGGTTCTACATTTAAACCTGAGGAAAACATTATTATTGGTAACACAGTGCTTTACGGTGCTACCTCGGGTAATGTATATGTACGCGGTGTTGCAGGAGAACGTTTCTGTGTCCGTAACTCAGGAGCAGCTGCCGTTGTAGAAGGAGTTGGTGATCACTGTTGTGAATATATGACAGGAGGTAGAGTAGTTGTTATTGGTAAAACAGGCAGAAACTTTGCAGCAGGTATGAGTGGTGGTGTGGCATATATACTTGATGAAGAAGGAAACTTTGAATACTATTGCAACAAAGGACTGGTTGAATTATCACCTGTTGAAGACGCTGCAGACATTCAGGAACTCCAGTTTTTATTAAACAAGCATTTACTGCATACCAATAGTGAAAAGGCACAAGAGATCCTGGTTAACTGGAACAAGTTTTTACCGAAGTTTGTTAAAGTAATACCATTTGAGTATAAAAAGGTACTTCAGGAAGAAAAA
>JBFHKL010000325.1:0-4539 GCA_041595375.1 Saccharicrinis sp.
CTATTCTTAACCACCTCATCCAGTTCTGTTTCTTGTAAAATAGGTTTCGATCCTATTTTAGAAAAACGATCGGCTATATTTTGCAAGCGGTTTACATCCTTTTTTATCTCATCCAGAATCTCTTGATTTGTTGATTTCAGCCCTAAAAAGTCAGTCCACCCCATCAAGGAAGTAATGGGAGTTCCCAATTGATGGGCGGTTTCTTTGGCCATACCCACCCAAATCTGATTCTGCTCAGCTTTGCGAGAATTACTAAAAGCCAGGTAAGCAATAAATACAAAAATGGAGATGATCAGCAACTGAATAATAGGGAACCATGTTAACTTAATGAGTAATGTGGAGGTTTTATAATACAAATACTGCATGTCTCCATCGCCCAAATCTATTTCTATTTGTTCTCCGTCATCTTTTAACTCTTTTAGTTTTTGCTGAAGATATTGCTCAGTATTTTTTTCCGGGATATTCAGGTTTCGGTAATGATTAATAGTACCATCGGCATCAGCAATCAGCACAGGTACTGTGGTGTTGTTTTTAATCACTTCCAATATCAGAGGCAGCGAATGATCAGAGTTATCTGATTGCACCAACAAACGAATAGCCTGAGCCCAAAGCTCTACTTTATTTTGCTCCTCTTCTTTAAGTTCTTCAACTAAATGATTGGTATAAATAGTAGAAAAAGCTCCTATGAAAATAGCCCCAAATAATATGATGATCTTATTTTTTGTTTTATGGGAAGATTGTTTCATGAATGAAGAAAGTAACAAGGTTTTGATGATTATATGATAAAACTATCCAAATCAATAATTAAACGAATATGCACTACTTTTATTGCGCAATAATTATAATGACTAGCTGGAACACCATTTAATAATCATCCTGCTAATTTCCTCTTTTTGAGCAGGTTTTATAATGAAATCATCCATGCCTGCCTTAAAGGCCAGTTCTTTTTGGCTTTTATCATTATTAGCTGTCATGGCAATTACCGGACAAGTTTCGTCGTAACATTTCAGCTCTCTGGCAGCATCGAAACCATCCAATTCAGGCATCATAAGATCCATGAAAATAATATCGTATTTTTTTCCCTTAAATTTATTTACCGCTTCCCGTCCATTATTTGCCAAATCAATAGAATAGCCAATCTTACGAAATAGATTCTGGGCTACTCTTTGGTTAAACAAATTATCTTCTGCTACTAAAATCTTTAAATTATCGGGCACCACCTGACCTATCAGATCATACTGCCCTATAATAGAGCTAAAGTATTTTAACATAAAACTGCGCAAGGTATCCAGCTTAACAGGCTTTCTGAGGTAAGCATCTGCTCCCAACTTCCGACATAAATTGGTATTGGTGCTTTCATAGTCGGAGCTTTGAAATATGATAATATGTTCGTTATGAATAGTATGATTATAACATTGCTGTAAAAAATCCAGCCCATTAAAATCCGGCCTATGGTCTATAACTATGATTTGAATATTGCCATGCTCTTTAACCATCTGCACAGTTTCTTGCGAAGGTGCCATGATCTTGTAGTTGATGCCAAGAGCCATAAAGTTTTTAATAATATTCTGAACCTGAAGGTTGTCATCAGTAATGATTAAGGCATTGATCTGATTCCAAGACATAATATAGGAATAATCCAGATCTTTTAGCTGAGGGGAGGTAGAGACAGGAAGCGTAAAAGAGAAGTCAGCTCCTGGATATTGTGAATCGGTTGAAATAGAAGAAGGGCTATCCGCCCAGATCTCACCTCCCATTAGGCAAACCAAGGTCTTTGAAATAGAAGTTCCAAGTCCCGTACCCCCATATTTACGCGTAGTACTGTTATCTTCCTGCGCAAAAGAATTAAAAATGGTCTTAAGCTTTTCCTTACGGATGCCTATTCCGGTATCGCTTATCGTAAATTGAAGGGCTGGTCTGCCATTGATCGTGGATGCTTTAGTAATATGCAAGTGTACGCTTCCAGCCGGTGTAAACTTAATAGCATTACCAATCAGGTTATTCAGAACTTGTTTAAATCGCAAAGGGTCGGTTACGAAATTAGCGGGCAGCTCAACATCATGAGCCCAGCTTAATGCAATAGAGCGCTCTTTACAGCTTATTTTAAAGTCATCGATACATTGTTCAATTTCTTTTTCAATATTAACCGGAATAGACTCTACTTCAAGCTTTCCGGCCTCTATTTTTGAAAAGTCGAGAATATCATTTATTAAGGCCAGTAAAGTATCGGCAGAACGCTTAACCACGCGAAGCATTTCTTTTTCTGCAGATGCAGCCAGAGAAGAAAGCAAAATGTCAGTCATTCCAATAATCGCATTCAGTGGTGTTCTAAGCTCGTGACTAATGTTAGCAATAAAGGTAGTTTGCGCCTTATGGTGCTTTTCTTTTTTGTGCCGCTTATTTTCCAGCGGGGTGATTTCGATAAAGGAGTTGATATAGTATTTGGCGTTCTGATTGAAGAAAGGAATCCTTTCGCTAAGAATAACCTGTTTGTTTTTATAACCGCCGTTAAATACATATTTCTTAGAGCTTTTTGAGATGGATGAACTTTCTATGCTTCGTTTCTTCTCAAACAATGTCTTTTCACTACATTCCTGCTGCAACAGCATTCCTTCGTCTTCACAATCAAACAAATGAAGTGCCGCCTTGTTAACCAGCTGAATTTTATTATCCGTGTTTTCTAATACAATACCAACAGGTGCATAATAAAGTATCTTACGCAAAGCATCCTCCGATTGAGCCAGCCTTTGCTGAGAAGTTTTGTTTTTTAAAATATAGTGGTACAAAACAACAACAATCATCAGTATCACAACAAATGAAATAAAGGCAACAATCATTGAGTTTTTAAAAATGGCGCGCGAAATAGGTTCAACCGGCATCGAAAAAGCCATGGTTAAATCAATATCTGAAAGCTTCAGGTCTTCATAAACGCTGAGCGCCTGAATATAATTATGATCCAATGATAAGAGATATAGTTCTTTTGAGAGATTATCGTTCGTTTTCTTCGACGACTCAATCCCGGAAATACGAAGTCTCGGGACAGTAGCAAATAATAATTTTCCATCCTTAGTAGCTATCCATTGAAACTGTTGTTCTTCAAGATTAAACCCATTGAAAATCTGGTTAAAAAACAACTTGGTGTTCATATAAAAAACCACATAACCAAAAATATGAGTATCGCTATAAAGAGGTTGATTGACAATGATGGAATTGTAGTCTGACGAGAATTTTACGGTGCGCTTAAACTGTTCCTTTCTGCTTACTTTGCCATATCTGGCAATGGTATTGTTATTGGTACTTTTATCGATGGAATAAAAGTTCCCTTTGGTGTCATACACCGCTAATTTGTAAAGCCCATTTTCGTATCGATTATAGAGGAGCTCAATTCTTTTTTGCACATCCTGCGATTCGAGTTGAAATGAAAATAATCCACCCAGTTCTTTTTCACTAAGCAGCAGTAAAACATTGGTTTCTATTTCATTAAAAAACTGAACAATATCTAACTTACACGATCGAAGCTGTTTTTCGAGTATGGTTTTTTGTGTATCCAATTGCCATGAATAAGTATCCTGATAATAGTAAATATTCGATACTATTAAAAAGGAAATACTTGCTATTACAATGACAAAGGCTTTTTTCATGAGAGTTCTAAGAAAACAAAATATGACTAGCCGGTACAAATGGTAATTACGTTCTTTTGCGGGTTCATCGTTGAATTATTCAAGCTAAATCAATTCATGTACTCTGAAGTACGTTAAAAACAACAAAAGGTTTCTACCTATATTTCTCCTGCCCTGTCTGATAAATGCTTAAATAACTCTGATAACGGGATAGAGCAATTATTTTGTCTTCAACAGCCTGTTTTACCATGCATCCCGGCTCATGAATGTGCGTGCAATTGCTATATTGACAAGCATGAGAATGATGAAAAATCTCCTTGAAAAAATGGGATAACTCACTTTTCTCAATGTCAATTAAACCATACCCCCTTATTCCCGGAGTATCAATTATATAACCCCCACAGTTCAACTCGTGCATCTCTGCAAACGTAGTGGTGTGTTTTCCACTCTGGTGGATATCTGATATTTCTGCCACTCTAAGATTTAATCCTGGCTGTATACGGTTGATTAAGGTCGATTTTCCTACGCCCGAATGACCAGCAATAACATTTACATTATCCTTAATCAAATCAGTAACAACAGTCAAATCATCATTCTTTTTTGCCGAAATAGCAAAAGTTTCGTAACCAATATTCTCATACAAAGCTCGCATATTGTTAAGAGTTTGCATATGTGCTGTATCGTATCGATCTATCTTGTTAAAAATAATTTTAACAGGAATCTGATAGGCTTCTGCCGACACCAAAAACCTATCTATAAAAACAGTAGTGGTGATGGGATAATTAATGGTTACTAATAATAAAGCCTGGTCAATATTCGAAGCTATAATATGCGACTGTTTCGATAGATTCGATGCCTTACGGATAATATAGTTTTTGCGCTCCTCTATTTGTGCAATCACCCCAGTTTCCTCATCTTC
>JBFHKL010000326.1:0-4512 GCA_041595375.1 Saccharicrinis sp.
TTACATTTACACTTGAATAGCTTGGCCCCAAAGCCATTGACAAATAAAACCCCTTATGCCTTTGAGTATTTTTTAATTTAGTCAGAATATCCTGAGCATTACCACTTAGTATAAAACAGAAAAACAATATGGAAGTAAAAAAGTGTTTCATAATGAATATTTATGTTTTGTTTAAAACATACAATAATATTAATTAATCATGATTTGGCATTGATTTTTTTGTTAAAACATATGATAAGTTGATTAAAACTGAATAGTAATATCCAATAGCAATAGATATTTAACATTCCTCTCCCCTATTTTAAAATACAGACAATGTAAATAACCCACCATAAATTTTTGGATAACCCGAACTAAAAGGATGTTTAAATTCAATACATAATTTGATGTTACTTTCTTTTACCGACTAATCTATCTGAATGTCAATAAATTCAGTCATTATTTATTCAAACGAAGGAAATACAATGATGCATTATAAAAACGAAGTCATTTATTAGTTGCTAAATTTCTTTACATTTGAATACTATAATGCATAAAATAAATAGAAAAGATAGCTTAAAAACAAAAACTTTAAATTCATGAAGATATCTATTGTTGGAACCGGATATGTTGGACTTGTTTCCGGGACGTGTTTTGCTGATGTTGGGGTCAATGTTACATGTATTGATATTGATCAGAAGAAAATAGACGACTTAAAAAGTGGCATCATCCCAATTTATGAACCCGGCTTAGAAACTATGGTTCATGATAATATGGAGAAAGGAAGATTATTTTTCACAACCAGCCTGAAAGAATCATTGGACCAAACTGATGTAGTTTTTATAGCTGTAGGTACACCTCCTGATGAAGACGGGAGTGCAGACCTTAAGTATGTATTAGAGGTTGCCCGCCAAATAGGCAGGCATATGAATCATTATACTGTTGTAGTAACTAAAAGTACCGTTCCTATTGGTACAGCACAAAAAGTAAAAGCAGCAGTAAGTGATGAGTTGGAAAAGAGAGGCGTAGAAATTGATTTTGATGTGGCTTCGAACCCCGAATTTTTAAAAGAAGGGAATGCGATACAGGACTTTTTAAAACCAGACCGAATAATTATAGGAACAGAATCGGATAAAGCAGAAAAAACTATGAGCAGGTTATATAAACCGTTCCTTTTAAATGGCCATCCGATCATTTTTATGGATATCCCTTCGGCAGAAATGACCAAGTATGCTGCCAACGCTATGCTTGCCACAAAAATCAGCTTTATGAACGACATGGCCAACCTTTGCGAAATTGTTGGTGCTGATATTACCTCTGTAAGAAAAGGAATTGGTTCGGACAGTAGAATAGGCAACAAATTTATTTACGCAGGAGCCGGTTACGGAGGTTCTTGTTTCCCCAAAGATGTAAAAGCCATTATTAAAACAGCAGACAATAATGCATACAAATTAAGATTACTGCAAGCCGTAGAAGACGTTAATAACGACCAGAAACATGTACTGGTTAAAAAAATAACAGACCAATTTGGTTACCATCTGGATAAACTAACGTTTGCCCTATGGGGTCTTTCCTTTAAACCTAAAACAGACGATATGCGTGAAGCCCCATCGTTAGTTTTAATTGAGGAGTTAATAAAAATGGGAGCCAAAATAAAGGCTTACGACCCTGTAGCTATGGATGAAGCTAAAAGGATATTGGAAGATACCATTGAATATGGCAATGATCCCTATGATGTATTAATCGATGCTGATGCACTGGTGGTAATAACCGAATGGCCCGAATTCCGCATTCCGAATTTTAAGGTGATTGAGAAATTGTTAAATAACAAGATTATTTTTGACGGTCGTAATATATATGATCCTAATGAAATAGTTGAAAACGGATTTTCTTATTATAGTATTGGTAGAGCCGCCATGCATCCATAGACCAGCTTTTTAAGTCATCCGGTAAATAATCGGATGACTAATATTTTTATCCATACTTTTAATAAGCGTTTTATTTAAAATCATCTTAACCCATTTATAAACTTCACTATCATGGCAAAATACAAAGGCATCATTTTGGCCGGAGGTTCTGGCACCAGATTATACCCTATCACACAAAGCATTTCTAAACAGATCATTCCCATTTATAACAAACCTATGATCTATTACCCTCTGTCAGTATTATTGCTAGCTGGAATTCAAGAGATCTTGATTATATCCACCCCTCATGACCTGCCCTTATATAAAAACCTGTTTGGTGATGGAAAACAACTAGGGCTTTCTTTAAGCTATGCTGAACAACCCAGCCCCGATGGACTGGCGCAGGCCTTTATTATAGGTGAAGAATTTATTGGCAATGACAATGTATGTTTAATCCTTGGCGACAATATATTTTTCGGTTATGATTTCTCTAAAGTACTGGCCAAAACTGTGGAGATAAATGAGGGAGCCACCGTATTTGGATACTATGTAACCGATCCTGAAAGATATGGTGTAGCTGAATTTGATAAGGAAAATAATGTAATTAGCATTGAAGAAAAACCAAGTGAGCCCAAATCGAATTATGCCGTTACAGGACTCTATTTTTACGACAATAGTGTTATAGAAAAGGCCAAATCCTTGAAACCGTCAAAAAGAGGCGAATTAGAAATCACAGACCTGAATAAATTATTTTTAAATGAAAATAGCTTAAAAGTAAATTTAATGGGAAGAGGAATGGCCTGGCTCGATACAGGAACACACGACAGCATGCTCGAGGCTTCAAATTTCATTGCCACAATAGAACACCGACAGGGATTAATGGTGGCTTGTTTAGAGGAGATTGCCTTCAATAAAGGATACATCGATAAAGAGCAGCTTTTAAAATTGGCCGAACCTCTGGCTAAAAATGAATATGGGGCATATCTGAAAAGAATTGCCAAATAATTTTATTTTTGCGATCTTTAATAATAAATACAACACATTTTAAATGATAGTTACACCAACCTCTTTAGCGGATTTACTTATTATACATCCCAATAAATTTTCTGATTCCAGAGGATTTTTTCTTGAATCATATAACCAGGTACGCTATACGGAACAAGGTATCCCAAACCAGTTTGTGCAAGATAACCTTTCCTGTTCACAATATGGTGTAATCAGAGGCTTACATTATCAACTTGCCCCACATGCACAGGCTAAACTTGTTCAGGTTATTAAAGGAAAGATTATCGATGCAGTTGTGGATTTACGAAAAGAATCCCCTACTTTTGGTCAAAGTTTCAGTATTGAATTATCCGAAGACAATGGATTACAATTAATGATACCCAAAGGATTTGCTCATGGATTTTCAGTTTTAAGCCAAGAAGTTTTATTTTCATATAAATGTGATGATCTTTACCATAAAGAATTGGAAAGAGGCATTGTGTTCAACGATCCGGCATTAAAAATAGACTGGCAAATACCTAATGGAAAGGAGATTATATCGGAAAAAGATAGTCATCACCCCTTGTTTAAAGATGCTGAATTTAATTTTTAATTAGTAAAAAATGAGTAAAGTACTTGTTACTGGAGGAAATGGTCAGCTTGGTCAATGTTTACGGTCAATTTCAAATGACTTAGAAAATATTGAACTTATATTTACCGATGTAAACGAATTAGATATCTGTAAGCTTGAAGAGTTAAAAGATTTCTTAGCCTATAATTCTTTTGACTACCTGATTAATTGTGCAGCTTACACAGCTGTTGACAAAGCAGAACAGGAAAAAACGATGGCTCGCGAATTAAATGCAGAAGCTGTTAAAAACATAGCCATAGCAGCTGCCGAAAACCAAGTGAAGATTATTCATATTTCTACCGATTACGTTTTTGACGGAAAAACATATAAGCCATATCTTGAGACTGACTTTGCTGTGCCTGAATCACATTATGGACAAACCAAACTACTAGGCGAAAAATACCTAATGGAGTATCAAGCAAAGTCTATGATTATACGCACAGCATGGCTTTATTCTGAGTTTGGAAATAATTTTGTGAACACAATGATTAAACTGGGGAACGAGCGAGATCAGCTACGTATTGTTGCTGATCAGGTAGGCACTCCTACCTACGCTGTTGATCTGGCTCAAGCTATACTAACAATTATTACAAAGATAGAAAACAAAGCAAAAGCATTTATTCCAGGCATCTATCATTATAGCAACGAAGGAGTATGCAGCTGGTACGATTTTACACTTAACATACATCAAATGATGGGAATAGAATGCAAAGTATCTCCTATTGAATCAATAGAATATCCAACAGCAGCCCCACGACCGTATTATAGTGTACTCAATAAAAACAAAATAAAAACCACCTATAAACTTACTATTCCATATTGGATAAGTAGCCTTGAAAAATGCCTAAAAAAACTGGCATCGAAAAACTAAAAACTTAAAAACAATAAATAAAAATGGAAAACCAAGATGTTTTAACATTGGTAACCGAGAAGGCAAACCAATGGCTATCGGGAAATTATGATGAAGAAACAAAAAAACAAGTTTCTGCATTACTAAACAACGAAGACAAA
>JBFHKL010000327.1:0-4509 GCA_041595375.1 Saccharicrinis sp.
ATATACTTGCCAAATTAAACAATTTATATTTATTTTTACTTCATTAAAGTGAAAAAAGTTTTCTTTTTTACATGATTTTTATAAAAATTTATTACTAATAAAATTTCCGGACTATAGGTGTCCTATGAATCTTTTATAACATAAAGCTGTCCTGATGCATAGTTAACTACTTTTATATTTTCTCCGCGGTCAATCATTCCTGCTTCTGCTACAGCATCATAACTATCTCCTTGAATGACTACCTTGCCCGAAGGGCGAAGTGTTGTTTGGGCTATGCCTTTTGCTCCAATTAGGTGTTTGGGTTCTGTATCAACACCCACATATCCTTCTGTAATATCCTGTGTAGCTTGTAAAGCAACCCTTGCCAGTGGGCCTGTTGTAAATAGTTTTTGGCTAAGTGGTATGGCTACTATAAAGGCTAAAAAGGTTCCTGAAGAAACAATAATCAATGCCATCAGCATTTCTTTGGCTGGCACATTGGAAAAGTCAAAAACAACATTATTAAGCAAGCTAAGGGTGAGTCCGGTAAATACCAATATAATTCCGGATACTCCTGTAATACCAAATCCGGGTACCACAAATATTTCCAGTGCAATAAGCACTACACCTATAATAAATAATATAATTTCCCAGTTAGCAGCTAAGCCATCCAGGTATAAAGGGGCAAAGTATAATATGGCTGCAATGACAGATGCCAGCAGAGGAAAGCCAATGCCGGGAGATTGCAGCTCAAAATATAATCCGCCAATAATAATAAGAATTAGGATGCCGTGTAAAATAGGATTGGTTAAAAAACCTTTTAAGCCACTATAAAAAGTAGGTTGGTAGCTTATAATCTGATATTCTTTGTAGCCTAATTTTTCAATCACCTCTTCGATGTTGTTTGCCTGCCCTTGGCAAAAACCATGCTTAATGGCTTCCTGCGTTGTGAAAGTTAATATTTTACCTGTGTCAATAATTCCAGCTATGTAAATGCTTTCATCAACCATGGCCTCTGCAATATGTGGGTCGCGTTTCCAGACTATTGTAGTGTCCTTTCCATTCACAATAGTATCTTTTCCGTGTGCTTCCGCTGTGGCTCTGATCGTAGAGCGCATATAGCTTTGATATTTGTCCGGCATTTTTTCACCCGATTGGTTTACCACTGTAGCGGCACCAATATTGGCGCCCGGACGCATATAAATGCTATCGCAGGCAATCGAGATTAACGCACCTGCCGAGGCAGCATTGTTATCTATAAATACATGTACCGGAATGGTGCTGTTTAAAATCTTTGTTCGGATTGAATCTGCAAAAACAACTTGTCCTCCATAGGTGTTTAGGTGCAGAAGTATGATATCGGCATTTGATTCATAAGCTTCTTCAAAGGCACTCTGTGTATGTATCCACGACGTACTGCCTATTTCTCTTTTGATATCAAATTTGTAAATGATGGCTTGTCTCGAAAGACTATCGGCCTGACTAAATAAAGGAATAGTTAGCAGCGTAAAGATAATTAGTGAAAAAAGATGTTTTACCATTGTAGTGAAGCTTATGTTTATATACCGTTAAATTTAGTTATTTGTATCCAAAGCAGATAATCTTTTTGCGCAAAATTACGCGCTATGCTGGTTAATATGTGTTTCGGTTATGGCTAAGGTGGCTGCGACAAGTGAAACAAGCGAAACAAAACCTGATAATAATACGCCAATGAACGGAATAAGAAGGACTAATGAAAATACAGAACCATTTCCTATTGCTAGTCCTTTGTTTGCTTTTATAAAAGCCACACTCTCTTTCATGTTCATTTTTTTTCTTTCCAGAGAAAAATCAATAAACGAAAAACCATAGAAAAAGGAGGAAATAATAAATAGAGCAAGGGCGGTAAATAGACCTATAACCGGAATAAAGCTGAGAACGAGTAGGAGGAGTGATAGAATAATTTCAATGATAAAGTTGCGACTTGCCAGTCGGAGGCCTCGCCAAATGTCTTTGAAAAATTGAAGAGTATCAAAAGGATTATTAATTCCAGTAATAATAGATTCCACTTTTTCTGATAAAAAAGCATAAACTGGCGACATGAGAGCTATAATAATATATCCGCCTATGTATGCAAAAAAAATAACAAAAAGTAGTCGGATAACTATATGCATAAATAAAAGAAGCACCGAGGCTAAAAATCCGGAACCCCAGAAATTCCAGGAATCTAAATCTATCCAGTCTGTTACGTATACAAACCATCGTGTACTTAAAGATGTAGAAGAGACATAGCCTAGAATAAACAACAGGATATTTAATAGCAGGGGAAATAGAAAATACCAGGTAAGTTTATGTTTTTTCATAAACTTTAGGGCTCTCGAATAACTTTTAATACCCAATCGCAGTCCTTTACTGAATGTCATGTGTAAGTGATTTAGTTGTACACAATAATAAAACAAATTCCCTATCTGACAAAAAAATGCTAATTTTGAAGCGTAAATAATAAAAATGAATGATGGATATACAGTTACTAACAGCCATTTCTCCGGTGGACGGAAGATACAGAAGTAAAGTTGATGGTTTAGCACTTTATTTCTCGGAATACGCCTTAATTCGTTACCGCGTTTTGGTGGAGATAGAATACTTTATAACGCTTTGCGAGCAACCTTTGCCCCAGTTGGCTAATTTTGATAAGTCTTTATATGAGGATCTAAGGAAAATTTATAAGGAATTTGCTTTAGAAGATGCAGAAAGAATTAAAGATATTGAAAGTGTAACTAATCACGATGTGAAAGCTGTTGAATATTTCATCAAAGAAAAATTTGATGTGCTGAAACTACAAAAGTACAAAGAGTTTATTCATTTTGGACTGACCTCGCAGGATATTAACAATACTGCTATTCCATATTCGTTACGCGATGCGGTAAACGATATGTATTATCCTTTATTAGAAGAGCTTATTAGCCAGTTAAATGATTTGGCTACTGATTGGAAAGAAATTTCGATGTTGGCTAAAACACATGGTCAGCCTGCTTCTCCAACCCGTTTAGGTAAAGAGATGATGGTATTTGTAGAGCGATTAAAAATTCAACTATCCTTACTCAAGGGAATTCCATGTTCTGCTAAGTTTGGCGGTGCAACAGGTAATTTTAATGCCCACAAAGTCGCCTATCCTGATATTAACTGGATTGACTTTGGTAACCATTTTGTAAATGATGTGTTAAAGTTAGACAGAGAACAATATACCACACAAATTTCTAACTACGATAACCTGGGTGCTATCTTCGATAATCTCAAACGTTTAAATACTATTATGATTGATTTATCCAGAGATTTCTGGACTTACATTATGATGGAATATTTTAAGCAAAAAATTAAAAAGGGAGAGGTAGGTTCGAGTGCCATGCCACATAAAGTGAACCCAATTGACTTTGAAAATGCAGAAGGAAACCTGGGAATGGCCAATTGTATATTTGAACATTTGTCGGCTAAGCTTCCTGTTTCTCGTTTACAGCGCGATTTAACAGACTCAACTGTATTGCGTAATATTGGTGTGCCTCTTGCACATACTGTTATAGCTATTAAATCATTACAAAAAGGATTGAGTAAAATATTGTTAAATAGAGAGGCCATTGACAGAGATTTAGAACGAAATTGGGCCGTAGTAGCCGAAGCTATTCAAACCATATTGCGCCGTGAGGCCTATCCAAATCCTTATGAGGCTTTAAAATCCTTAACACGTACCAATGAAGGTATTAATGCCAAAACTATTGCTGAGTTTATTTCTACCTTAGATGTGTCGGAAGAGATTAAAGACGAACTTCGTTCTATTTCGCCACAATCTTATACAGGAATGTAACTATTTCAATACAATTTTTTTGAAGTCAGCTCGCATAAAACTACATTTGCAGCTGACTTTTTTTATCATTAACCCATAGTCTTTTATATCAATAGGTAAGCCTTGATAGCAAAGACAGTACAGTGAAACGAGCATAATAATTCGCTTATCTGATTTTATTCATAAGCATGTGACTGAGAATAAAATCTCAAGCATAGGAAAGATAAATGAATTTATTGTGAGTTCACCGCCTGCTTCAACAGGCATGCGACAATTAAAAATGAACATTAACGCATGAAAGATTTTATAAAAATTCTCAAGCGCTTTATACCACCCTACAAGCGTTACTTGGTATTGAGTTTTATATTTAACTTGCTTCACTCTATATTTACTGTTATAGCTATGCTATTTTCGGTACCTATATTTCAGGTGCTCTTCGATAAAACAAAGGAGGTAACAGAGCTAATGACATGGCAACTTACTGAGGATGCCCTTACAAATAACTTTTATTATTATGTGACTACTTTTAAAAATGAGCATGGTCTGATGGCTGTAATGCCTTTTGTTGGAGCCTTGCTTTTAATAGCTACCCTTTTAAAAGTTGGTTTTAGTTACCTGGCTGCCATTCAATCGGTATTTATTCGTAATAACGTAGTGAAAGATATCAGAATGCAGATTTTTGGTAAATTGATTTCTTTACCCTTAGGATATTA
>JBFHKL010000328.1:0-4497 GCA_041595375.1 Saccharicrinis sp.
ATTATAGATTCCAATAAAACTATAAGGTGATTAAACGAGCTTAAAAACAGACATAATTAAAGCCTTTAAATGAATTAAATTTTCAACTCTTATAATATCAAAACCACTAATCTACACGAATAATATGTTTGCCATTATTAATATACCATAACCGCAAAGCAATTCCTATTCGTGTACATTCGCGTAATTCGTGGTTTTAAATTTCACATATCCGCGTGAACAATATACTTGCCACTGACAAATCTCATAACAGCAAAGTGGTTTCTATTCGTGTAGATTCGTGTCATTCGTGGTTTCAAAATTCACCTATCCTCAAGAACAATATACTTGCCACTGGCAAATCTCATAACCACAAAGCAATTCCTATTCGTGTCATTCGTGTCATTCGTGATTTTATAAAGTTATCTATTTTTCTATTACCTTTAAAAAAATGATTATCAGATCTAATTGTTTATCATATGTCTACTATTATTTTTCGAGAAGAATCCTATGCTATTATTGGAGCTGCAATGAAAGTTCACAACGAATTAGTTTGTGGATTTTTAGAATCTGTATACCAGGAAGCTTTTGAGCTTGAGTTGAAATATCGTAATATCCCTTTTATTAGAGAAGCACCTTTATATATTACTTATCGAGGAGAAAAATTAAATAAGGGGTTTAGAGTTGACTTTATTTGCTACAACAAAATTATTGTAGAGTTAAAAGCCGTTCATGAGTTTACTCCTCTGCATGAAGCTCAGATACTAAACTACTTAAAAGCATCCAATTTCAGTTTAGGACTTTTAATTAATTTTGGAAATTTAGAACTTGAAACCAAAAGGTTTGCATATTAAAACAAACCACCTATTTCACTAATCTGCACGAATAGTATGTTTGTCATTACTAAACCATAACCGCAAAGCGGTTCCTATTCATGTAGATTCGTGTCATTCGGGGTTTCAAAATTCACCTATCCTCAAGAACAATATACTTGCCACTGGTAAATCTCATAACCGCAAAGCGGTTCCTATTCGTGTAAATTCGTGTCATTCGTGGTTTCTAAATTCACCTATCCTCAAGAACAATATACTTGCCACTGGTAAATCTCATAACAGCAAAACGGTTTCTATTCGTGTAAATTCGTATCATTCGTGGTTTCTAAATTCACCTATCCTCAAGAACAATATACTTGCCACTGGTAAATCTCATAACCGCAAAGCTGTTTCTATTCGTGTAAATTCGTGTCATTCGTGGTTTCAAAATTCATCTATCCTCAAGAACAATATACTTGCACTTGACAAATCTCATAACAGCAAAGCGGTTTCTATTCGTGTACATTCGTGGCCTAAATTTATTGTGGTTTTTTGCGGTTTATTTCCTAATTGTTAACAAGCCTAAAAAACAGCTTCTAGAATTAAAGAAATATTTCTTTATAACCGCCATAACCTCAATACATAACATGACAAAATACAGTTTTTACAAATTGTAAAAAAAAATTAACACCTGATTTTTAAAATTGCCATCTCTACTTTACACTATCCATCAGGGTTTTGCAATGTCGATGTTACAGTTTTATTTATTTATACCAATTACAAATAGCAAAACAGCCTTTTCTATACTTTCATAATAATTACATTTGTTCTGAATTTTCCCTTAATTATCATGTCAGAAGTTAGATTAGTAGAGCATACAGGATACATAGAAGAAATAAATTCAAGTCAGGTTAAAGTTCGCATAACCAGCGAATCAGCCTGTGCATCATGTCACGCTAAAGGCGCATGCACAGCTGCTGATATGCAGGAAAAAATCATCGAAGCATTTGCCACAAATACTTCCGATTTAAAGGCCGGACAAAGGGTTATTATTCAGGGCAAGCAATCCCTTGGCCTGAAGGCCTCATTATTGGCCTATATCTATCCTTTTTTTCTTGTACTTATTGTTCTTTTTGTCAGCTACAGCATAACAGAAAACGAAGGTATTTCAGGAATTGTATCATTACTCATTCTGGTACCCTATTATCTCTTTATCAAACTGATTACCCCAAAACTCCAAAAAACCTTTACGTTTACCATTAAAGAATAGTATAAAATCATATAAAATGAATGTAGTTATAATAACAGTTTTAACACTTACCATTCTGGGCACCGTTGCGGCCCTGGTGCTTTATTTTATAGCACAAAAGTTTAAAGTGTTCGAAGATCCAAGGATTGATCAAGTTGAGGAGGTATTGCCTGCGGCCAACTGTGGTGGATGTGGTTTCCCCGGATGTAGAGCTTTTGCCGAAGCTTTGGTAAAAAGTGATGATATATCTGAACTTAATTGTCCCGTTGGTGGTGCTGAAACAATGAAAGCTGCTGCAAGTATCTTAGGAAAAGAAGTAGTAGCTACTGACCCAATGATTGCCGTAGTAAGGTGTAACGGCACCTGTGATAACCGTCCCAAAACCAACCTCTATGATGGTGCTATCTCTTGTACGGTAGCAGCATCGCTTTATGGTGGTGATACAGCTTGTAGCTATGGCTGTTTAGGCTGTGGCGACTGTGTGGAAGCCTGTGATTTCGATGCCATTTATATGGATGAAAAAACAGGATTACCCGTTGTTAAAGACAATTGCGTTGCTTGCGGAGCCTGTGTGGAAGCTTGTCCTAAAAACATTATTGAATTAAGGAAAAAAGGGCCTAAGGATCGCAGAATATTTGTTTCGTGTGTGAACAAGGACAAAGGGGCCATTGCTAAAAAAGCCTGTTCTGTCGCTTGTATTGGTTGTAAGAAATGTCAAAAAGAATGTCCTTTTGATGCTATTACCGTTGAAAACAATATTGCTTACATCGATTACAACAAATGTAAACTTTGTCGCAAATGTGTTGCCGTATGTCCCACCGGAGCAATACACGAGGTTAACTTCCCTGCTAAAAAGGTAAAGCCTGCGGTTGAAAAACCAGCAGCACCAAAAAAGGAAGCCCAAAAATCAGATGCTACAACTAGTGAAAACAATACATCTTCGGATATAAAAAATAAGGAGGAATAATCGTGCTTAAAACATTTTCACTTGGAGGGATACATCCTCCTGAAAACAAATTTTCGGCCGGCAAAAAAATTGAAACTTTGCCGGTTCCAACGCAGGTAGCTATTCCTATTGCTCAACATATCGGAGCCCCTGCTACACCTGTAGTAAAAAAAGGTGATACAGTAAAAGTAGGTACATTAATTGCCAAATCATCCGGTTTTGTATCTGCCAACATTCACTCTTCAGTATCAGGTACCGTACTTAAAATCGATGACATTATAGATGCCAGTGGTTATCGTAAGCCGGCAATCATTATTCAGGTTGAAGGTGATGAATGGGAAGAATCCATCGTTCGTTCACCTGAGCTAATAAAAGAAATATCTACTTCTCCTGAGGATATTATTAAAAAGATAGCCGAGGCCGGAATCGTTGGTTTAGGAGGTGCAACTTTCCCTTCTCATGTTAAATTATCAGTTCCCCCGGGAAAAAGCTGCGATGTTCTGATATTAAATGCTGTGGAATGTGAACCTTATCTTACTGCCGACCATCAGCTGATGATGGAAAAAGGAGAAGAAGTAATGGTGGGTACACAAATATTAATGAAAGCTTTAAAAGTAGATAAAGCAATCATTGGTATCGAAAACAATAAGCCGGATGCCATTAAGCATTTGACTAAATTATCGGCATCTTATCCCGGAATTATCGTTGAACCATTAAAAGTTCAATATCCACAAGGAGGAGAAAAACAGCTGATTGATGCTTGTATCAAACGTCAGATTCCCTCAGGCAAATTACCTATCGAAGTAGGTGCTGTGGTTCAAAACGTGGGAACTACAGTAGCTGTATACGAGGCTGTTCAGAAAAATAAACCTTTAATTGAGCGTGTGGTTACCGTTACCGGAAAATCAGTAAGCAAACCGTCTAACTTCCTAACAAGAATTGGTACTTCTATCGATACCTTAATTGAAGCGGCTGGTGGCTTACCCGAAGATAGCGGTAAAATTATAGGTGGAGGCCCTATGATGGGTAAAGCACTAACCACCACCCAAGTTCCTGTCACTAAAGGAAGTTCTGGAATATTAATCATCAAGGAAGAAGAATCTAAACGAAAGGAAATGCAAAACTGCATTAAGTGTAGTAAATGTATTTCAGTCTGCCCAATGGGATTAGAGCCTTACTTGCTAATGACCGTTTCTGAAAAAGGAATATGGGACAGAGCCGAAGCGGAAAAAATAATGGATTGTATCGAGTGTGGATCATGCAGTTATACCTGTCCTTCACAACGCCCTCTTTTAGATTACATTCGCCTGGGAAAAGGAAAAGTAGGACAAATCATGCGCAGTCGCACTAAATAATTAATTTAAGAATTTAGACAAACATATAAGATATGAGCACATTAACTATTTCACCTTCACCGCACCTACACAGTGGCGACAGCGTGAAAAAAAATATGTACGGAGTCATCGTTGCCCTGATACCGGCATTGTTGATTTCCATTTACAATTTTGGTG
>JBFHKL010000329.1:0-4483 GCA_041595375.1 Saccharicrinis sp.
AAAGCAAACAGTGCCTTTTTCATAAATATTAGGGTTATTATTTCTCTAAGAGAAATTTCAATACGTGATTAATTCAAACTACATCTATTAGAATAAATATTCAGCCTCTAAACCAAACGATCTATTCAATTCATTATCTGATCATTCAAACTAGAATTCAGTTTAAAATCAGTAATAAAATGGGTTAGTATGTTTTGAGTTCCCGTTTTAGCAGGAACCCAAAACACCTGTAAATTAACCTTATTTTATTGTTAATTAAAAGTTTTTTCGCATTTATCTTATCAGCATGAAGGTTCCTTTATTGGTAAGTTCCCCATTAATGAATACGACATATACGTATGCTCCGGCAGGACAAAGCTTTCCTTTGTACATTCCATCCCATCCTGAATCTTGATCTACACTATTGGTTTTATATAATAATTCGCCCCAACGATCGTAGATATACATTTCAAATTCCTGAATAACTCCTAGTTCATCCAATTGATATTGTTCCAGGTAAAACTTACTATTCTCTCCACTTGAGGTTGGAAGGAATGCATTAGCCGATTCAATTCCTACCTGCTTCACTTCAACGTAAGCCGAATCAACAGCAGTACAACCAATGTTATCTTCCACTTGCAGAGTATAAGTTCCTGTTTCGGTCACCTCATACCTTTGATCGACACTACCATCCTGCCATTCGAAGTAGTAGGGTCCATATTCCGAAGGAAGATTGGGTGCAAGAGTCACCGATTGACCTACATAAATTAGGGTATCGTTCAAACCTAAAACCGGAACCGGATTAATAACAATCAATTGTTCATCGCCGCAGCCATAATCATTTGAAACTTCGAGTAGATATTCCCCGGGATCTTCAAAAACGACAGCATCCAAAGCATTTACGCTATCAGTTTCTGTTGTTCCCCAATCTGAATTCGACCACAAAGGATTTTCCAGTTCAAGCATGTTCTGCTCATAGCTATTATCACCTTCACAGATATTCTCGTCTTCTCCAAGAACAGGATCAGCCACAGTTGTCACAGTGACTTCTCCATTCGCATCGCAACCATACATATCAGTTACACTAATTTCGTAGGTAAATGTTCCTTCCGGAGCATCCACGATCTTAGGACTTCTTATATCAGATTCATCCAAATAGTCTGCATGAGTCCAACTAATCGTAAAGTCATCATCATCATTCGATCCGGCAATATCGGTAGTCAATTCGAGTTGATTACACTGTCCGGCAATGGTATCGTTTATGGTTGTTATCTCGGGAAGAGGATCAACTTCTATATTCATAATACCAATACCCTGACAAGTATGTTCATCAACAACAACCGCCTTTAGATCCTGGGTTTCGCCAGGAGTAAAAATTGGAGTCATTGAATAGGCATCATCCAAATCGCTTGGGTCTACCCAGGTTTCATCTGATTTTTTAAACCATTGAATATTGTCTTCATCAGTTGTAGCTGTTAGCTGTGTAACAATACAGCTACCTACTTTAATTGAATCATCAACACTAACTACGGGTAGAACATCCACCACGAGTTCTTTTACAGATGACACATTCGAACAACCATTCTCATCGGTATAGGAATAGTAGATGGAATAGGTTCCAGCTCCACTCTCGGAAGGGTTGAATACAGTCTGTGAAATTCCATTCACCCAGTAAATTCCCTCTCCGGAGTAGTTTCCTCCTGTCAATTCAAATTCTTCTTCACAAACTCCTTTCGAGGCTAAATCGGCCAATTCTACAGTTGGAAGAGAATTTAACAGAACTACAGAATCAACTTTTGACTCACAACCTGTTTCTGTATTTACTATTGTAAGAGACAAGCCTGCAGGAGAAAGTGCATCCCAGGTAATTCTGGTTTTAATTCCCTCCTCATCGCCGGCAAAAATTCCACCATCAACGCCCCAGGTGTATGAAATATCCGATTGATCGCTGGTTACATAGGTAACTCTATCTTCGTATGCACAAAGTATCATCCTACCGTAGATTCCTGCATCAGGAAGAGCATTTACAACCAATTCAACTGGCTTAGTAGATCTGTAACTAGTACATTCATCAGACAAAATACAAGTATAGTAACCACTATGATCAACAAGAGCTGAATCGATGGTTAAAGTTGCAGTATTCGATCCTGTAATCTCACCTGGAATATCAGTAATATCGTCACCATCAACTTTCCATTGGTAAGTAAGGTCGTTCCCCTCAACATCGGCAGTAAATACGACTTTTTCACCAACACAAACATCCATATCCTCCTGGTCGGATAGAACCACTAGTTGAGCTGTTACCACCAAGCTAATGCTTGGGCTGGTTTGATCATCGCAAGTAGAATAAACTCTACAGGTATACACTCCATCATCTGCAAGTTCGATATTTGCAAGACTTAATGTTTCACTAGTTTGCCCATCAATATCGACATCATCTTTCATCCACTGATAGTTCAGGTCTTCCCCATCATATTCAACTGTAAATTCAACAAGAGAAGTATTTTCACAAACCACTGTATCGTTAGAAATTGATACAAATACAGGCAGTTGAGTTACTTCCAGATTTGCATTGGTAGAAACATCGCCACAGAGACTTGTAATTTGAATTTCATAATTTCCTTCCTGACTAGTAGCTATGGAATCGTACTGTAGTATTTTATCATCAGATATATCAACACCATCCAAAGTCCATTGATAGGTCATAGTTGACGTTCCCTCCACATCAGGAATCCATTCCAGCTCCTCATTTTCACACAATTCCTGATCTTCGAGAGATGAATTTAGGACTGTTTGAGAATAAACCCTAACAGTAATTGACTCCTCAATCTGACTAATTCCTTCTCCTTCAATAACGCATCTGTAAACTCCGGCATCATCAACAACTAATGAAGAAATAAACAAGCTCAAGTCTGTTTCGCCCGCAATTTCAGTATCGCCTTTGTACCATTGAATAGACGAAATTTGTCCACTTGCACTAATTGAAAGACTTAATGGGTCACCCTCACATTTCTCTACAAGATCCTCTAAACCAGAATCAATAGTTACAGGTTCCTTCACAGTCAATTTACCAGAAGCAAGTTTAGATCCACAAGAACCAACAATTTTACAAGTATAGTAACCCGCATCATCCATGGTAAGATCGAAAATGTTAATCGTAGCACTCGTTTCGTCGAGCGTATCTTTTGTTCCATCGGCTGATTCATAAATCCACAGATAAACAAGATCTACACCACTCACATCAACAGTCATGGTAAGAGTATCACCAACATATTTTACCACATTCTTAAGCGTGGTGTTTAGTACCGTATTCGGATTTACCAATAAAGTTGTAGACTGAGAAGCAGTACCGCAACCCGTGCTACTAGTAATCTCACAAGTAACTGTGTAAGTTTTAGATGTATTTTCATCCTCTGCCAAAACATCAGTAGCATCCATCACAAATTCCGAGGAGTTAACACCTTGATCTACTCCATCAACCAACCATTGATAAGTCAAATCCTCACCAGTTGCTTCAGCTCTGAAGATAACATCGTTTCCTTCACAAATCGTTTGAGAGTCGATAGGATCTAACAACAAGCTGTCGTTTACAACCTGAGTACCAATAGAAGTTGCAGAACCACAAATATTTGCAACAGTAACGGTATAGCTTCCAGCTTCAGACAGTTCAGCAGTACCTAAATCTAAATAATCTTCGCTGGTAGTAGTTGTTGTATTATCACTTAGGGTCCAAACAGGATCATCGTAATCACCATCAACCACAATAGGACCCAGAACTAAAACATCTCCTTCGCAAACCTCATCCAAAGCATCGATTCCTGTAGTAATAACAGGTACATCGAGAACACTCACGTTTATGGTATAAACCACGTTTGAGGAACAAGTACTTGACACTGTACAGGTATAAGTTCCCGCATCGGAAGAGGTTAGACTATTGAATTTGAGTTTTGAAGTATTGCCAGGGTCAGTTCTTGTTGCATCTGGATAAGTCCATGTATAAGTTGGATTATCGCCACTCACTTTTACTGTAAGAGAAAGATCGGTTCCCAAACAAAGACTCTTTGTTGCATCCCAGGTATTAATCTTGCTAATTGTATCGTATACATTTATATAGCCCGAAACAGTTTGAGAAGAACAGCCATCGGATACCTCTACATAATACAATCCCGTTTCATCGGATGATGCTCCCGCTAAAGTATAAGTAGAGTCGCTTCCTATTACGGTAGCATCCTCACCTTTAATCCAGGAATACGTTGCTGTTAGATCATCATCAATATTTGAGATGCCTACCGAAAGTTCTGCGGCAGGAACTTCCCCCACACAAGTTTCACTATCGTTAGACCAGGCATACAAACTTAGAGCCTCATAATGACTAATATCAAAATCATCGGTTACATCAGGACAAACACCATTTCCTACGCTCACTTGGTAAGTCCCATCGGTAGCATTTGCAGCACTTAAACTTAACTGAGAATTTGTTCCCAGGTTCGTACTTGTTGCAACC
>JBFHKL010000330.1:0-4481 GCA_041595375.1 Saccharicrinis sp.
ACTGTTGAAATCAAAAAACTTCTTCGCAGTTTATTTTTTTAGATAATGCATAAAAAACTAACAAGTCAGGCTATTGTTTAATCAATGTATCTGCAAATCACAAGAAGCAACAGGTCGTACATGTAACATCTCTACGGTATATATGTTACAAGTTTCGCTCTCAATGAAACATATACCATAGCTTATAGAAACATGGCTTTGTAATATTTCATACTTACTTGATTACTTTTGAAAGTATTCAATAATCAGCCCCTTACTGATTATTGAACACTTTCAAATTATTAATGTAAAACGTATGACAATGAAAAAAAAATTACTCTTATTTGCATTACTATGCAGTATTTTCACATCCTATTCGCAAGCCTATACCATTGCCTGGGTATCGGAAGATGTTACCTCAGATGCTTCGTACATCACATTACTTGAGAATGTTGGTTATAGTATCGATGCGACAGAAAATCATTGGCAGAATCTAACTTCATCTTTAGTATCTGAATTAAATGGATATGACCTTGTTATTATCTCAAAGCGAACAAACAGCAGTAATTATGGCAGCGATGCTACTGTTCGTGCAAATTGGCAGAGCGTAACTACTCCTATTATAAACATGAATAATTACATTAACAGAAGTAGCCGACTTGAGTTTTTTAATACAACCGTCAACAATGACAATTTAGGTTATTATATGGTAGCACAGCAAACCAGTCATGCCATTTTTACGAATACCCCATTGGATGAAAACAACACCACCTTACAGGTAACTACTGAAATTTATCAAGGTAATGATGCTACGGATGCTGGAAATGGAACCACCGTTGCTACCGATCCTACTAATGGGGTAGTCACAATTGCAGAATGGAGCGCTGGTACCGCCTGTTACTCAGGAGCAGGCACTCAATCAGGAAAAAGAATGTGGTATGCCTGTTCATACAGTTACAATTTTACCGATACAGGAAATACCTTATTCCTGGATGCAGTTGAATATATGATAACAGGAAATGTAACCACCGATACTACAACAGCTATTAACGAAGAGATAAGCACCTCCTCAAAGTTAAATATCTATCCTAATCCTGTAAGTGATTACTTCACGATTGAGGGGCTAACAAATTTTGAAGGAATGATCTTTTCTGTAACAGGTCAAAAAATAAAGAAACTCAGTTCTTCTGATAAAAAAATAGACGTATCAGACTTCTCTAAAGGAACTTACATTATTTCTATTGAATGTGAAGGAGAAATTTATACCAAAAAATTTATCAAAAAATAAAAAAACCGATATGCTTCCGTAAATAAGCTAATCAACCAGAATCATATTTAAAAAGAATGGGTATTGCCATAAAAAGCAGCACCCATTTTTCGTTTATCTATCTTAAAACCTTTTATTTAAAGATGCCTAAAGCGTTATTCGTTTTTAACACCCAATAACCTTAGTAATTAACCATAAGTATACCTTCCATTAGATTTCCGTATATCAAGACCACAAGTCCCCTTCCTGCTTATTTCAGCATCACAGACATCCGCAACATTCTTTCCCATTGCTTATATTTCCTTTTAACCAAGCATCTACAAGAACCTGCACCTTACTGGCTTAATACCATACCCAATAAACTAATAAAGGCCATCTCATTTGAGACAGCCTCTTTATAAAATAACAACATATTGCTTTTGGGAATTCATCTTCACATAACCTGTGTCATTCCAATTGATCCCTTTTAAAACCTATTTAACCATCACGGTATCTCTTGCAACAATTTGGTTATTAAACCACCCTTCAGCAATAATTTTATCTCCGCTGATTTCAATATTATTCCATTCAAAACGTGTATCGCCCCTTGGTCCCGCATTTTTTATCTTCATGCCTAAAGGCAACGACAATTCGCCATTGTAAAGGCTAACAGAATCACAATTACTATAGGCCCATATACGTGCATTTTTTGAATCTTCTTTATTATTAGCCCAGGTACTGGGAACAATGTAAAGCATTGGACAATCCTTTGCAGAACGATACATACTCTGATACATATAATACACATCCTTCTTTGTCTTGTGATCATGTTTCAACAAACCTTTTTGGTTCATAAAAGGAATAGGATTAGAAGCACGATCGAGTCTGGGGGAAGCAAAATCAAAGCCTACCCACATAAAATGACCAGGAAAACTATCCTTATAAGCTTCGCCAACGGACACCTTGTATTCATGGAGAAAAGCTCCATATTCCTGCGACCAGAATTCAGGTTTACCTGCTGCACTATAATCTTTATTGGCATCAAATACTTCGTTGCTACGTATATCCACATCTATATCAGAACCATATTCACCAATAATATCTTTAGGCATATAAGAAGATGCAGCACTATGATACCAGCCTCCCCATTGTTGTGGAGCATAAACATCTACTAATTTCTGGTTCGATTCATATTTATAGTTACATCCAGTAACAATACGATTCGCATCAAACTTATGAGCATATTTAACCAATTCACCAAACACATGATTTGAAACAGCTTCGCCCCCTCCTGAACGATCTGACTCATTGCCTATACCCCAAATAATGACAGCTGGATTATTGTAATTCTGCTCAATCATTTCTTTAACCTGACTTTTACAATTTTCTAAAAACAATGGATTTTCAGAGGTACTTCCGGTTAAAGGAATTTCCAGCCAAAGCATCATTCCCATTTCCATTGCAGTTTTTGCAAAGGCAGGATCGCAAGGATAGTGAGCATGACGTATAAAATTAAAACCTGCTTCTTTGAGTATCGTCACATCTTTCACATGCTGCTCATTTGGTAAAGCATAACCCAAGCCTTCCATATCCTGGTGACGGTTCACTCCCCTGATAAGTGTCTTTTTCCCGTTTAGCATAAATGGCTGATGGTTAGCCAAAGAATAATATCTAAATCCAAAAACACTCTTATATTGATCAACAGCCTGTCCATCAACAGACACATAAGATTTAACAGTATAAACATTTGGCGCATCAGGACTCCAATAATACAGATCTCCCATTGACGATTCAACTTGTTTTAAATTCACCTGTTCGCCTGCAGGAATCACCTTTTTTCTCTTCAATGTAGAGACTTCTTTACCGGTAGGATCATAAACTACAGAAGTCAGAATAGCTGTTTTTTCCTTCTGGGAATAATTTTTTACCCGTGTTTCTATATTTAAAACAGCAGCTGCCTGTCCTCCACAAATAGGAGTATTCAGAACCCTTTCTATTTTCACCTCATCACTAATCGTTAACCACACATCACGATATATACCGCCATATATAGCATAATCAAAGCTAAAAGGGAAAGCATTCTGCTCATCCGCCATCCAGGGTGCGATACCCGAATTATTACTATTATCTGATTTTACCACCAAAAGATTTGGCTTATCTAAATGAACATAGTCTGTTACATCAAATGAGAAAGCCGTATATCCACCCTTATGGTTTCCAACCTTTTTACCATTTACCCATACCGTTGCTTCTAAAGAAACAGCCTCAAATTCTACAAATACTCTTTTCCCTTCGTATTTTTTATCCACATCAAACAAAACCCGATAATAACCCGGTCCTTTATACATATTTCGGTGGTCGGGATCGAATTTAAAATCAAAACGACCTTTAAATACATCATTATTTACCTTATCGCTACCTCCGTTATAATCATGAGGAATAGTGACAGGTAACCAATCATCATCCTTAAATTTTACTTTAAAGGCATTTTTTACCTCTGCTTTTTTAAATTTCCACTGCTTATTATTCAAAGAGATACGTGTCCGTGTAAATCCCTTCTGTGGGCCACTATAGCCTGAAAACACCAATGCCACGACAACAAAGGATATGACAAAAAACAATTTCTTCATTTTTCTATTTCTATTAACAGTTAGTACCTAACTTATTATTTAAACCTGTCGTAAGACAGAAAACTTGCCTAAGAGATTGACTAATATGATGAAGGCATTCCATATTACCCTATGTTTATTTCACTCTTTTTCAAAAGGAATCAACAACATTAAACGTAACCTTTTGACCGTTAACCTCAATTATAAACTCACCGGCTTCCAAATGTTTTTGTCCTGAGGAATCTACATAACTTAGATCGCGCATTGGATCTATCTCAAAACGATAAAGAACGGTATCTCCACTTTTAATTTCTTTTTTTTCGAAATATTTCAACTCCTTTATTGGTCTGGAAATATTAGCCACCGGATCAGAGATAAACCAAAGCACAGATTCCTTCCCATTAATTTTTCCTTTGTTAGTCACCTCTATTGTGGCCACTAATTTTTCATTTTTATTTATTTGATCAGCTGATATCTTAATCTTTCCATACTCGAAAGTGGTATAGCTTAAGCCATAGCCAAATTCATAGAGGGGTTGTTCAGGAATATCCTGATAGTGCCCCATTTTAATTACTGCACTTGGACGACGATTATAGAAAATAGGAAGTTGACCTGTTGTTTGCGGAAAAGTAATGGCTAGTTTTCCA
>JBFHKL010000331.1:0-4451 GCA_041595375.1 Saccharicrinis sp.
AGTGAAGAAACCTTAGAAATAGAAAGTTGGATGCTTAATTCTGATCAATGGTTAGAGACAGCCCCTGCACCGGTTTCTGTACCACAATTTGATCCCTACGAGCCCAAATTGGAAATTGAATCATGGATGTTAAACTCTGCTGAATGGTTCGAAACTGAAGATAAGTCCATTGAATCAGGCCAGGAAATGAGTATTGATGTTGAAAGCTGGATGTTAAATATTGATGAATGGTTTGTTCCTGCTATACGAGCTGATAGGTTGGAAGCGTTAAACCAACCTGTCTACGAAGCAGAATTGGCATTAGAGACATGGATGTACCAAATAGATTCCTGGATTCCACAACAAGAAAATACGCATAAAGGATCCGATAACACAGAGTTCATGCAGGAAGAGTCATTACCTATTGAATCATGGATGTTAGATAAAACAGATTGGCTATCCTAGGAGAGTATTCAATCAAATACTTCTCCACGTATTTAAATAACGGCCAACCTGTCAACCAAGACTAACATCATCTCACTCAATAGTTTGTTTTTCTTGGTTATTGTTCAACACAAACCTTTTATAATAGGAAAATAGCAAAGTAGTCATCGGTAGAGCTATCAACATACCAAGCAAGCCTAATAAACTACCCCAAATTGATAAAGAAAGTAAGATAATGGCCGGATGAAGACCATACACACGCCCCATAATTTTAGGTACCAATATCGTTTCCTGAATAATTTGCACCACAGCCATTACTATAATTGCCAACATAATTACATGCCAGAAACTTTGATTTGTTTGCATCGCTTTTAATAATGACAATAATGCAACGGGGATAAACCCAACTACCTGAAGGTAAGGAACAATATTTAGTGCCCCTATAAATAAGCCAATAATAATAGCCATTGGCAAGCCAATTATCTTAAAGCCAATAGCCAATAAAACACCTACAATGAATGCAATTAATCCTTGAGCCCTGAAATAAATTTGCATCCCCTCTGTTAAATCCGCAAAAACATGTTTAACCGGCTCTCTATACTGCGGAGGTACAAGTTTTGACCATCCCTCAGATATTTGTTTGAAGTCGATCAATAAAAAAACCAAATAAACAATAATAATCAACAGGCTGACAACTCCAAAAACAAAGTTAACGGAACCTGAAAACACTTTCCATGCCTGTCCCAAAAAATCGCGCAGTGAATCGGCCACATTTTGAGCATTCAGCATATCAGCAAATTCAGTATTATTAATGTAATTATTGATCCAATCTATGGCCTCCTGAGGTAAAAAAGAATGAATAGTACTCTCAGCCAACGAGATACGAACCAAATTAACCATCTTGGTCATTTCATCTATAAACTGAGGTATCAGCCATAAACACAAAAAATAAATACCCGAAAAAACAAGTACTAATGAAACAAAAACTGATAATCCGCGATATTTAAACCGTAATTTAAACTGAAGAATATCCACCAAGGGGTTGATCAGATAAGCCATCAGAACAGCCACTAAAAAAGGAATTAATGCCCCACTTAGCCTGCGCAATAAAAAATAAAATGCCAGTATAAAACCTATTGATACCAGCATTCTTACCACTCTGTCGAAAGTATATGGTTTTGAATTAAATTTTTCCATTCTTGTTTATAATTTGCGGACAAGATAAAAAATATTTACCGATTCATGACCTCACTTATTCCTACAGAAAGAATATTTTAAGGCGAGCATCATTTAAAAAATTAACTAAACCTGATTACGTTTTTTTGCACAAAGGCAAATTATATCATATTAATTATGAAATGAGCGCATGGGATAATGCCGATGGATTAGTGACAGCGTTAAATACGAAGCAAAATTAACGTCCTTATCATTAACAAATCGGTATGAGCCGTACAAATGTAAACTTTTGTTAATGTATGTTTTTATTTATGAAATTTTTAATGCTATTTTATTGTATTTCGATAATTTATTTCATACTTTACAACAAATAGCATTTAAAAAAATAAGATTACAGTAGACGCCCAACACACAATAAAACAATGAACAAAATAACCATCTATATACTCTTGATATGCATACCCTTAGCCTTTTTTTCATGTGAAAAGGAATTTGAATATACCGATGGACTTAATGGATTAAGTTTTTCGGTGGATACACTCACATTCGACACTATCTTTTCTTCTATAGGTTCAGTTACCAAGAACTTTAAAATTTACAATCCTTACAACGAAGATTTAATTATAAATTCCGTAGAACTGGCAGGTGGCGACAATAGCGATTTCAGACTTAACATCAACGGTTATGCTGAAAACATGGTTGAGGATTTAAAAATTAATGCCCTCGACAGTTTATATGTATTTGTCGATATTACCATAGAGCCAGAAGACAGCAGCTCACCCTTTGTTGTATTAGATTCAGTTGTGGTTACAACAGGCAATGTGAGCCAAAGTGTAAAACTAATAGCCTATGGTCAGGATGTGGTATTAA
Source organism: Saccharicrinis sp. (assembly GCA_041595375.1). Taxonomy (GTDB): domain Bacteria; phylum Bacteroidota; class Bacteroidia; order Bacteroidales; family Marinilabiliaceae; genus Saccharicrinis. The sequence continues at coordinate 2,470 of JBFHKL010000331.1, forward strand.
TCAAAGGCGAAAATATTGAAACCACCACCTTTACCAACGATAAACCTTATTTAATTTATGATTTCCTAGTCGTAGACAGCCTTCAAACACTGACCATTGATCCAGGAGCTAGTTTGTATTTTTACGACGACGCTCAATTAATTGTTTTTGGCAGTATGCAGGTAAATGGCACCTACGATGAGCCTGTTAAGTTTCTTAGTTATCGCTTGGAAGAATGGTATGAAGATATCCCCGGACAATGGGGCCAAATTCAATTTATGCCTGGCAGCAAAGACAATAATTTGACCTACGCTCAAATAAAAAATAGTGAATCAGGCGTATTTGTTGATTCAGTAGGCCTAGGTAATGACGCTCCTCTTATTATTGACAATTGTCTGTTTAACCACATCACTAACTTTGGGATTATTGCACAAAATTCAACAATGGATGTAAGCAATACTGTTATTGGCGATTGTGGCTATCATTCTGTTGCGTTAACCCTCGGCGGAACATATAACTTTTACCACTGTACCATAGCAAATTATTACAGTTGGGATTACAGAAACACACCTGCCCTATTCTTAAACAATTACTACACCGATGATGATGGCAATGAAATCATTAACCCACTTATTGAGGCCAATTTCTACAACAGTATCATCTATGGCCGATATACTACTGAAATTGGCTTTGATTTTATCGAATCAGAAGAAGTTGATGAGTACGATAGTTATGGATTCAGCTATATGTTTAAGGACTGCCTAATCAAATCTGGTGATATTGAGGTCAGCGACAAGGACAGCTATATAGATATTATCGCAAATGAAGATCCTCTGTTCATTGATGCATACGAATACAACTACCAATTAGATACCTTATCCCCTTGTAAAGATCAAGCCGGAATTGAAATTGCTAATGACTATCCCTTTGACATTTTGAATGTGAGTCGCTTTAATGATTCTGGACCTGACATAGGTGCTTACGAAAGAGTAGAAAGTGAGTAGAGCATTTTTTAGCGGCTTATTATTCATCTGTTTTGGCTTAACTCAGACTTATTGTCAGTCATCAGATGATAGAGAAATAGGTATTCTTTTTTATAATGTAGAAAATCTATTTGACACCTATGATGACACTTTAAAAATAGATGAGGAATTCCTCCCTCAAGGCATCAGAGGATGGAATTACACAAAATATATACAAAAAATCAAACGCATTGCTCATGTTATTTATGAATCAGGAGGATGGAACCCTCCCTGCATGATTGGTTTGTGCGAGATAGAAAATCAACACGTATTAAATGACCTGATATACAAAACTGGCCTTTCGAATCTAAACTACCAATATATTCATTACGAATCAAAAGACATCAGAGGTATTGATGTAGCTCTGCTCTACAATGCAAATGAATTTATTCCGCTCGAATCACGTGCTATACCTATTATATTGGCAGGCGACAGTCGTCCCACCAGAGATATTTTATACGTATTTGGTCTATATAAAGAAAGCATTCCTTTACATATCTTTGTTAATCACTTCCCTTCCAGATATGGTGGAATAATGCAAACAATACCTAAAAGACACATCTCTGCCCAAACATTAGCTGACACCATACAACACATCTGCAGAGCCGATTTAAATGCAAATATTATTGCCATGGGAGATTTTAACGATAACCCGACAGATTCAAGCATGCTTTTTCTTAGCCAACAAGCTGAACTAATAAATATTTCGATAGAACCAGAAACCATAAACAAATCACCCGGAACACTCAAATACCAATTTGAATGGAACACCTTTGATCAGTTCTTTATCTCAAGAAATATGATGGATAGCACAAACCTGGTTTGTAGCTCACAACATCAAAAAATACTTGATTTTGACTTTCTTTTAGAAGACGACAGGACATATACAGGTAAAAAACCCTTTAGAACCTATTCAGGTTATAAGTATAATAATGGCTTTAGCGACCACTTCCCTATTTGGATGACATTAAAAATAAATAC
>JBFHKL010000332.1:0-4443 GCA_041595375.1 Saccharicrinis sp.
AATACAGCCAAATCCGCGTTTGTCAAGTGTACAAGACGGGATAAACTTGTGTCGTGAAAAGCAACTGGGTTTTGTTTTGGCATTAGGTGGGGGTAGTGTTATCGATGCTTCCAAGGCTATTGCTGCCGGTTTTTCTTATAAAGGGGATGTTTGGGATTTTTTTCTGCGTAAAGCTGCTCCGGAAGAGTCCTTGCCTATAGCTTGTGTATTAACGCTGGCTGCTACCGGTTCCGAAATGAATGGTTCTGCTGTAATTTCAAATGATGAAACCCAGGAGAAGTTGCCAATAAATAGTGAATGCTTGCGTCCTCAGGTATCGATGCTCGATCCTACCTATACTTTTACTGTGAATAAGTGGCAATCAGCTGCCGGAGTAGTGGATATTATGAGTCATGTTTTTGAACAATATTTCACCCCAGATAAGGGCACCGAAATTCAGGACGGAATGGCAGAGGCTATTTTAAAAACCTGTATCAAATATGGTCCCCTGGTTTTACAGGAACCTGAAAATTATGAAGCCAGAGCTAACTTAATGTGGTCCTCTAGTTTAGCTTTAAATGGATTAATAGGTACAGGTAAAATGATGGGAGATTGGAGTACGCATATGATTGAACATGAGGTTAGTGCTATTTATGATTTAACTCATGGTGCTGGATTAGCTATCTTGTTCCCTTATTGGATGAGCTTTGTTTTAAACGAAGCAAATGCCTTTAAATTCGCTCGCCTTGGTAAAAATGTTTTTGAGATTAACGAAGAGGATGAGCTAGTTGCAGCCAAAAAAACAATTGAGGCCATTCGTCAGTTTTTTAGCTCTTTAAATATGCCGTCTCGCTTATCAGAGATGGATATTCCTGATGAACATTTTAAATTGATGGGAAAAAAAGCATGTAAATTTGGACCTATTGGTTACTTTAAGAGACTGAATGCTGATATGATTACTCATATTTTAGAAATGGCTAAATGATTAATAATATTGTAGTTTTTGTTTATTAAGTATTATTTTTAAGTCATCGCTTTTTCATTTTTTACACGAAAAGTTATTTAAATTTGCTCTATGAGATCCAGTTTATATATCATTGTAATTTTACTTTTAAGTTTTTCGTCTTGTTCAAGTTACGAAAAGCTACCTTTAGATGTACTTATTCCAGCAAAACATTCTTTGCAACCAGAGATTAAGTCTGTTCTCTTGATAGATAATGCATTGGCTTATCGCGATACTCAGGTGCATGAGATACAGATTCCTACAAAAAAATTTTTTGTCGATACGATATGGAATGATGAATTTCCTGCCATTGCATTAGATGCGTTAAAACAAGCGCTGGATGATCGTAATTTTTTTGATTCTGTGCATATCAAAAAAGAGCCTTTGCGAAGAACGGTTTTGTCAAGCAAAAATGGAATTACCTGGGAATTGGTAAATAAATTGTGTGAAAAATATCATGTTCAGTCAATTATTTCTATTGATGATTATCTGTATCACACAAAAATTAATGTGGGTAGAAATTATGAAGGTAATTTACATGGATATTTAGATGCGAATGCAGCCATATTGTGGAGAGTTTATAACAATTTAAATAAAACCGTTTTATATAAGGAAATTCAAATAGATACTATCTCATACGATACAGATGGCGTGGTGATGAATGCCATTGCCTCCAAATTACCCTCTATTAAATGGGCCTTAACCGACTTGGCAAATTATATGGGGACATCCTCAGCGAACGATATAGCTCCTTACTGGGAAACCCAGCAAAGAGGCTTTTATGCCACAGGTAATTATCGTTTTATGCAAGCTGCGGAGATGGTGAGGATAGAAAAATGGGGCGAAGCCATCAAAATATGGAAATATATTTTTAATAATTCTACTAAAAAAGTTAAAGCAAGGGCTGCCTATAATCTGGCATTGGCTGCTGAGGTTTTGGGCGACTATTCATCGGCGAGTTACTGGATTGATCAAAGCTTAGCTGTTTTTGCAGAGGATTCCAAGGATAAAATTAATGAAGACAGAATTAGAGTGACTAATTATGCTATTCAAATTAATAATAGACTAAAGGTGCTGGATAAACTTAAAATTCAGGTGGGAGGGTTATAATTATCTTTAAATTTATGGGCCCTCTTTTGTAATGAAGAGTCTATGTAAGCAGTTAATGTTCATAAAACACTCAGAGCTCATGCTTTTCTATCGTAAAGGACTCATATTAGGCAAGCTTCCTGACATAAGTTCGATATCGTCAGATGGCCATTGAATACAAACAATATGCAAATGAAAATAGTTTTTACAAGCCTAATTTTATTATTTTTCTACAATCATAGTAATGCGCAACTCGACTTGCCAGATATAGGAGCATCGGTTTGTGCCAAAGCTCATTTTTTTGAATTAAATAAAGATTTGTTTACACAAGATGAGGAATTACTATTAATACCTGCTTCCTTAACAAAGGTGATCACCACAGCTACAGCATTGGAGTTGTTGGGGCCAGATTACCAATTTGAAACTAAATTTTATTATACCGGCAATATTATCAATCATAAACTAATTGGTAATTTGATTGTAGAATCAAGTGGAGATCCAACACTTGGTTCAATCTATTTTGAACAAACAGATCCCGATTCATTATTCTGTTGCATAAAAGAAGTTTTAATAGATTTTGGAATTACATCAGTAGAAGGCAATGTTATTATTGCCGCCGACAAAATTAGTTATCCGGCTCCACGGCTTTGGGAAGATATGGGAAATTACTATGGAGGTTCTCCTAAAGGCTTTAACTGGAGGGATAATACCATTAATGTTACCTTGCAATCTGGAGAAATAGGAACTGAATGCTCGGTTTTATCCACTGAGCCTGATTTTGATTCTTATCAATTGGATTGCAGGGTTATGGCAGCTAATCACAATAATGACAGTGCTTATGTATTTGGAATAAGTGAAATAAATCAATGGTGGATTGAAGGCTCAATTCCAGCCTGGCGTTCATCATTCAATATTAAAGCAGCCATGCCCGATCCCGAAGTTGTTTTTAAAAACAGCCTGAAAGCATACCTTAAGAAACACGGAATTTCTTTTAAATATCGGACCGCTGTAAAACAGACTAGCTCATCTGCCCGGCGTTTACTTTTTACCCATTGTTCACCTTCGTTGGCTGAAATTATTAAGGTAACAAATCATAAAAGCAATAATCTTTTTGCTGATCAGTTATTGTTAGCATTGGCCAAAGAAAAAGGCGGAAAAGTAAACTGGGATAATGGTAATGCCGTAGTATACGAATTTTGGCACGATAAAATTGATTTTGACACAGAGTTCAGATTAAAGGATGGAAGTGGTCTTTCTCCAAAAAATCTGGTTTCGGCAAAGGGTATGGTTCAGCTGTTGGTCTGGATGAAGGAGAATAGTCATGATTTTGAAACCTTTGCCCTGTCCTTGGCTAAAGGGGGAGAGTCAGGAACCTTGAAGTATGTTTTTAAGCATCCTGATTTAAAAGGCCGCATTATTGGTAAAAGTGGTTCTATGGAAGGTGTTTTAGGATATTGTGGATATCTAAAAACAAGCTCTGGTAAGAATGCTGCTTTTTGTATGATCGCCAATAATTACTTGGTGCCAACAAAACAAATTCGCTCAGCAATGGATAAAATGATTACCGAGCAAGTGCTTCATAATTAGAGAATTTAAAAATCTGTATTTCTTCCTGAATTATCAATAAGGTTCTTAAGGAGTTGATTAAAGTCTCTTGCATTAAGCAACTCTTCAACACTTTGATTCATTCTGAAACGCCATTTATGCCTTACGTTACTGGGGTAGTTTATTTGCTCTAGTTGTGTTTTATCCCATCTCAGGTTACCGTCCATAGCAATTAAATCCTGAATGGGAAATATAGCCCACATTGCAGGTGAGTATAAATGCTGATTGATTATCTGTATGCATATTTCTGGTTCGGCATAGAAGGGAGCTTGACCTTCCTGGCCAAGTATTTTATTGTAAAATTCCTGAATAATGGTTTTGTCTTCTTCCCACCAACCTCTAATTGTTGACATGTCGTGAGTTGAAGTAGTACAAACAGATAGATAAGGAGCATTGGCAGGATGAGCATAATGTTGTTTTGGGTCTTTAGACATTCGCTGTATTTCAAGACTTAAAATATTTAATTGCTTCATTAAAGGTGGAACACAATGAGGTACCATGCCTAAATCTTCACCACAAACCAGCATATTACTTGCTTCGATGATCTGAGGCAATTTGGTCATAGCCTGATGATACCAAAAATCATTATGTCGTAGATAAAAGAAATGATAATATATTTTCGATATTTGACTTTTGGTAAAGTCGTCGAGCTCTGCAAATGAAGATGTATTGTGCAAAGTTATTCTGGGGTGAAATTCGTTTTTATCAGTTTGTAAAAACAATACGTTTGTTATTAATTCCATTAGCCCATCTCTAATTTCTCTTTC
>JBFHKL010000333.1:0-4441 GCA_041595375.1 Saccharicrinis sp.
AATAGGGCTAACGGCCTGTAGTGACGACTTTTTAACCGTGGAGTCTACCGATTCGCAAGAAGCCGGTGGAACTTCTACCGAGGATGATTTACTTTCCTACTTAGGCTCAAGCTATCAACTTTTACTTTTTGATTCTTATGCCAATTATCAGTACAATAGTGTGCCTTTGATGTCGGATCTTTTATCAGACGATATCTATAAAGGTGGAGGTTCTGCAGGTGACCAGCAGGTGCTTTATAATTTGTCTCAGTACAATTTGAATGCTGATTTAACGCCAACAGGCCTTTGGAGTATTTACTACTCAGGTTTGAGTCGTTGTAACGAAACAATTGCTGCTTGCGAAAATACTGTTGATGTTGATGATGCTGACCTATTGCAATACAAGGCAGAAGCTCACTTTTTAAGAGCTTACTATGTACATTGGTTGTGGAAATTCTGGGGGAACATTCCTTACTTCGAAGAAGAACTGGAAGATCCTTTTATGGCTTATCAATACACAGCCGATGAAATTTATGCAGAGCTAATCGAAGATGTTGACTACGCAATTGCTGACGATAAATTACCGATGCAAACAACAGCTGCTAACGATGGTAGAGCTACACAAGCTGCCGCTATGATGTTAAAAGCACGTATCGTGATGTATCAGAAAGACGAAAGTAAATATGCTGAAGTTCTAGCCGATATGGAAGAAATCATTAACAGTAGTGAGTTTTCTTTAGTTGATGATTTCGCTTCAATTTGGTTGAGCGATGGAGAATTTGGTTCGGGTTCAATTTTCGAATCTAACCAACTATCAGAAGGAAAAGATTGGGGTGCTGCATGGTCGGGTTACGGTACTAACTTACCTGCCTTTATTTCTCCAAGTGAATTAAGTGGCGATGACTTGTTGAGTGATGTTACTGATTATGAAGGTGGGTGGGGATTTGCTCCCGTTCGTGCCGAAACAGTAGCCATTTTCGAAGACGGTGATGAACGATTAGGTGCTTCTATTAACCAGTTTGCTGATGGCGACTATACCGCTCGTTTTCAGAATACAGGCTATTTCTTGTCTAAGTATTCGGCTCGTGAAGGATACAATGATGACCCAAATAATACTTCTTTGAATTACGATAACAACGTTAGAATTTTTCGATTAGCTGAGGCTTACTTGAATGCTGCTGAGTTAATTGTAATGGATGGTCAATCGCCAACCTCTGTATCTGCGCAATCCTGTTTAGATGCTATTCGTACTCGTGCTGGTTTAACTTCTATTGATGCAACTACTGATAATATTAAATTGGAGCGTCGTCGTGAATTTGTAGGCGAGGGAATGCGCTTTTGGGATGTTGTTCGTTGGGGCGATACAGATTTGTTAACCGAAAGTATTTCAGATTATTCTTCGGAAAGAACTTGGGACGATACACGAAAATATTTCCCTATTTCTCAGGATGAAATTGATAAAACATCGGGTGACTATTTATTGGAGCAAAACGATGGCTATTAATCTAATTTAAAACGACAAAGAATGAAAAATATATTATATTTTATAACCATAATGTTAACATTTTGGGCTTGTTCTCAAAATGAGTACAGCCTGCCTGATAACCTTACGGCAGATGATGTTGATTTGGAAATTGTGGCTACTGATGTACTGAATGAGTATACCTTAATTAATAATACCGCTGAAACATCAGCAATATGGGATATGGGTAACGGTGTTTCAGAGAGTGGAAATGAAGTTACTGCCCAGTATACCTTTGCTGGAACGTATACTATTACCGTAACTATTATTTCGCAGGGTGGAACTGTTGATATTCAGGAAGAACTTGTTATTGCAGAAGATAATCCGGCCTTTCTTTCAGGTTATCCTTATGATGAGTTAACCGGTGGTAGCTCAAGAACTTGGGCTGTGGATGGTTATGCTTCGGCTGCATTTGGCCTTGGTCCAACATTAGCTGATCCAACCGAATGGTGGGCAGATGCTTCTGGTCAACGTGCAGGTAATGGACTTTATGATGATCGTTTTACCTTTTCAATTACAGAAGATGGTTTAGCCTTTATGCAAGAAACCAATGGTGATGTATATGCTAATAGTAGTTGGGCTTCAGATTTAGGAGATACTGAGGGTAATCTAGAAACAACTGGAGGAACTGATTATGTTATGCCTTATGACGGAGGATTGAGTGTTTGCCAGATTGCGAATGATGTTTTGACAACTGATGGAGGTTTTCTTGGATATTATGCCGGAGCTACAGAATTTAATTTAATATCAGTAAGTGATGAGTTGTTAGAGATTGCTTTTTGGGATTCTAAAAACAGCTTTTATTGGTATACCATGTTAGTCCCTGAAGATTTATTAACCGAAGAACCAGAAGAAGTGGTTAAGTTAGTTGAATCAAATGACATATATGAGGACTTTGAAGGTAATGGTAATATCGATTGGTCATTGGATATCACAGGATTTGAAACCATCAGTAACTTTGCCAAAGTGGGGGTTAATACTTCTGATAATATTGCTATGTATTCCAAAGGAACTGGCGTATGGGAAAATATTTATACAGAGTTGGATTACTATATGGATCTGTCTACTCGAAATGTATTTACCATGAAGGTGTTTGTTCCAAATTTTAATGATTACGAAACAGAATGTGATTCTGAAGGTACTTCATGGTTAACTGATCACAATCTTAAACCTCAGGTTGATGTGAAGCTTCAAGATAGTTCTTTAGGAGGTAACGCTTGGGAAACTCAGGTAGTTGTGTCAAATACAATTAGTGAGGAAGATTATGGAACCTGGGTTGATTTAACATTCGACTTTAGTGGTTCTAGCGATAGAACTGACTTTGATAAAATTGTTGTTCAGCTAGGTGCTGAAGGACATTGTAACGAAGGAATCTTTTATATCGACGATTTTATATTGTCTGAATAGTATATTTTTTAACTCCCTGGAGTCGGAATCATGATTCCAGGGAGTTTTTATTTCTGTTTTAAATTAAGAGTGATGATTAAGATTGTTAAATTTTTCATAGTCAATTGTCTGGTTCTTACAGGCTTTTTTATGTCAGCTTGTTCGAGTAGTGACGATGATGATAATTCAGGATACGAAGTTGGTTTCGACTATGAAATTAATTCAACAGATCCGAATACAGTAACTTTTACTAATAACTCAACAGGCGATTATTTGTATGTGGAGTGGGATTTTGGAAATGATGAAAATTCTGGTAAATCAAGTGATAAAACGTCCGCAAGAACAGCCTACTATCCTCTAGCCGGAACCTATGAAGTAACACTAACAATTTGGGGCCCCCTAAATTCAATTGTCGATACCCAATCGATAAGCAAAACAATAATCATTGAGAGCGATGATCCTGATTACGATGATTCTGAAACTCTGGTCTGGAGTGACGAATTCAATAGCTCTTCAATTAATACCGACTACTGGACCTTCGAAACCGGAGATGGTGGTTGGGGAAACAGCGAACTACAAATGTATACCGATGGCGATAATGCCGCCATTGAAGATGGAGTACTTATAATTACTGCCAAAAAAATTAACGACGATAAAACAACCGGTTCTTATACCTCAACGCGTATGATTACCTGGGGCAAAAAAGAATTTACTTATGGACGAATGGAAATTCGTGCAAAACTTCCATCAGGAACAGGTGTTTGGCCTGCAATATGGATGCTGGGTGCTAACCTAAGCACAGCCGGATGGCCTGCTTGTGGTGAAATAGACATTATGGAATACGTTGGTTACGACCCATATAATGTTCACAGTTCATTGCATACAACTTCCAGTTCGGGATCTACAATAAATACATCAGAACTTACTGTTGAAAACTGTGAAGAAGAATTTAATGTTTATGGAATGATCTGGACCGAAGATAGCATCAGTTTTTATGTGAACGATCAGGATGATCCATTCTATACTTATGCACCTTCCGTTAAAACAGATGATAACTGGCCTTTTGATGAGCCTCAGTTTTTTATTCTAAATCTTGCTGTTGGTGGCACATGGGGCGGAGCACAGGGAATCGATAATACCATTTTCCCGCAGACCTTAGAAATTGATTACGTGAGAGTCTATCAGTAAATAAAAAAGAGTTAAGAGGCTACGGCCGATTCAAAATATACAAATTAACATGCAAACTAAGATCACTTTATTTTTAGCTGGTTTATTGCTTTTATCCAGTTGTAAGTTGAAAACAACGGATGGATCGAAGAGCGATCAGAAGTCTACAGATGAATCTTATCAACTGGTTTGGAGCGACGAATTCGATTATGCCGGATTACCTGATTCTACAAAATGGAGGTACGATACCAAAGGGAATGATACAGGATGGGGAAATAACGAATTACAATATTATACCCTTGAGAGAAAAGAAAATGCATGGGTCGAGAAAGGTATCCTCAATATTATAGCACGAAAGGAAAATATAAATGGCAAAGAATATACATC
>JBFHKL010000334.1:0-4436 GCA_041595375.1 Saccharicrinis sp.
GTAATAGAAGTAATTAAGGAGATATGTAAGTGTGTCAAAATAAGTGTATTGGTTACGCCGAGATGCACAAAGAAAGCACAGAGCTACTCAGAGAAAAAGAAATATTAAAAAACTCTGTGAATCTCAGAGGTTCTCAGCGAGTCTCAGTGTAACAATTAAAAGTGTAATACTATGGAAACGAATGAAATTACAAAAATAATTATTGGAAAAGCCATAGAAGTTCATCGAGCACTTGGTCCAGGTTTATTGGAATCAGCTTATCAGGAATGTTTACTTTATGAGCTAAGACAGGAAGGACTACATGTTGAAAAAGAAAAAGCTTTACCCATAGTGTATAAAGAAGTGAAATTGGATCATGGTTATAGGATTGACCTTTTGGTTGAAAATCGGGTAGTTGTTGAATTGAAACATGTAGAATCCTTAACCGAAGTTCATGAAGCTCAAATTTTGACTTATCTTAAATTGGGTGGATATGAGGTAGGTTTGTTAATTAATTTTAACGTAAAGCTCTTAAAGAGCGGACTAAAGAGATATATAAATACAGTAAAATAAAAATATGGGTTACGCAGAGATGCACAAAGAAAACACAGAGTTGCACAGAGGAAAAATTCAAAACTCTGTAAATCTCAGAGGTTCTCAGCGAATCTCAGTGTAATAGAAGTAATTAAGGAGATGTATAAGTGTGTCAAAATAAGTGTATTGGTTACGCCGAGATACACAAAGAAAGCACAGAGATACACAGAGAAAAAAGAAATATTAAAAAACTCTGTAAATCTCAGAGGTTCTCAGCGAATCTCAGTGTAATAGAAGTAATTAAGGAGATATGTAAGTGTGTCAAAATAAGTGTATTGGTTACGCCGAGATGCACAAAGAAAGCACGGAGATACACAGAGAAAAAAGAAATATTAAAAAACTCTGTGAATCTCAGAGGTTCTCAGCGAGTCTCAGTGTAATAACTAAGTAATGTAAGTCACGCAGAGAAATACGGAGAAAAATTTAATATACTCTGAGAGCCTTTGTGTAATAGAAATAATTATGGTAAAATTTTTAATACACCGACCCATAGCGGTCATTATGTCATTTATAGCTATTCTTCTTTTGGGTGGAGTAGCTGCCGGTTTATTGCCTGTTTCTTTAATGCCTGATATTAGTATTCCTGAAATTACTGTGCAGGTAAATTATCCCGGCAAGTCGGTTCGTGAAATAGAGAGTGGAGTCATCAGGCAGCTTCGTCAAAACCTGATGCAGGTTCCGCATTTAGACGATATGAGCAGTGAATCGCGTGAAGGTAAAGGTTTGATTAAGCTTCGTTTTTCGTATGGTGCCGATATTAATTATGCTTTTATTGATGTGAACGAGCAAGTAGATGCTGCCATGCGCGACTTGCCTGCGGAATTAGAGCGTCCGGCTATTATAAAAGCCAGTGCCACCGATTTACCTGTTTTTTATATCAATACCTGGTTAAAAGATTCTTTGGCTGATGACACAGAGTTTATGGAATTGTGCGATCTGGCTCAAAATGTAGTGGTCAAACGTATTGAGCAATTACCACAGGTAGCCATGGTTGATGTTACCGGACAGTTGGAGCCGGAGCTTTATATTCTACCTCTCATGGATAAAACAAAGCCGCTTAATATTTCGCATGATGATATAACTAAGGCGTTGGAGCAGAATAATATCTCTTTAGGTTCGCTTCAAATCATTGATGGTCAATACCGTTTTAATATTCGTTTTACCAATTCATTACGAACCGTAGATGATGTTAGAAATATTTACCTGAAATCGGGCGATCGTCTGCTTCAGCTAAAAGATATTGCCCAAGTGGGTATCAGACCTAAAGCTAGAGAAGGCGTTTTTATTTCGGGAAAGCAAATGGCCTTATCTTTAGCTGTTATTAAACAGTCCGATGCCCGTATGGCTGAACTTAAAGAAGAGGTAGATAAATTACTGGCCATCTTTAACAGAGTCTACCAGACAGTCAGCTTTGAAATAGTACGTGATCAAACCGGTTTGCTACAATATGCAATAGCCAATCTAAGGCAGAGTTTAATTATAGGCGCTTTACTGGCTTTTGTTATTATGTTTTTCTTTTTAAAAGATGCTCGTTCACCTTGGCTTATAGGCATGAGTATCCCAGTATCTATTGTTATCAGTATCCTGTTTTTTCATTTGGTAGGTCTGTCTGTTAATATTATTTCACTTTCCGGCTTAATACTGGGTGTGGGTATGATGATTGATAATTCTATTATCGTGATTGATAATATTACACAATACCAACAAAGGGGCGAAGCTTTGGCTAGTGCCTGTATAAAAGGAACCACAGAAGTTATCAGGCCTTTGATAAGTTCGGTACTTACTACGTGTGCGGTATTTATTCCTTTGATTTTTTTAAGTGGAATATCCGGTGCTTTATTTTACGATCAGGCTATGGCTGTTGCTGTTGGTTTATTGGTGTCCTTAATTGTATCCGTTACTCTGTTGCCTACACTTTTTCGTTTATTTTGGCTTAGAGCAGAAAGAAAAGGGAAAAGACAAGAGGGTAAACTTTCAGCTTGGTTACAAGAGTTAAACCTGTTTAAGGTGGAAGATATTTACGAACGTGGATTTCAGTGGGTTTTTAAATTCCGAAGCTTAATTTTTATTGGTTTTATATTGCTGTTAATAATAAGTTTATTATTGGGCTTAGGACTTTCTAAAGAGCGTTTTCCTTCCTTCAGGCAAAAGGAGCTGATTGTTAAGCTTGACTGGAATGATAAAATTAATACACAAGAGAATCTGCGTCGCACAAAATTGCTATTGCATCTAAGTAGTGCAGATATTAAATTAAGTAATGCTTTTGTTGGAACGCAGAAATACGTTATGCACAAGGATATGGACTTGTCAGTGTCAGAAGCATTGGTTTATATCGAATTAAATAACTATAAAGATCTGGATAAGCTTAAGTCAGCATTTTCAGCATGGCTTAAGTCGCAATACCCCGAAGCTACATTTACTTATCATGCACCTGAAACTATTTTTGAAAAGCTTTTTTCTGAAAGAGAAGCACCTCTTGTTGTCAGGATTAGTTCTAACAGGCAAAATGGTGTTCCTCCAATTGAAGAAGAAGAAAGTATGGTTAATGCAATAAACAGTACTTATCCAGAAGGTCATGCAAAAGGTGTTGCCGGAGAGTCGTTTGTTGAAGTCAGGATAAAACCAGAGCATCTGGCTTTATATGATGTGGATCAAACGCAGTTGTACACGCGCTTAAAGTCTGCTATTAATGCCTATCAAGTTGGAGTATTACCTACCGGATCGCAATATGTACCTATAGTAATTTCTGATAAAAGGTCCATTTTAGAAGAAATTCTTAAAGAGCTGAAAATTAAAAATAAAAATGATAAACTTATTTCTGTCAATCAGCTAGTCAGCCTTGTTCCGGTATTAGACTACAAAACATTATATGGAGGTAAGGAAGGCGCATTTGTACCAATCAGTATGACTAAATTACCAGAGACTCCCCAGGTTATGATGATCAAAATAAGGCAGGAGCTTGATAAATATGGTAAGTTGAATGTTGCATTTAAAGGGAGCTGGTTTTCAACACAAGTGTTAATCAAAGAGCTTGTTATAGTATTGCTAATATCACTGGCTCTGTTATATTTTATTTTAGCTGCACAGTTTGAATCATTCTTGCAGCCCCTGATCGTATTGATAGAAGTACCTATAGATATTGCCGGAGCATTGGGTTTATTATGGCTCTTTGGAGGAACAATCAACTTGATGGCCATGATTGGGATAGTAGTGATGAGTGGTATTATTATTAATGATTCAATATTAAAAATTGATACTATTAATAGGCTTCGAAAAACAGATGGTATGCCTTTGATGCAGGCCATAGAAACTGCAGGGCACCGAAGAATAAAACCAATTATCATGACTAGTTTAACCACTATTTTGGCGTTGGTGCCTTTTTTATGGGGAACGGATATGGGAAGTGAATTACAACGCCCTTTGGCTTTAACAGTTATTGGCGGAATGACTTTAGGTACCTTGGTGAGTTTATATTTTGTCCCATTATGTTATTATTATTTATATAGGAAAAGTTAGTTGGTTTCACAGAGAGCTACAAAGTTATCACAGAGCTACGCAGAGAATAAATAAAAACTCCGTGCATCTCTGAGTTTTCTCCGTGCATCTCCGCGTAATAAATAAGTAATGAAAAAAATAAAAAGTTACACAGAGATCCACAAAGGTATCACAGAGCTACACAGAGAATAAATAAAGAAACTCTGTGCATCTCTGAGTTTTCTCCGTGAATCTCCGCGTAATAAATATTGAAAGAAAAAAATAAAAAGTTACACAGAGATCCACAAAGGTATCACAGAGCTACACAAAGAATAAATGAAAAAGCTCCGTGAATCTCTGAGTTTTCTCCGTGCATCTCCGCGTAACAA
>JBFHKL010000335.1:0-4412 GCA_041595375.1 Saccharicrinis sp.
CCTCTAATGATCTTAGGCATCTTTGTTATATATCGTTTGATCAGAAAGAAAATTCAATATCCCTTAACCGAAGCATTAAATCAATTAAATAATATTGCAGAAGGGGATTTGAGTATAACGAATGTAAATAAGCTGAAAAAAAAGGGAGAAGGGGAGGTGAATTTTTTAGTTGATAATCTTCAGAAATTAGTTTTTGTGCTCAAATTTTTGGTGAAGGAAATAAAAAGAAGTTCCAGGCAACTCGCTAAATCAAGTTCGTATTTAAGCGAGAGTATACAGGATTTGGCTCATGGTTCAAATGAGCAGGCAGAATCGAGTCAGGAACTTACTTCAATCATGAAACAAATGGCTGAGAGGGTAGGGGAGAATGCCTTAAATGCCACTCAAAGCAAGGAACTGGCTGATAATAACCAGGATAATCTTCAAAACCTTTTTGTTTTTTCAGAGAAGATAACAAGTGCGGTTAAAAATATATCAGAGAAAGCTAAAATAATTAATGGTTTAGCTGAGCATACCAATATTTTAGCGCTAAATGCTGCTGTTGAGGCTGCAAGAGCCGGGAATACGGGTAAAGGCTTTAGTGTAGTTGCTAAGGAAGTAAAGTTACTGGCCGAAAGAAGTCGTAGAGCAGCCGATGAAATAAATTTGTATGCAGCAAATAGTATGGGGCTGGTTCAACAATCGTCCTTATTGTTTGAAGAAATGTTGCCTCAAATACAGCAATCTTCAAAAATGATTGCCAATATTTCAGCAGCCAGTATTGAACAGAAACTGGGTATTGAACAGGTTAATATGGCGCTGATAGAATTAAATAGTGTGGCCCATAAAAATGCTTCGCGATCTGAAGGAATGGCTACTACTGCTTTTCAGCTTAAAGAGCTATCGGATAGCTTAACCGAGTCTTTGAAGTTCTTTAAGCTTACAGAAAGTAAAAAAAATATAGAAAAGAATAAAATAAAGAAATCAGACTCTACTGAAAATACAGAGTTAGTGGCCTGAAGTAAATTAAGAAGATATATGTTTTAATGAAGTGTAGCTTTTAATGCCCTGGAGAATTTGACGAGCAAAATCTCCAGGGATATTTTTAATTAGTGTCCGGTATTTTCTTCACCAGGGAGCTTTTTCATTTTTAACTGTTCTCCGGTTTCATCAACTATTTTTTTGTAAAAGTCTTCATTATATCCGGGGAATTCAGCAGGATATGGATGACCATATGGGTTTTCTAGGAACTTTCCGTCCACCTCTTTATGTAAATTACCATCCAGATATTTTATCATTAAAAATTCACCTAGCTTTTTCCAGCTATTGACCGTTATGCTTGACTGAGCTAAGGAGTATTCTGTAAGAAATGATTTTGCCTTTGCAGGATTAACCTCATATAAACTGCGTGCAGCCTGCTCTATGGCTTGCATATTATCGGCAAATTTATTTTCTAATTGCAACTGTAGCTTTCTAATATCAGTTATCATCAAGTTGTATCGTGAATAAGCCTGATTAGATACCCAATTAAATATCCAAAAAGCAGAGGTCCAGGAAAACTCCAGTAGGTTGCCATTTCCAACAGCAAATTCTTCAGGAATTTGATTGATACCACAATAAATAGGAACATATACTGTAGTAGCAGCATCATCAACTCCAAACCAAAGAATACCTCCAATCTCGTTGGGTAACCAGTTACGCATTTGTGCCACAAACGAAAAACCCGTTTGTTGAGTTGCAATGGCTCTTTCGTTAAAATATTCTTCTCCTTCTACTTCCCAGGTTAATGGACGAAAACGATAAGGACGCCTAAAGGTACCTGCACCCGGATCTTTGGTCATATCTAAGGATGTTCCTTCGAAATGGTCGCGCATAATATTTTGTAAATCGCGGTACGATATTTTTTTAGAGGGCTTAATCCATAGGGGTAATCTTTCCGAAGATTCTCCTTTTACATAGCCTTCATATTGATCCATTTCAGAGTTCATCAAACGGAAACCAGACCAAACGCGGGCCTCACAAAAGCGTAAAGCGCCATAATCCAATGGTGCATAGGTGTCAGCAAAGCTAAAATCTTTATTTTTACCGTCGAAATATCCTTTTTCATGTGCAAAGGAAATCACATCCTTCGAGTAAAGACAATTATCTTCATCCTTTAAGGGAAAACTGGTGATACGAGCCTGATTGGCATGACCAGAAACCATTCCATCAGGAATTTTACGTGCTACCCATACGGCACCTTTGTTACCAACTCCTTTTCCTATCATTTCCATAATCCAGACTTCATCTTTGTCGGCAATAGAAAAGGATTCGCCAGAACTGTAATATCCATATTCTTCAACAAGATCAGTCATTACTTTAATTGCTTCTCTGGCTGTTCTTGATCTCTGAAGGGCGATATAAATCAAACTTCCATAATCAATAATTCCAGTGGAGTCTTTTAACTCGCTGCGTCCGCCAAAGGTTGTTTCTCCAATAGCAACCTGGTTTTCATTCATATTACCAATGACAGTATATGTTTTTTGGACTTGTTTAATCTGGCCAAGATATTTTCCTGTATCCCATTCATAAACATCCAACATCGCATCATCGGGCCATTCCTGTCCCGGCCAGTAATATAATTCACCAAAAAGATCATGAGAATCGGCTGCATAAGATATCATAGTCGAATTATCAGCAGAAGCATTTTTGGTTATTAAAAAGTTAGTACAAGCCCTTGAAATGCTTGGGGAAAGAAAAGCAAGGCTTGTAAAAAGAACAATAGCTAATTTAGTTCTGTACATATTCATTAAAAATTTTGTTGATTGAACAATACTGTGCAAAACACAAAAATAGTCTTTTTTGTCAGATACATAGGACAAAAAATGGCTTTTACCTATATAAACACTTAAATTAAAGAGGGTAGGTGGTAATTAGAATGTGTATTACCTAAGTTCAAGAGTTAAAAGAGTAGTGAACTGATGGTAAAAATGGGTAATAAAATAAGCACGCAGATTTTATAAAGTGATTGGCTTCTATATTTTTTTTGAGAATAGCTTTGTTAATTTTTTGTATAAAAAAAGCCCATAACAGTTCTCCTTATTTAGGAGTTTCTGTTATGGGTATATCTGTTTCGTTAAAGTCATTTGTTTAATCCCTTATTACATATAAGCATTAAACCGATTTTTTGTTGACTTATTTTTTATTGTATCCTAAAATATTAAACATTTCACCTACCGATTGCTCTTCCCTATATACATAGTCGATAATGTTGCCACGTTCATCGCGGTCAATGATTACATGCTTTGGGGCTGGTATCAAACAATGTTTGATGCCTCCGTATCCGCTGATTGCATCCTGATAGGCTCCTGTATGAAAAAAACCAAGGTATAAAGGCTCTTTCTTCTCTTCCTCATAATCATATTTAGGTAAAAGAATCTCCTGATTTAAGTCTTCTGAATTATAGTAATCGGAGTGATCACAACTTATACCACCGATATTGGCACGACCATATTCATTATTCCACTTATTGATTGGTAATAAAATAAATTTCTCATGTATCGACCAGGCATCAGGTATGGTGTTCATCAAGCTGTTATTAATTAAATACCAGGTTTCTGTATCGTTTTGTTGTTTTTGTTCTAATACTTCAAATATGATAGCCCCAGATTCGCCTACTGTATATTTTCCAAACTCAGTATAAATATCTGGATCTGGAATTTTTTCTTTATCACAGGCATCTTTTACATTGGCTATGATTTCATTAATCATATACTCATAATTGTATTCAAAACCCAGATGATTGCGTATGGGAAATCCTCCACCTAAATTAAAAGAATTTAGGTTCTTGCTTTCCTTTTTGAGTTCAATATACAGTTTCAATGCTTTTTGAAATTCACCCCAATAATAAAGTGTATCTTTAATACCGGAATCAACAAAAAAGTGAAGCATTTTCAATTCTACACGATCGTTGCCCTTAATTTGTTTTTTGAAAAAATTAATAATTTCATTCGGAGGAATACCTAAACGAGAAGTATGGTAAGCCGATTGAGCTTCTTCACTGATCGCCATCCGGATACCAATTTTTATTTTTTCCTTAGTGTTAATTTTGAGTAACCTTCTCAACTCGTTCACACTATCTAAAATAACAATAGAGTTTTCAAACCCCATCTCCTGTAAACGAACTATTTTTTCAAGATAGCCATCCGTTTTATATCCATTATGAATAATAATTCTTGATTTGTTAATTTTCTTTTTTCTATGAAGATTTAAAATTAAATCAATATCAAATGATGACGAGGTTTCTAGATTAACATTATGTTTTAACGCTTCCTTAATCACATGGTAAAAGTGATTACATTTGGTGCAATAACAAAAATGGTATTGACCTTTATAGGCATTGTTTTTGATGGCGCGGTTAAAAAGGTTACGTGTCTTTTTTATCTGATCACCAA